>CAJXPG010000033.1 GCA_913057925.1 uncultured Colwellia sp. | reverse complement strand
TCAGATGTGTATAAGAGACAGGGGTATTTCAGCTGCTAATCCTGAAGCTCTTGTTGATGATATTTTTATTGGCGCTGGTGATAAAAGCCAAGTAAATGACATGCTACAAGCAATATTGTCAGGCTCTTGTGTATCTGAGTCTGAGGCGGGGGCAGATTCAGCTAACAAAAGTAAAAAGTATGGTGGTTTGGTATTTGATGCGACAAGCATTAAAACAGTTGAGGACAGTGCAGCGCTTTATCAGTTTTTTCATCATAAGGTTAAAAGCATTAAGGCTAGTGGCAAAATTGTCGTTATTGGACTTAATCCCAAGCAGTGTGAAAACAGCTTACAGGCTAGCGTGCAACGAGGTTTAGTTGGCTTTGTTAAAGCCTTAGCAAAAGAGGTAGGGCGAAAAGGCATAACGGCTAACCTTATTTATGCCAATAGTGATTTAACAACCAATATTGCCTCACCACTGCGCTTTTTATTATCACACCGTAGCGCTTATGTTAACGGCCAAGTGATCAGGCTCAATGCTAAACAAGCATCAGAAATAGCGGTAAGTTGGAATAAACCCCTTGCAGGAAAAGTGGCTTTAGTTACCGGAGCATCTCGCGGTATTGGCGCTGCCATTGCACAGCTACTTGCCCGTGATGGCGCAAAAGTTATTGGTTTAGATATACCTCAGGCAGAAGCTGAGTTAAAAGCCACCATGTTAGCTATTGGCGGTGATGCCATAGCCGTTAATATAACGGACAAACATGCCGCGCAATTCATTGAACAGCAAATAGTAAAACTTGCAGGCGCTGTAGATATTGTTATTCATAATGCAGGCATTACCCGAGATAAAATGCTGTCACGTATGTCAAGTGAGGGCTGGCAACAAGTAATGGACGTAAACCTTGCCAGTGTTGAGCGTATTAATCGTTACCTATTGGAAAATAAGCGCATTAACTCTGGTGGTAGCATAGTGTGTGTTTCTTCTATTAGCGGCATTGCCGGCAATCTTGGTCAAAGTAATTATGCGATGTCGAAAGCGAGCATTATTGGCATGATAGAAAGTATGTCAGCACAATTAGCAGAGCAAAACATTAGCATTAATGCGGTAGCGCCAGGTTTTATTGAAACGAAAATGACCGCTTCAATTCCGGTGATGACGCGCTTTTTTGGTCGTAGAATGTGTGCTTTGTCTCAAGGTGGTTTACCAATAGATGTAGCAGAAACTATCGCTTTTTTAGCTGCGCCTCAATCACGGGGGATTTCAGGAAATTTACTACGTGTTTGTGGCTTAAATATAATGGGCGCTTAGGGCTGTTGGGCTTTCATAAGCTACTTGCGCCGCGTCTTGTTTTACCTTTAATACTTGGTCTTGTAATAATTCTTTTGATATTGCTCGGTATTAGTATTGCTGATATTTAACACGCCTTGATTATTTTGATTCTGAACCTATTTATAACTCTCCATTTATTACTCACCATTTATTACTCTCCATTTACTAATAAAAAAAGCCTGTCAGCTATAACCAGACAGGCTTTTGTTTAATGCTACAAATTATAGCGTTTATTATTTACATAAACTTATTGAGCACTAAGACCTAACTTTTCTAATATTAAGAAGAAGTTTTCACGGCGGTCTTCAATACCATCAACATCACCACTGATAGGACACGTTGCATCAGGACAACCACGGTTTACTATACCCGAGATATCGTCAACAAACTTAGTGCCTTGTAAACCACCATCAACATAAGCTTTAAGCTCTGTTAGGTAATCCCAGTAAGCATAAGGGCCACTGTCAGTGTTATAACCTTGAACATCGTTAACCCAATAGAATAAACCCGCAATCCATTTAAGCTCTTTATGCTCTTGTGAAGTACAAATTAGTTGTGGGTCAGAACAGAAATCAAGATTCGCGTACAAAGGGTTAGTTGGTGCTGGTGCAACATTGATCCCTTCAACAACAGTACCAACGGTACTAGGGTCTACATGACTTCGGCCTAAGAAGTGGTTTAATGTACCAAAGTTTTGACGTCCAGTGGTTTGAATTACCCCACGACCCCACCAGCCACAGCCTTGAACAGACTTGCCAGCAGCACCGTTATGAACAAATTCACCTGCTTTTTGACCAACGTATTGTTTACATTCATCACGTTCCCAAACTTGCTTGGTACTGTCAATGGTTTCAGGTTGTTCAGCACACCAACCACCACCAAAGTTCCAATAACCTACAGCGCCATTTACTAATAGACCTGCTTCATCAAGCACAGAATCTGGTGCAGCAAATAAAGGTGCTGGAGCACCATACCAACCAGCATGTGTCGTTGCTGTTACTTCCATTTTTGGAGCGACAGGACAAGAGTATGGATGGTCAACACCGGTAGTTGGATTAACACCATAGCTTGCATAGTCTTGCTGTAATTGACCACAAGATGAACTTAGTGGGTAATCAACAGGGTCACCAGTAGCAATTGACCAGTTATTCTCATCACAAGCGTTGTAGCGAATGGTTTCTTTCATACTTTGAGATAAGAATGCGGCAATGGCAACTTTTGCATATTTAGCATTAGTCGCATCGTCAGCGTTCTCATCAAATAACCAAAGTTTCTTACCCGCAATACCGACGTTATACATTGAACTTAGACCTTGTAAGAAGTCATTCCACTTATACACTGTTGAAGGTGCATATTTACCTTGTGAAATTTCATACAAGAAAGCTTCAGTATTCATTGTGTTTTCAACACTTAACAGTCTTTGATTGAATGACTCAATAGACGTTAATTGAAGATCTGTATCAACTGCACTGCCATTTCCTTCGTAATACAGAGGAATAGTCGCACTTGCATATTCTGCAATTTTGCTGGTTAAGTTAGCGTCATCTTCATCAAACAACACAGCAAATACATTATGATGTGCTGCATGACGTAACTTGCGCTCTGCAGAAGTTGCTCCTAAAAAGTAAGTACCGGCTTGACTTGTTGGTACAGACAGTAGGGCAGGAGAGTTAACAAAATCAGATACTTGCTTAACAAAGCGTAAACCATTGTCCCACTGATCAGCTGTTAAAGCAGCCGTAGCAGTGGTTTTCTCAAAAGCAACAATATCTGCTGCATTATCACCACGGTATAACTCGAAACGATATAAAGCGTCGGCTGTTGCTTTAGAAGCAGCATTCCACACACTTCGATACCCTGTGTGATATTGATTGGCAAAACTACCAATGGTTAATTCCCAACCGAACACGGCATTAGGTGCTAATTGATTAAAGATTAAGTTGTAAGCTTGCACTAAACCCTTAGCATCGTTTGATAATGCATTGATATCGTTAGCGCTAATGGCTGTAGTTGCTGCAGATAGTGCTGTTGTAACATCAACATTACCCAGAGACGCACCTTTGTCAGAAACTATACTATCAAGTAAGTCACCACCAATAACGACCGTTTTATTGCCAGCAGTTTGCGCGGCTGTTATAGCGGCTTCAAAAGCACTGGTAAGCTGTTCAACACTGCTAGCGCTACTTAGAGATGCTTGTACCTCAACAATATTTGGAGCATTTGAAGGACTAGCAACAACCACTTGATTAGGCCAACCTGCGACTTTTAAAGAAACAGGATCAGTATTATTTGGCATAGAAAGTAGTGCTGGAGCACCTTTTGCTGTGCCATCACAGTTAACTTGCCAAGTCCATGTGTCATCGCTACCTGGGCTAGTAGATGTTTCATATTTAGCTGAGTAAGCAATATAATCACTGTTGACGAAAATATCTCCACCTTTGGCAGTAGTACCTTCTGTCCACACGTTGTAACCCTCACATTGACCGCCTGGATCAGGTGTTGGGTCAGGATCAGGTGTTGGGTCTGGATCAGGCGTTGGGTCTGGATCAGGTGTTGGGTCTGGATCAGGTGTTGGGTCTGGATCAGGCGTTGGATCTGGATCAGGCGTTGGATCTGGATCAGGTGTGCCTGCGCCTACTAATGTCCATGCTGTTTGCCAAGCTGTTCCTGTGCCAGGTGCGTAATGATACGCTGAAGCTGATGAACACCAAGCAGCAATATTACATTGATAGTTACTACCAGCGTTACTGACAATATCTCCTGCCGCATAACTTGTGCCAGCTGAATAAGCTGTTGGACCTGGACCAGGCGTTGGATCTGGATCAGGCGTTGGGTCTGGGTCAGGCGTTGGGTCTGGGTCAGGCGTTGGGTCTGGGTCAGGCGTTGGGTCTGGATCAGGTGTTGGATTTCCATCAGAACATTCGTGTGCTAAAGACCAGCTGCCGTCGCTACCTGGGATTGATTTAGTCCACCATTTGGCCGTAAAGGCACTGCCGTTATGTTGCACAACATCGCCAGTATTGGCATGACTAGGTTTTCCTTCCCAGTCTAATTGTGGAAAATCAGGGTAAACATTAATACCTTCACAGCTTTGCGCTGCAAATGCATTGGTTGACATTAATGCACTAGCCGCAATCGACATAGCAATAATCGTTTTATTAACTTTAAAATCAGGCTTGATATGTTTCATTCTATTGTTCCACCTTTAATTTATTATTTTTTTTTATAGCGCATGGAAAAGACACTTAGATGTTGACAAACACTCCCTGTTATTCAGTTTTTTATTGTATATATTTCATGCTCATTTCAAGCTAGCATGCGTTTGACAGCGCTGTCAAATGGCTTTTTTTAACATCTTATAACCAAAGTTAAAAATGTCCTTAAAGACAAAAGTGTTTTAAACTGTTGATATATAATGATTTATCACGGCTAGTTTTTAGTGTTTTTTTTAGCGTTATATTTTGTAAAAAAATAATCGGTAGGTTGTAAAAAAATAGTGTCTAGAGGTAAATAAAATGTTGCGACTGGTTTTTTAATTAGCTGAAAAGTATCAATGGTTTTGCTATCAGCAACTCCCTTCTATTAAAGATTTGCTGAGGTTTAATTGGCAGAAAATAGAAATTGAGCGGGTCAATTTTTATTAGAGGAAGAGCAGCTTTTATAGTTATAACTAGAAAAAATACATCTGTTCAAGTCGCGGTAAATAAACGGTAATATTTAAATTTTTCAATTTGTACTAAAATATGTAATTAATAACAATGTTGCTTTGTCTATTTAGTATGATAAATAACTTGAGTCGTTTCATTTCAATTGCCTGTATCTTCAATAACATTAAGCTTGCTTTATGTTATTTCTTTTCCGGTCTGCTTTTTATTCATCTAACCCTTGAACCTGGACTTGCGATGCCATTTTCTCCTTCTGCTGGTATTGCTTTGGGGGCTTTGATTATATGGGGGAATGGGCTTTGGTTCGGTGTATTATTAGGCTCAATATTGTTGAATCTCACCTTGTTTTTGACGAGTCCAATACTGCAAGACGTTGACGTAATTTTATTATCTACCCTTTCGTTAGCCCAGACATTACAAGCCATTTTAGGTGCTTTCCTGATCAAGCGTTTTATTCGTTGTCCCACCGCTTTATTAAAGGATAGAGAAATATTCAAATTTCTCTTTTTAGGCGGTCCTTTGTCTTGTTTAGTAGGGGCTACGTTTATCATCACAAGTGCTTTTCTCTTGAGATTGGACTATTTACCTTATCAACATTATCAATTTGCAACATGGTGGGCAGGTGGATCTTTTGGGGTAATGATTTTTTCTCCTTTTGTTTTAATGCTGTCGGGAAAAAATAGAACGTTATGGAAACAACGTCGAAAGTTAATGATTTTGCCATTAATTGTTATGTTATCTGTAGTCATCATAACTTATTCCCGGGTAAACGATTGGGCAAATGAAAATAACCAATTGGCGTTTAAAGAAATTGCCAATGAAGATATAAAAAGTTTGAATAATAACTTCTTAACTTATATAGACGCTGTAGCTTCTATAGAGCGCTTTTATTCAAGTACTAATCATCTGAACATCACCAAAGATGACTTTAGAACCTTTGTAAAGTACTTACTCCTTAATAAAGAGGGAATTAACGGATTAAGTTGGAACCCTGTTGTGGTAGATAGTGATAGGGAGGCTTTTGAAACGGCTCTGAGCGACTCAGTAGATAATGCATTTTTTATTAGTGAGTTAGATAGCCAAGGTAAGCGTATTAAAGCCAATAAGCGCTCTCGGTATGTGCCAGTAAAATATATTGAACCTATGAATGAGAATGCTAAGGCTCTTGGTTTTGATGTCTCTTCAAATTTAGCCCGAAAAAAAGCGTTAGATAGAGCTATGTTATCTGGAACAGCACAAGCAACTGCAAAAATTTCGTTAGTACAAGGGCAAAAAACCGAGGCGGGTTTTTTGTTATTTTATCCAGTGTACTTGCAAAAATCTCAAACAGCTGCTGAACGCGAAAATAATATATTAGGGTTTATCGTTGGGGTTTTTCGCGTTGGTGATATTACAGATTCAATATTAAATAAAAAAATTAATCAACAAGCCCATTTAAATATTTATGATATTACTGATGGCATTTTAACTCCCTTATACGGTGCTAATGAAACGCCGACTTTTTACCAAAAAGTTTTTGAGGTGACTGAAATAATCATCATTGGTGGAAGAGAGTGGGTAATTAAGTTTTTTCCGACAACAGAATATTTAGAAGATAATAAATCGTGGCAGGTATGGCTGTGGTTTATTGCGGGCTTATTTTTTATGAGTTTATTGGGGGCATTTTTGTTGTCTATATCGGCACGTTCTCACTATTTAACGAATGAGGTGATATCTAGAACAGCCGAAATAGAAAGAAACCGTAAAGAGATAGAGAACAAAAATGCGCTACTTGAAAAGAGGAACAAAGAACTTGAATTATCAAATACTGACCTAGATCAATATGCCTTTGTCGCCTCTCATGATTTAAAATCTCCGCTTCAAGCGATAGAGCAATTGGCCAGCTGGATAAAAGAAGATAATATATCTATTTTACCTGAAGCTTCGATTGAGCATATAAATACGCTACAGCAAAGAATCGTGAGAATGAAGGCTATGTTAGCTGATTTACTGTTGTACTCTAGAGTTAGTCGAGAGGAGTTTGAGGACAAAGAGGTGCATTTACATAAGCTTATAAAGCAACTCATTAAATTTAATAATGTGCAGCCAAACTTTGTTGTAGGTTGTGTGAATTGTGATCAGATTATTCATGTTAAAGCCTTTCCTTTAGAGCTTGCTCTTCGTAACCTTCTGAGTAATGCAATAGTCCACCATGATAAGAAGTCAGGATGTATTATTATTAAATATAGTGTTAAAGATAGTTTTCACCATTTAAGTATCACGGATGATGGACCTGGTATAGCACCTCATTTACAAGATATTGCGACAAAAATGTTTAATACATTAAAATCTAGAGATATAACCGAAGGTAGTGGTTTAGGGTTATCAATTGTAAATAAAGCTATTTCAAGGCTAAATGGCACAATGTCAATCGATTCAGATGGAACAAATGGATCTTGCTTTCACTTACGGTGGCCAGTCTAATGAATTTAAGAATCAGAGAGTGTTCAGATGTCGATTTATAATGGTTCAACTTCAGTACTGCTAGTTGATGACGATAAAGTTGACAGAGAAATGGTTCAACGGCTGTTAAAGAAATCTCAATTAGCTTCTTCAGTTATTGAAGCTAATACAGTGGATGAAGGCCTAGCAGCTTTTCGAACACAGCATTTTGACGTTGTTTTACTTGATTATCGTATGCCGACAAGAAATGGTAATGAGATGATTGTCGAGTTGAGAAATAATTTCGTCAATAATGGCTGTGCAATCATTGTATTAAGCACCTCAGAAGAGGAGCAGTTAGCAAGCAAGTGCATCAAACTAGGTGCACAAGACATGATTGTCAAAAGTGAATTGACGGCCAATAGAATTAAAACAGCAATAAAAAATGCTCGAGCAAGGTTTGACCTAGAACAACAACAAAAATCACTCTATTTAGAGGCAAAAAAGGCTGCAGAAAGCGACTTATTAACAGGACTGCCAAACCGGTTTGTTTTTGATGAAGCCTTAAGTTCATCGTTATCAATTGGTAATAACCACCGTAACGTGGCCCTTATATTGTTTGATATAGACAACTTTAAAGCGATTAATGATTTATACGGACATGACTGTGCCGATGAATTACTTGTAGAGCTAGCAAAACGTATCGACGATATTTTACACGGTCATAAAGTGTTCTCTCGCATTCATGGCGATGAATTTGGCATTCTCTTTTCTGATATAAAAAACACTTATTCTTTGAGTTTACTGGCAAAGAAAATTATCGATTCCAGCAAAGGGCTAAGACTTAATAATTCAGTGGTTAATTTGAATGTAAGTGTCGGAGTAGCGATTAATTCTGAGGGGGTAAGTGACTATAAAGAGTTAATTAAGTCGGCCAATATCGCACTATATAGAGCTAAAGAACAGCAAGGAAGTTACTTTTGTTTCTTTTATCCTCACATGAAAAAGCAATTGTTAAGACGTTACGAAATTGAGAAAAAATTAACAACTGCGGTGAAATCAGATGAATTGTTATTGCTATACCAGCCGGTAATTAACCTTAAAAGTAAAGAGGCCATAGGCTTTGAAGCATTGATTCGTTTTAAAAGCAATTTAACCTTACAAAGTTACCCTGATGAGTTTATCCCTATTGCTGAAGAAACAGGTGCTATTTTAGATATAGGTATGTGGGTGATTGATGAAGCAATAGGACAGTTAGCTTATTGGAAGAGTCTTTCAGATAAGCGATATACCATGGCTATAAATTTATCCGTTGCGCAATTAAAGTCAGGTAGCTTAGTTTGCGATATTAAGCATAAGCTCGAAGCATATAACATTTGTCCGAGTTTGTTGGAGTTTGAAATCACAGAGACGGCAATATTTGATTGCACTCAAGCGTTTATTGATAAAATTGATGCGATAAGAGCGTTAGGATGTAACGTTGCTCTCGATGATTTTGGTACTGGTTTTTCTTCAATATCGCATCTAATGAAGTTACCCATAACAACGGTCAAGTTAGATAAAAGCATCATGCCGCATGAATATGAAAGCGGAAAGAAAAAGTTGCTGTTAGAGGCACTTATTCTAATGGTTAATAAACTTGATTTGGATATTGTTGCTGAAGGTATAGAGGAGCCCTACCACCTAGCTTATATCGAGAAATTTGAAGTTAACCGTGCTCAAGGCTACCTATTTATGAAGCCTAATACCGCAAAAGAGATCGAAAAAACGTACATTCTACGTTAGTCAGGTAAATGAGATTAGTTTTATGATAAACCCTAAATATATTACCGGTCGTTTGAGTGTTAATAGCTTTGCTAAAATGATGTAAGTTGCTTTTTCTTGAATAAGTAAGGCGCTTTTTATAATCAAATGTAATGGAACAAAGCCTGCGACTTAACTCACAGGCTTTGTCTTAAACATCATTACGTATTATTGTTGTTTAACAATTTCGCCAGATTTCATGACAAAATCAACCTCAAGTAAGGCTTTGATATCATCAAGTGGGTTGTTGTCAGTGGCGATGATATCCGCTATTTTTCCGGCTTCAATTGTGCCTAAAGACTTCGATTGACCGATGAGATCAGCAGCATGCACTGTTGCTGACTT
This sequence comes from uncultured Colwellia sp., assembly GCA_913057925.1. GTDB lineage: Bacteria > Pseudomonadota > Gammaproteobacteria > Enterobacterales > Alteromonadaceae > Colwellia. The sequence goes on along the minus strand of CAJXPG010000033.1, from coordinate 23,349 downwards.
TATAATATCTTGGGGCTTCATGCCTGCGTTAAACATCAATACCGCTTCTTTAGCATTATTTCCGTGTCTAGAAACGCCGCTATCGGTGCCGTAAGCAATTTTAACACCTGACTTATGAGCACGTTTAAAGTTTTTAATCATATCACCGCCAACTCGAATGGCTTTGGCGCTAATTGCTGGCGACATAAAGTTGGTGGTTTTAGCTAAGGTGACCACCGTATCCCCAGCCATCAATGTTGGCACTAGGTAAGCGCCAGTTTTCTTAAATAGCTTAATGCTTTCTTCATCAGCATAGCTGCCATGTTCAATACTGTCTACACCCGCTCTTAATGCGGCGTTGATACCCGAAGCTGCATGTGCATGACTGGCAACTTTTCGTCCTAACGCGTGGGCAGCGTTAATCACTTCTTTTAATTCGTCATCTGCCATTTGTTGCCCTGTACCGGTATCTGTATCGGATAAAACGCCGCCAGTGGAGGTTATTTTTATAACGTCAGCGCCGAACTTTATAGCGTGACGAGTAGCGCGGCGACAATCGTACGGGCCATCACAGACTGTTTTTGCTGTGTGCATCTCTAATAAATCAGGACTCATACCATCAACATCACCATGGCCACCTGTCACGGCAACATTACTGCCTGCGGCAAAGATTCTAGGGCCTTGTAAGTAGCCTTTAGCAATGCCATCACGCAGTGCAAAAATCTGCTCTGGCGTTCCACCTAGATCTCTTACTGTGGTAAAACCGGCGAGTAAGGTTTTTTTGGCAAAATAGGCACTTTCAACTAATTTATCTGAATCAGACATTCTTAGTTTTTTACTGTCGTTTTTAGGTCCTAATTCCCCTTGTAGGTGAACATGCATGTCCATTAAACCTGGCATAACGTAGCTGTTTGATAAGTCCACCAGTTGAGCATCTTTTGCTATCTTGATGGCAGGTATAAAACCCGACTTCAGCTCAGTAATTTTTCCATCGATTACCACTATTGTTTGTTTAGATAATAATGGCTTACCTGGAATTGCCAATACATTGCCAGCATGAATAACGTGTGTTTTTGCTGCAAGCTGATTGGAAGTAAACACTGCAAGGGTTAAAGCAAAGGTTAATGTGGTTTTTAGCAATGGATTCATTATTTATTAATACTTATTTTTTATAATTTGATCTTTACCATAGCAACCTTGCTGACATGAGGAAATGAAAATACGCCGAATGAAGGGAAATCATCGTTGAGCATCATGACAAAGTGCAAGGGTATTGAAGCAATGCGTAAAGAGGAGCAGTTTTATAACGCTCTGTTGTGATGCCTTTGCAATATAAATTCATGCATTTGGTGCAAGAGTATAACGTAACAGATGAACTGTTTTTGTTGTAAGTAACTGAAAGTATTAGTTTAGTGTTGTCTTTATATTATTGGCTTGGATTTTGTATCGCTGTTGTTGAATGGATCGATTTTAAATTTAACGACTAAATCAGGGTTAATAATTATGGACCTCAGTAAATACAAGCTGAATAAGAGCAAATCTTCAGCTAAAAATATACCTGCAACTGAAAATAAAACGGTCAGTATTTTACTGATTGAAAAGCTGCCCAAAGCAAGCTCTATGCTTAAGAAAGCCTTGAAAGATTTTGATTACCTAATCACTAAACATATTTCTTTTGAGGAAAACATCATCAAACAAATTGAGTTATGTCAGCCAGATATTCTGATTATGGCCACAGACTTACCTAGCGATAAGTTATTAAATCAGCTCGCAGATATTAATCAATTACTACCGCTGCCTATTGTTATTTTTGCAGAGCATGACACGCCCAAAGTTATTCAAAGCGCAATTGAGGCGGGCGTAAGTGCCTATGTGGTTAATGAAATATTTCCGCAACGTTTAAAAAGCATTATTTCTGTTGCTAATGAACGCTTTAAAGCCACTGAGTTGCTTCGTAATGAGTTGAGGAAAGCGAAAACTCAGTTAGAAAGCAGGAAGTATATTGAAAGAGCGAAAGGGCTCATTATGCAGCAAAAGCAGATCAGTGAGAATGAGGCGTATGGCACATTACGCAAAATGGCGATGGATCAAGGAAATTCATTGGCAATAGTATCTAAAAATATTATCGACGTATGCGAGTTATTATCAACACCAACACCAACACCAAATTGTTAGTAGCTAGATAGCACTGTCATGTGCAAGCTTGGTGCATAGGTTATGGTTAAAGTGCAGCCAAACTTTTTTAACGTATCCTAGTAGTGTGTGAGCCCAGTAAAAACGTTTTTATCAACTTGGCACAGTACCTGCTTTATCTAGTGTATTAACACTAATTTGTTAATACTCATATATTAAGGCTTATAAATTAAAACTCATATCTTAAAACTTATATATTAAGGCTTAAATAGTAAAAAACCATTCACAGGCTTCTGATTTATCGGAAACTTGGACACAGAAAAAATACCTTTATCAATGGCGATAAAAGTAATGAATAAAACCTGATAGCAACGACGCATCAGGATAATGCTAGGCAAGACCTATCACTATACGAGCAATGGCGCTCACCAATAATCAACCTTAATAGGCTGATTATTGGTGGGCGTTTTTTTTTGGAAAAATTTTAAACTCACTTTGAAGGAGTTCTTATGAACTGGAAAAAATCGTTAACCAATACTTTAAAAAAAGCCGTGCTAAGCAGTGCAGTGCTGTTGTTGTTCACTAATATCGCTTATAGCGAAAGCTTAGGTGAACCTGAAAAGGAAGAGCTGAAGTTTGGTTTTATTAAGCTTACTGATATGGCGCCGATTGCAATCGCTTATGAAAATGGTTACTTCGAAGATGAAGGCTTGTATGTCACCATCGAAGCACAAGCGAACTGGAAAGTGTTACTTAACGGTGTGATTGATGGAAGCTTAGATGGCGCGCATATGCTTGCAGGACAACCTATTGCCGCAACTATGGGCTATGGCACCAAGGCAGATATTATCACGCCATTTTCAATGGACTTAAATGGTAACGCCATCACGGTTTCAAATAAAACCTGGCAACAAATGAAGCCAAACATCCCCAAAATGGCAGATGGCAGACCGGTGCACCCAATCAAAGCGGATTCTTTAAAGCCGGTTATTGAAGCACTTAAGTCTGAAGGTAAACCGTTTAAAATGGGGATGGTGTTCCCGGTATCTACCCATAACTATGAATTACGTTATTGGTTAGCCGCGGGTGGTATTCACCCTGGATATTACGCACCGCATAAAGGAGATAGCTCTGGCACCATAGATGCTCAAGCGCTACTTTCTGTAACACCACCACCGCAAATGCCATCAACGATGGAAGCGGGCACTATTCATGGTTACTGCGTTGGAGAACCGTGGAATCAGCAAGCTGTTTTCAAAAATATCGGCGTGCCCGTTGTTACTGACTACGAGATTTGGAAAGACAATCCTGAAAAAGTCTTTGGTATTACCGCTGCGTTTGCAGAAAAATACCCAAATACCACGGTTCGCTTAACGCGCGCACTTATTCGCGCGGCTAAATGGTTAGATGATAACAACAATGCCAACCGTCCGGCTGCGGTAAAAATACTGTCGCAATCTAATTATGTTGGCGCAGATTACGATGTGATCGCTAATTCAATGACGGGTACTTTTGAATATGAAAAAGGCGACAAGCGTGATGTGCCTGACTTTAACGTATTCTTTCGATATAACGCCACCTACCCATACTACTCAGATGCTATTTGGTACCTAACGCAAATGCGTCGTTGGGGACAAATCTCAACGGATAAAAGTGACCAATGGTACAAAGATCTTGCTAGCAAGGTTTATCGTCCAGACATTTATGTGAAAGCGGCGCAATCTCTTATTGATGACAAGCTGATCTCAGCCAGTGAATTCCCAGACTTTGCCAATGAAACAGGCTTTAAAGCGCCACAAAAGCATTTTATCGATGACATAGTTTATGACGGTAACCAACCAAACGCTTACTTAGAGAAGTTCAGTATTGGTCTTAAAAAAGGTGACAAGCTTTAAGTTCATTTAAGTCTTAATGCTTTTCTCGAAGGAGTAAAAAATGAGTTCAACCACAGTAAAAATAACCAGCTTAACAGTGACTGAGCAAGTGATGACATTTGTTAAAGCGAAGCTAAATACCCTCACTAATGCGCTATTACTGCCTGTTGTAGGTATCAGTATATTTCTCTTTTTTTGGTCGATTACCGCCCAGAGTATTCATACCTCTTTAGGGGAATTCCCTGGTCCTAAAGCCGTGGTTGAACAATTTTCATCCTTGTATGTTGAGCACAAAACCGAAAGAGAAAAAGCCGAGGCTTTTTATCAACGCCAAGAAAAGCGTAATGCTGCCAAGCTGGCTAAAAACCCGGATTATGTCGGTAAAATTAGGGCATATACCGGTAAAGAAACCTTTGTTGACCAAATATTTACGAGTTTAATTACCGTGACCTGTGGTTTTTTACTGGCGGCATTAATCGCCATTCCGTTAGGTATTTGGATGGGGTTAAACAAACGCTTAAATTTAGCGATCAACCCGATAATTCAAATCTTTAAACCAGTATCACCATTGGCATGGTTACCGCTAGTTACCATGGTTGTCAGTGCCTTGTATGTCTCGGATGATCCGTTAGTGTCGAAATCATTTCTTACTTCAATGTTAACAGTAACCTTGTGTAGCTTATGGCCAATGGTGATTAACACCACAATGGGGGTTTCTTCAATTGGCAGTGACTTGGTGAATGTCAGTAAGGTATTGCGCTTAAGTACCCTGACACATATTCAAAAAATAGTCTTACCGGCATCGGTTCCGATGATTTTTACCGGTATGCGTTTATCTTTTGGCGTGGCTTGGATGGTATTGATTGCCGCTGAAATGCTGGCGCAAAACCCAGGACTAGGTAAGTTTGTTTGGGATGAATTTCAAAATGGCAGCTCCGACTCTCTTGCACGAATAATGGCTGCGGTTGTGGTGATTGGTTTTATTGGCTTTTTATTAGATCGCGCCATGTTACAGCTACAACGAAAGGTTTCTTGGGATAAATCAAGCGTAAATGTTTAAGGAATGATAATGAAAAATACTCAAACAGCAAACACGAATGAATGCAATGGCACAGAAACTGACATCAACCAGGCTTTTTTAAATATTAGCCAAGTTGACATGGTGTTTCCGACACCGACAGGTGGCTTTACTGCCTTGAAGGACGTTGATTTGCAAATAGATAAAGGTGAGTTTATTTCACTGATTGGTCATTCAGGCTGTGGTAAGTCAACGGTACTTAATATCGTTGCCGGTCTTTATCAAGCCAGTAAAGGCGGAATATTACTGAAAAATAAAGAAGTAAACGAACCAGGCCCTGAACGTGCCGTAGTCTTTCAAAACCATTCTTTATTGCCTTGGTTAACCTGCTATCAAAATGTTGAATTAGCAGTTAAACAAGTGTTTAGCGACAAGATGTCAAAAGCAGAAATGAAGGAGTGGATTGAATACAACCTCAAACTGGTGCATATGGACCACGCCATGTTTAAACGTCCCGATGAAATCTCAGGAGGCATGAAACAGCGCATCGGTATTGCCCGTGCGTTAGCTATGCAGCCAGAAGTGTTATTGATGGATGAGCCTTTTGGCGCGCTTGATGCGCTAACTCGCGCGCATATGCAAGATTCACTGATGGAGATTCAAAGTGAGCTAAACAATACCGTTATTATGATCACTCATGATGTTGATGAAGCGGTGTTATTGTCTGATCGCATTGTGATGATGACCAATGGTCCTGAAGCCACCGTAGGTGAGATTCTTGATGTTAACTTAGAACGCCCACGTAGCCGATTATCATTGGCAAAAGATGTTGAATATAACCGTCTACGCTCTGAAGTCTTAACTTTCCTGTATGAAAAACAGCGTAAAGTTGAAAATATCAGTAGTAAGTCTGCACCAGCAAAGACAGTGGAAAAACGGTGCGTTAATGAAAGTTAACGCCAGTAAAATTTACAAAATGAAAAATACTTAACGTTCGTCAAGAAACGTGTAAAACGCTTATAAAAATACAGATATAAGCACGGATAAAAACAAAAATAATAGTAAATATAAAATTTACATAAAGAATTCACATAACTAATAATAAACAAACTAAAGGATAACTAACACATGACACCGAAGAAAATCGCTTTATCACTCAGTATTGCCTTAGCAGCAAGCCATTCAAGCTTAGCTTTTGCTCAGGCCGTTGAAGCTAGCTCAGTGACCGAAGCACTGGTTTCAGGTAAAACCAACCTAGATGCAAACTTACGTTATGAATCGGTCGGGCAGGATAATGCGCTTAAAGATGCTAAAGCGCTGACTTTACGTACTCGACTAACGTACACCACAGGCAATATTGCCGGCTTCTCTTCGTTAGTGGAGTTTGAAGACTCACGTAATGTATTGGGTATTGATGATTACAATAATACCCTAGGGAAAAACACCGATTACTCAGTAATAGCGGATCCAGAAACTACAGAGCTTGACCAGTTTTTTCTAAAATATCAGCAAAAGTCACTTGCAGTTAAAGCAGGTCGCCAAGTTATAACCATGGATAATCACCGCTTTGTTGGTCATGTTGGCTGGCGTCAAGATAGACAAACGTTTGATGGCGTTACCTTCGCTTATCAACCGATTGAGCAGTTAAGTTTGCAATACGGTTATATTAACAAGCGCAATAGGATTTTTGCCGAGGCTAAGGATATAGACGCTAAAGATCATTTACTTAATGCCAGTTATAACACTTCATTGGGTAAAATCACTGCTTACAGCTATTTACTCGAAGTGGATAATGATACTGAAAATGCTTTAGATACTTTTGGCTTACGTTTTAATGGTGCAGCAACACTTGCACAGCAAAAAATTTCCTATCAGCTTGAGTATGCACAACAAGATGCGGAAAATGCGGCAAGTACTTACTCAGCGGATTATATGTTAGCTGAAGTGAGCAGTACATTTTCAGGTATCGGTATTAAAGTTGGCTATGAGTTATTGGGCTCTGATGATGGTGGTTATGGCTTTTCAACACCGTTAGCGACTTTGCATAAATTTAACGGTTGGTCAGATCAATTCTTAAATACCCCAAAAGAAGGTTTGGCTGACTTATACGCTAGTATTGGCGGTAAACTTGCTGGCGGTAAATGGGCGGTAATCTATCATAAATTTGATGCCGATGAAGCAAGTGCTTTAGTGGATGATTTAGGCGCTGAAATAAATGCTGTCTATTCAAAAAGTTTTACTAAACATTACTCGGCTGGGATAAAGCTAGCTTCATATTCAGCTGGTGATGCTGGTGCTGGTAAAGTCGATACTGATAAAGTATGGCTATGGGTAAACGCTAAATTTTAACAACGACTATCTACATTTTAGCGCTAATTGCTAAGTGAAATTTAGTAGAGTCAGTCAAGTTAAGTTACTGAGTTAAGTTAGTAAGTGAAGTCAGTCAAGTTAAGTTTATTTGTAATAAAATACAATTGCTTAGCTTGACTGTTTCTCAGGAGTTAAAGCCAATTCACACCGCTAGAGTGTTTGTTCATGGAGCTTGATTGATAAATGGCAAAGTATAGTTTAGCCGCTAGTGTGATTTACCCTATCTTCAGTCTAGCTAAACCTCTAAGGCCAACTGGTTTAAATACGTTTTCATAAATACAGTTCTCTTGTTCGCTTCAAGTTTTGCTGCAGCAGTATTCATTGTTTGTTCTAGGTTGAGTAACTTCACATAGAAGTGATCGATAGTGTTGACTCTGTCATTGGGCTCACGCGAATGACAAAAGGGATCACTCACATCATACAAACCGACTTTAAGTTGGCTACTCACTTGAATGCATCGAGCAATACCAATGGCACCCAAGGCATCAAGTCTATCGGCATCCTGCACTATCTGCGCTTCTAATGTTTTAGGTTTAACATTGGCACTGAAGCTGTGTGAAATAATAGTGTGCTTTATCTCTTGATGATAGCTCTTCGGATAGCCAATGCTATCAAGAAATTCAAGTGCTTTATCAGCAGCAATCAAAGAGCTTTTCGCTCTGTCGGGATGATTTTTAGGTAAGGAGAAGCAGTCGTGCAAGTAAGCGCCAGGTAACACTACTTCCAATTTTGCCCCTTCAATGTTACTTAACATCTTGGCCGTTTTGACAACACGAAATACGTGGTTTAAGTCATGAGCTAAATCTTGTGTCATTTCTGCTTTGATAAAGGCTTTTAATTGCTCTTCATAGTTTTCTAACACAGGTATTCCTTATTCATTAATCTTACGCAAACTAAAAGGGAAGTGGGGTTAAGCAAGTCGCTGGTAATACGGTATTAAGCCCGAAATAAAGCCCGAGATAAAGCTCAGGATATAGCTTGGCAGTTAACGGATCAGAGTTAAAATCTGCTTAAACTCGGGGGATTGGCAGTCTTTAACGAGTTCGTAAAGACACATTTCTAAACCTGTGACTTCAGCGCCACAGGCTTTTGCGCGATTTATCCCAAGCTGCATATTGGATAATGTTCGAGAAGATACGCAATCACCGACTAACTCAACGTTAAAGCCCGAATCAAGCAACCCTCGCGCTGTTTGATAAACACAGATGTGCGCTTCAATGCCACAGATTAACCAAGTATCTACGGCCATCGTTTTAGCCGTGTGGAGAAATTCGTCGCTATCACAAGCATTAAAAGTACACTTTGTGAGGGCTGGTACATTATCGAGGTGAGCTTTTAGCTCAGCTACTGTACCACCTAACTTATCGGGGTTTTGTTCAAGCAACAAAATAGGCAACTTAAGCGCTGTCGCACCTTGAATCAACTTCGCGCAATTGGAAATTAAGGTGTCACTGTCATGAACTAAACGCGCAAGTTTTCCCTGAACATCAACAACGATAAGTCCTGTTTTATCTACTGATAACATTTATTTCTCCTTTATTTGATGCACTTAAAGTATGAGTTAGCTGATTTCTTTAGACATATAGAAGAAGTTATCTGCTTGTTTATCATTAATGGTATTTGTATAGGTCTCAAAACCATTCCGTTTATAAAGGTTATACGCCGGACTAATTTTAAAAACGCGTAGTTTCAATGTATTTACGCCAGCGTTAATTGCCAACCGCTCACACTCTGCTATGGCTGCAGCACCAATGCCATTATTTTGAAACGTTTCATTAACTTGTAAATCTCGGATATAACAGGCGTTATCTTCAAAAGCTAAGCGAATTGCTCCAACAACTGAAGCGTTATAGAGAATATCCCAATTTTCTAAGTCGACGATTTTTTCTTTTATCTGAGATTGCTGCCAATTAACACCATAGTGCTGATAATAAGGTCGCATATTATGGTAAGTAATCCCCGCCGATACTAAAAGATCAGCGGTTAACTGGTCTGAAATCATCGATAATGTCCTAAGGTTTTATAAAGGCAGCTTAATACGGGAAAACCAACAACAAGTTGATATGGAAAATGTAGCAAATCGTGAGGTACATTTGGTAACGGTAACTTAAGCCATTCCTACGTAACCCGGAGTTGCTTGAATACGCTGACACCAATGTTGAATTGCCGGATAACGAGATAAATCAAAACCACCTTCATCGGCAACGTGGCTATAAGCATAAAGGGATATATCAGCAATGGTCATCTCATTGCCCACTAAAAATTGAGTTTTAGATAATTGGCTTTCCATTATTTGCAGGGCTTTATTGCCACCTGCTTGCAGGGCATGATATTCAGCGGCTCTTTCTTTTGGCAACCCTAGGTATTTTTGAATAAAACGTGCCACGGCAATAAATGGCTCATGACTGTATTGTTCGAAGAACAGCCACTCATACACTTTAGCCTTGGTGTAAGTATCGGTTGGCAGAAATGCAGTGTTCTCAGAAAAGTAGCCTAGCAGAGCGTTTGATTCGCACAGGTAGCGTCCATCATCTAATTCTACCGCCGGAATTTTTCCGTTGGGGTTTTTAGTTAAAAATTCATCAGTCTTGGTCTCACCGTCTAAAATGTTGACATGAATCCACTCATGTTCAATATTTAAAAACGATAATAACAATTTAACTTTTAAGCAATTTCCTGATTGTAAGTCGCCATATACTTTCACTTTAGGCCTCCTTGATGATTACAGTTTACGCTTCATTAGCGGCGAGTTTTAGCTAGTTAAAGTACTCGACGCAGCAGCATAAATCCAATGGTGCTTTGTTCTGCTTTATGTTGCTTGCTAGGTCTCGCTTTTATAGTGTTATTTTATAAACATCTATTGTAAAACCGCGAAACGATGAAGCTTCTATGAACTCAAAGCCTGCTCGGTTTACTACTTTGACAGAGCTGGTATTCTCAGGCTCGATCAGCGCGAATATAGCAGGTAATTTTAAGGTTTTCTTAGCAAAGTCTAACACGCCAAGAGTCGCCTCAACAGCATAGCCTTTGCCTTGTTGGTTGCTCGCTAAACGATAGTTAATATGGATGACCTCACCTGACGCGATTTCATGCTTATTTAACCCACAAACCCCGATGAAACCTGCAGTAGCAGCATCATAAATAGCCCAATGACCATAACCGTTTAACTCATATTGTTTTTGGCAGTTGTTAATATATTCATGGATCTGCTTTTCACTATGAACACCGACTGTAGAGTATTTCATCACGATAGGATCAGCGAGCACCTTGGAAAGATCTTGCGCATCAGCATCTGTTATTTTACGAATAGCTAATCTTTCAGTGTTTACTATGGTCAATATGAACTCCAGTATTTTCAAAGCCCTGATAATGTCATGGGTTAAAACAAGGGTAATTGGCAGTGACAGATGTACTTATCTATCAATTTTTCTTGGCGATAAAGGTCTTATTGATAATACGCCAGCCATTTTCGCGCTTGTACATAACAAGGTAGTCAATGTAATGTGTTTTGGGCGTATTAAAATCTAGTTTAACCATCGCCATTTTGTCATCAACTATATCAACTGACAGGATATTCGCTGACCAGGTATCTTTCGTCGCTTTTTTAAAGTAGCCCGAGAACTCTTTTAACGGCACTGTTCTAATGGTCTCTTTACCCGTTTCTTTACTAACACTAATCATTTTAACGTGACCAAATTCCATATCAAAAGCGCTTGAAAGCAGTTTTTGGTCGCCAGTTGCTGCCCCGTTAAAATAGTTATAGGCCGTTGCTACAACTGCTTGGTACTCCTTACCGGTAATAGCTTCAGCATTACTGGCAAAAGATAAGAAAAAGCTTAAAAACGCGGCAGTCATTGAAAGTGACTTTAGATTATTCATTTTGTTGGTATCTCTCAAATAGGCTATAAATTTAATTTTTAAAAGAGATACTATTTGATACGCAAATAGAAAATAAGTAAACCATTGCAATTGTTACAATTTATGAGTGAAAAACTATTAAATAGCTTTGCCCATTAAGTCGGCTTACTAATTAAACGGTGAGCGCAATAAAGAGGTGAGTTAAATCCGAGTGTATAAATGACAGCCCACTATAGTGGCGTAAAAGAGTTGACTAACATGTGAAGCGAGCGAAACCGAGTAAACTGTTTTCCGTTCCGCTTTAATCTAAGGGTGCTAGTAAGCTACCTAATATATCATCGGTTAAGCTGAGTTTATTATCACTGACTTCTTCAGATAATAGTGCGTTAGCAAGTTCGGCTTTATTTTGCTGAATCTTCAGGATTTTTTCTTCTATTGAATTTTCAATAATGAACTTATAAACAAATACCGGTTTGTCTTGCCCGATGCGATAAGCCCTGTCGGTCGCTTGGTTTTCTACGGCAGGATTCCACCATGGATCGAAGTGAATAACAGTATCGGCAGCGGTTAAATTCAAGCCAACACCACCGGCGCGTAAGCTAATTAAAAATACTGGCACTTCACCATTTTGAAACTTATCAACGACGGTTTGTCGGTCTGTGGTTGAACCGGTTAACTTAACAAAGCTGATACCTGCCGCTTCTAGTTCTTCTTCGATTAAACTAAGCATACTGGTGAACTGTGAAAAGATTAATACTTTACGGCCTTCATCGATTTGCTCTGGCAGGGTTTCCATTAAATAATCAATTTTGGCGGATTTATTGACTTTTTTAGCACCTTTTAATGAAAGCAGTTTTGGGTGATTACATACTTGTCTTAATTTTAACAAGGCATCTAACACTTCTATCTGGCTTCGCTTTAAGCCTTTTTCAGCAATAATATCTTTTAAACGACTGTCCATGGCTAAACGCACTGATTCATAGAGCTCAGCTTGTGCACCTTCAATACGTAAGGTTTGAATGATGGTCGTTTTTGATGGCAGCTCGGTGGCGATTTTGTCTTTGGTTCTACGTAAAATAAACGGTTTGATACGTTGATTTAATAATTGTTTTCGTTCTTGCTCACCATGTTTTTCAATTGGGGTTCTAAATAACTTGGTAAATTGTCGTTGACCGCCTAAGAAACCGGGCAGTAAAAAATTGAATTGTGCCCAAAATTCACCTAAATGATTTTCCATAGGCGTACCTGTTAAGCATAATTTATGGTGCGCTTTTAGCGTCATAAATGCTTGGTACAGTTTGGTTTTTGGGTTTTTTATATAGTGCGCTTCATCAAGAATAATGTAATAAAACTTGTGCTTACTATAACTATCTAAATCTTTAGTAATAAGCGCATAGCTAGTGATAATTAAGTCAACTTGGTTTGGATTGTCACCATGTTCTGTTATTTCATCGAGACAGCCAAAATATTGATGGCGTTTGCTGCCATTTAGTACTTGATAGGAAAGCTCAGGCGTAAACTTTTCTATTTCATTTGCCCAGTTAAAAATAACGCTGGTGGGCGCTACAATTAACACCGGTTTAGTCAAACGACCTTGTTGTTTTTCAATCAGTAAATGCGCCAAGGTTTGAATGGTTTTACCTAAACCCATGTCGTCAGCCAATATACCGTTTAATTGATATTCACGCAGAAACTGTAACCAGTTAAGCCCTTGTTGCTGATAACTTCTTAGCGTTGCATTTAAACCAGTAGGCAAAGCAACCGTAGTAATTTCTTGAAAGTTTTTTAGTTTGTCTGCTAAAGCTCTAAGTTTACTGGCACCTGTGGCAATAAGTCCTTCATCATCGAGCATGGATAATGTTTGATGCCCTTGAAAGCGCGATAGCTCAATAGTGCCATCTTTATTCAAGGCATTGGGCATAAAGAGTTCTATAAACTGCTTTAAAATCGGTTTGACACTTTGATAGCGCAGCGCAATAAACTCACCTTTATCTAAATCTACATAGATAGGGGAGTCGGGAGAAATCAGTTGCTCTTTTTCGCGATCCATCAGCGCAGAACGCGGTAATTGCTCAATTGCTCCAAGTAGAATGGGAAATGCCGGCATTTTAATGCCATCTACCGTTAAATTTAAACCGAGTGAGAAAAAATCATGATCATCGCTATCAATCACTTCAGCATCAAAGACACTATCCGTTTCTAGCGATTTATAATAAAAAGCATCAGCAAAAGTTATGTGCCAACCGAGGTCTTTGAGTAAAGGGATTTCTTGGTCTAAAAATTGATGCCAAGCAAAACGGCCATGCATCATCATAGAGTATTTGGGCGTTGTATCCCTAGGCCCTGCGCCTTTATTTAAATACTCAGCGTTAATAAAAGCATAACGCTTAGCAATGGGCTCAGGGCTAAACTTTAATGAAGATAATTTATCGACCACTGATTGCTCAAAGGCGAGGTCACGATAAATTTTTTCTTCATTTTGATGATCGTGCGCATCATTGTTTTCGATATTGTTTTGGTTATAGCTTTCGTCATTACTTTCAACAGAGTTTTCGCCATCGGACGCTATTGTTGGGGTAATGGTAATACTGTCATTATGCGGATTAACTAAGTGGCCTTGATAAGAAAAATTAACCTTCACATGACCGGATTGTGGATTTTTTTCTAACGGTGTTGAAAAGTGTAAGTGTACTTCAGGCCTGCTTAATGATTGTAAGAATTTTGTCTTAGGTTTAGGTAAAGCCTGTGCTGCATCACCTAATGACAAGGATAGTTTATTCATCACCCAAGGTAATTTATCTTCTTCAAAAATAGGGGAGTTCAGTAAGTCCGCTTCAAAGTCACATTGGGTATTAGTGGTTATTTTTCCGAAACAGTTTTTGTCTTCATCATAAAAACATAAGGGTTGTGCTTTGATAATGATAATACTGCTTGAAGGCTCATTAAAAACAAGCTGTAAAGTATGTAACTCGTTAGGTAGCGCGATCCACTTCCACTGGGCCTCTAATGGCTCACTTAAGGTCATTGGTTGCTCTAAATTGAAAGGAGCATGCCAAAAACAACGATTGGTCTTTATAATTTGTTCAAATAAATCATAATACTTGATGTTGTCGCCAAACTGGTTGGTTCGCATTAACTCAGTAATTACCGCGACATCTTCATTCGTTGCATAAGCACTATTAATTAACGAACTAACTGAGTGCTCGGTGCCAAGGGAACTACTCCAACCGCCACTTTTCTTGGCACGAGTCGACTTAATCGCTAAGTTATAATAATCGTCTTCGTTATAAGGGTTGGGCTTTAAAAAGTATAATAACGATTTTTGTTGCGGATTAGCCTGGTATCGACTTGGTTGAGCTTGAAAGCTGCTCAACCATCTATCAACAATTCGCTCTGAGGTGGCAACAGAGTTTTTATCAAAAAGCTCATGAATAAAACAATGCGCTAACGCAGCACCGTGTTTACAGTCTCGGCCAACAAAACAATCACAATAACTGGCAATACCATCATGCTTAACATTAAGTACTAAACGTGTTGCGTAACTCGATTCTTTAGAGCGCTCACTAAACACTTCACCGCGAATTATTTCACCATCTAGGGCACACGTTTTAATCCCATCTGCTTGATAAACCCTTGCACCTTTATGCCACTCTTTTTTGCTAAAGTGTCGTTCAAGTAATGCAGGAGTAAAAATGTTATTGGCCATAAGTTCTTAATTTAGTATGCAGTTAAAAGCTGATCAGGTTAGCGGGGTATTTGCGCTTAATTATATGATAACTATCAATTACCATAATAATAGTCTGGGTTAGTGCAAAAGGAGAATGCTATTCGCGGGTCAGGCATTATTTGAGCTAAATAATAGCATATAGCCATGTTTTTCATAAGTAATAAAAGTAAATTTGCGTGGTTATTGGTGTATTAAATCAAAGTTGGCTAGCTTCCAAGGGTAAACAACTTTAACAATTATTTAAGTCAACATTAGTCTTTTTCCTTTTTTTTGCTATACCTAAGTAAACACTTTTCAATTTTATATCCTTATATCCTTATGCCTTTATCATTTTTACAACAAGTTGAAACCCCAGAACAAAAGCCTTGGAAAGTCTTAATTGTTGATGACGAAGAAGATATACATACCATCACTAAAATGGCGTTAAAACGCTTCACGTTAGATGAGCGAGGTTTAACATTCCTTCATGCTTATTCTGCAAAAGAAGCTAAAGAAGTCTTAGCAAAAGAAAAGGATATTGCCTTAATCTATTTAGATGTGGTTATGGAAACCGACGATGCAGGGCTACTACTAGCTAAGTGGTTACGAGAGGATTTGAAGAGCTTCTTCACTCGTATTGTACTGCGCACAGGACAACCAGGACAGGCCCCAGAAGAGAGAGTTATTGTTGATTATGACATTAATGATTACAAGGAAAAGACAGAGCTGAGCAGAACCAAACTCTTTACTACTACTTACACCGCTTTACGCGCCTATCGTGACCTGCAAAAAATCGAAGAAGCCCGTGTGTATCAACAATATTACCGACAAGGTTTAGAGCGAGTAATCTCAACCACGCAAAATGTTCTTGAGAAAAGAACGCTTCAACAGTTTTTTAGTGGCTTACTGCAGCAAGTAATTTCGCTTTTACATACTGAACAAACTAGCGCATTAATACAAATTACCGGAGTCAGTGCGATATATTCTGAAAATGATTATCAAGTTATTGCTCAAATAACCGATGATTCTGGTGATGATTCAATTGACCCTGAGATTTATCAATACCTAAATAGATCTATTGAGCAAAAGCGAAGTATTTTTGAAGATAATATTCTTGTTGGCTATTTTCCTAGCCAAACAGGTAAAGTGAGTTTGCTGTTTTTAAAAGGCATTGAATCGATTACTGAAATGAATAGAGATTTGTTGGAGGTATTCTCAGGCAGTATCAGTTTAGCCTTTGATAATTTACTGCTAAACCGAGAGATTATTGAAACTCAAGAAGATCTTATTTATCGGTTAAGTGATGTGGTCGAGTCTCGCTCAAATGAAGCGGGTAATCATATTCGCAGAATGTCTGAAGTCAGTTACCTCATCGCTAAAAAGTTAGGCTTACCCGAGGAGGAGTGTTTGTTACTTAAACAGGCGGCTCCCATGCATGACATTGGCAAAGTGGCAACTCCTGACGCGGTATTATTAAAGCCAGGAAGACTCGATGAGGCCGAAATGGCAGTGATGAAAGAGCACGCGCACATAGGTTATGCAATTATGCAGGGTTCAAACAGACCTATTTTACAAAGTGCAGCAATAATATCTCAGCAACATCATGAAAAATTTAATGGTGAAGGTTACCCGCAGGGTCTTAAAGGAGAAGAAATTCATATCATGGCACGCATCGTTGCTGTTGCAGATGTTTTTGATGCGCTTACTCATAAGCGTTGTTACAAAGAAGCCTGGCCGTTAGGTAAAGTCATCAGTGTTATGGAAGAATCATCAGGTAGCCATTTTGACCCTGCGGTACTTAGAGTACTCATGGCAAATATTGACTCTGCGTTAGCGATTAATCGTAAATATAAAGATAACCCTAAATAAATTAAGCAAGTTAAGGGCATAGAGCATATTTACACTTTAGCTTACTGGAAATTTAATTAAATAAGCTAAGCCTTTACCTAATTGACTTTTTATCGTTATTTTTCCATTCAAAGAACTAGTGACTAAATTATAAACTAAATGCGTGCCAAGGCCACTTCCGCCAGCACCTCGCTTAGTGGTATAAAAAGGTTCGAATAACTTCTCTAAAGCTTCATCACTCAGGCCTTTACCATTATCACGATAGCGAAGTATCACGTTGTCATTTTTTTGATAAGCTTCAATTAATATATTACCTTCTTGAGACTCATCAAAACCATGGGTAACTGAATTAACAATTAAATTACTTAAAATTTGCGATATAGCACCTGCATCGACATTGATTGAGAGCATTTCCTCACAAATGACTTCTAACTTTATTGCGGTGTGTTTTAGTTTAGGCTTGAGGGATAAAATTATTTCGTCTATGTATTGTTTCACCTTAATGATTCGTTTTTCGTTGGAGGTTTGATCAACAGCGACTTGTTTAAAGCTGTTTACCAAAGCAGCGCCTCGCTGAGTATTCGTGGATAAAATGGCAAGGATCTCTTCAACATCTTCAAAGAAATTCACTAAACTTTCTTCTGTCAGGGTATTCGATTCCATTGCATGTTTAACCAATTTATATTCTTCTTCAAGGTGGCTTACGCCGGTCACACAAATTCCTAAGGGGGTATTGATTTCATGAGCAATCCCTGCAACTAAGCCACCTAATGAAGCCATTTTCTCTTTTTGCAGTAACTCATTTTGCGTCGTTTTAAGTTGTTTTATCAGTTGCTGTAAATCAGCATTTTTACTTTCTAATAAACGATGCTGTTTAGCCATTTTTACCTGTGATTCAGTTCGTTGAATAGTGTTGAGAACTTCTTCAATTGCGATGGCGATATGTTTGGCAACAAAGTTCATCAACTCTAAGTCTTCTGCGGTATAAAGAATGTCTTCATCATAGCTTTGAATAATAATCAGTCCATGAAGAATGTTCGCTGAAATCATTGGCGAACCAATCCAAGAGGTAAAATCTGTTGAGCCAATGACGCCTTCAATTTCACCTTTATCAATGAGTTGTGTTATTTTCTCCATGTCTAGTAATTGCGCTTCACGTGATTTGATGACGTAGGAGCTTAGCCCTTTGCCTAGTGGAATTTCTGAGCCTAATTTATGTTCGTCTTTTTCATCCATCATATAAGAAATTTTTAAGCATTTATTTTCTTCATCGTATATGGCAATAACTAAATTCTTCGCATAAATTATCTTTTTAATAATCGAGTGGATTTCTTGATAAAAAGGATACAAATCAATGCTATCATGGTGTATTGACGCTATTTCAAATAATGCGCGTTGGAGCTTTTCTGCTTGTGCTTGGTCATTCAGTTGTTCTTCTAATTGTATAATATAGGCTTGCATGTCTGGTTTTGACATTGAGCTGATTGACGGGTGTAATGTTTTAGACAAAATTAACCTCACTCTTAACTAATTTTGTTTTATTGTTAATTAGATAAGCATAGTAAAACTATCTAAAAACAGGACGTTTTTCGCTTATTTTATCTCCAGTGACTGGACGTAATCTATTTTCACTTATCTGTTTAAAAAGTTTATTCTTTTAAGTTGTGACTCAGCTTCTTATTATTAGTACACAGTGAAATATAAAAGCGGATTGAAACATCGGCTAACGATTTAGAAATAACCATTGCTAAATATTTATGTATACTTTAGTGCATTGTTTTATATTATTTAGCGCTATTCACTTAAAGAAGGTGTCACTTTTTGGATATATTGTTCAGTAGATTGAGTGTCGTTCTGATGATTATGCTTTGTAATGATTGCTTGGCGGGCGAAAAAGTTAATCAATCTTTATCGGTAACGAGTAAAGGCATCGTTTTTGTTGAGATCCCTCGAGGCGTTATTAGCATTGAAGGTTGGGATAAACCAGAGATTATAATAACGGGCGAGTTAGATGACACAATCAAGCAGTTAACCTTTAAAACCAAGCCTGAAAAGACGTTAATCAAAGCGGATACTGAAGGGAAGCAACATTGGGGAGATGCCAGTACCCTTAAAATAATGATGCCAAAACACTCACAGTTGCACTTTAAAGGCATTGATACCTCTTTCAATATTTCTAAATTAAGCCATATTATTCAAGGCAAAACTATTACTGGTGATGTAATCGTTAGTCAAGTACAAGGAAAAGTGTTGCTTTCAGTGGTCAGTGGTAATGTCGAGCTCGTTGATTCTTCTGGTCTTGCTAAGGTGCAATCAGTAAGTGGCGAGGTTGAATTTTCAGGAAACTTCGAACAAGCATTTCTAAAGTCTATGTCTGGTGATATTACTGCTGATATCAGCGGCACTAACCAGCTAACCCTTAAAAGTGTCTCAGGTGATACTTTAGTCAGTGGGCAAATAAAAGATAAAGCGCAGCTTAAATTAAGTAGCGTTAATGGCGATATTGTTTATCTTTCAGCTAAAGAATTGAACGCTCAATGTCAGATGGTTAGTCAATTTGGTGGCGAAATTAATAACCAATTAACCGATGACATGCCTCAGGAAAGTAGTTTGCACAAGAAAACATTAAGTTTTGTTTCTGGTGATGGCTCAGGTGAGTTGATAATGAATACTGTTACCGGCTCTATTACGATAAAAAAAATGGATAATAAATAGTTTAGCGTTTAACAAACGTTTGGAGGAAGTCATTGGATAGCTTCTTAGTACAATTAAGGCAGCGACAAGTGTTTAAAGTCGCGACTATATACGCAGTTTCAGCTTGGCCATTAATTCAAATAGCTGACCTTGCTGTACCTGCGCTGGGTTTACCTGACTCAGTGATGACGTTGTTATTGCAGCTTTTTTTAGTTGGCTTTCCTATTTCTTTGATTTTCGCTTGGTTATATAACTTCACTTCAGCAGGTATTGTTAGAGTTAAGCGCGGTGAAGAGCAAACGTTAAACCCACAAGCTAACCTTAAAACCACTTTTTCTATTGCAGGCACTTTGGCTGTAGGTGTTGTCGTTATTTTAACGGCACAGCTATGGCTTGAAGGGCAAAACACACCACAAACGATTGCGCAGGCGCAGCCAAAAACTCCAGCAACTGAACCAGCGCTATCGTCAGGTAAAAAAGAGTCAATTGCTATTCTACCGTTTATTCCTTTTAGTAATGATGTTGAAGACGAATTCTTTGCTGATGGCATGGTGGAAGAGTTATTAAACTTATTAGCTAAAATACCTGATTTGCAAGTCGCTGCAAGAACTTCATCATTTGCCTATAAAGGCGTATCAAATAAAACCATTGTTGAAATAGGTAAAGAACTTGGTGTGGATACCATTCTTGAAGGCAGTATTCGAAAAAATGATGTCACCAATAAAATTCGGGTTACCGCGCAATTAATTAAAGTCAGCACGGGTGAACACCTGTGGTCTGAAACCTATGATCGTGAGTACCGAGATATTTTTCAAATTCAAGATGATATTGCTAGAGCTGTGGTTGATAAAATGAAAGTGACCTTGTTAGGGGCGTCAACATCACTTGATTTAGCTGCAGAAACTTATAATGTTGATGCTATGGTGGCCTTTGGTAAAGCGCAAAAAGAGTTAGCTCATCGCACCGCACCTTCCATTGCTTTAGCACTGCAACACTTTGAACAAGCGGCCAATTCAGACCCGCAATATGCACGGGCATATGTAGGGATTGCAGAGGCTAATATTCTACTAGCGTTATATGGCAACTTGCCTGAACAGCAGGCTAATAGCAATGCTAAGCAAGCACTTGATAAAGCATTTGCACTGAACCCACAACTGGCGGCGGCACATGCAACACAAGGCTTATTATTATCGACATCTGATGCCACTAAAGCGGAGCAATCGTTTAAGCGAGCCATAGATATCAACCCTAACTATGCAATGACGTACATGTGGTATGGCTCTTTATTACAAAGTCGAGGTGATGTAGGTGGTGCTCATCAGTTGTTTGAGCAAGCGTATGTCTTAGATCCTAAATCACCCGTTGCAGCCTATAATGTCGCTTGGTGTTATTACCAAGAGGGCTCAGAAAAAAAAGCCATGGATATCTTTTCTAAAATTATTAGTAACGACCCATACTACCCCGGAGCTTATAATTTAGTTGGCGATATTTTGAAAACACGTGGCAGGCTGGATGAAGCCATAAGTATGTATAAAAGAGCCCTTGATGTGGACCCCGTGAATAAAGGCGCCATTAAAGGTTTGCTCATCGCCAATATGGATATGGGCAAAATTGAACAGACTCAACAATGGTTTGATTATGCCAAAAATCAGGACTCTCAGTTTTCAGCAGATGATATGCGTTATCTGCAAGTGCGTTTCTATGCCAGTCAAGGAGAAATAAATAAGGCACTTACCTCGTTAGGCAATATTAAGTTCACTGGGGATAAAGCTCGGATGAATGATTACATTGCTGGCGAATTGGCTTTTTATCAAGGAAATTATTCACAAGCGGTTACTGCCTTTGAGCGACTTCGTAGTGCTAGTTCATTAAGTGATGGTTATTTTTATTATATTTCTGATGGGCAGTCTGCGGTTCATTTGGCATATGCTTATATTCAACTAGAACAACAGACTAAAGCTCAAAGTATTATTGATGGTTTCAGTCGTTTTCTTGAAGAGAGCAAAACAAAAAAATCTAATGATCCATCATACTATTACAATATGGCATTAGTTAGTGCCTTAAATAATGATAACACTGCCACTTACCAATATATTCAAGGGGCAATAGATGCAGGTTGGATAAGAGTTTGGCAAGCAGATCTTGAGCCTATTTTGGCGCAAGTAGCTCAGGAGCAACAATTTACTCAAATGATGGGAGGAATAAGAGCCCGCCTAATTAATATGAGGGCTCGAGAGGAAGGTGAGAGTTCTTTCTTATTAGCTGACAGTGAATCATTTTAACCTAGCCAAGTAGGCTTTGTTACGGATGCAGTCTAATGAGCGGATTGCTCCCTATGAAAGACACACCCAAAGCAACTACTGAATAAAGTTAGGAAGCCCAATAGGCATGTTCTAAACTATCTTCTCGCTCAGGTAATCCACGTGATAAGCGCGGAGAGTGTTGCACTAACACTTCATAACTCACTCGGTTAGCATATTTACTCATTTGTGACAGTGATGAATAGGTCATGGCGGTTTGTGAATGTTTACTTGAGTTATCGACATTCATTTTATGATAAACATTGGCACTTAAATCATGCAGTACTGCTGCAAGTGCACCATCACCAGCACCATTGGTATTTTTTATATTCTCTGGTCCACCCATATATGGCGCAGTATGGGTATAAATCTTCACTGGATTTTGACAGTCTTTCAACAACATTGGTCGAGAATATTCATAGCGATTAAAGTCCGCGATAGCACCTGGTAGTAATGGGTATTCAGTTACCCTTTTATGCTCATCATCAACATAACCTGCCATAAATAATCCTTGGGCACCTGCAGTACAAATAACCAAATCTACCCAATCTAAGCAAGTATCGGCTGCTTTTAGTGGGTCTTCAATGCCGGTAATTGCTAAGGCTTCTTCTTCATTCATCGCGAGGATATTGACATGGTCTTTGACAAACTTCTGCCAAAATTCAGGCTCTTGTTCAATTAAGAACTTGGTGCCTAAGGTCAACACTACTGGAACACCAGCTTTGTTCGCACACCTGACCGCTTTAAGTGTAGCTTCGGTCATGGTGTCACCCTCTTCGGTGCGCATCAGATAAGAGCTAATGACTAAAGCGGCGGCATTACTAATTAATGATTCATCAACAGACTCAGGCTTAAGTTTATTAATTAAGCCAGCATTAATGGCGAAGGTTCTTTCTCCGCTATCATCTATCAAGGTAAAGCATCGACCAATTGGTCCGTCGACAGGTTGTAAGTAATTTAAATCAACCCGAGAAGAGGTGTTACTGATGAAACGATAGGCATAACCACCGACTTGGATATTCTCTGACATCACGCCTAATAACACAGACCTATCATCGGCAAGTACAGAGTAATTATGCATTGTATTGGCTATGGTACCGCCAGCAAATTCGTAGTCGATTAATTTTTCATTTTTTAAACGTTGATATAAAGCATGAGTAACCTCGTCGGGGATCACTTGAGACATTCCACGTTTTAAAGAGAATTCAGCCAAGAACTCATCATCAATCTTTGCTTCAATATCAACAAGCGTTTGATCCATACCTACAACATAACTTCGCGCTAATTTAGCTTCATTGCTAACTTTGTTGGTTAATGGGTTTTTATTTTCAACAGGGAAATAGTGTTTGTGTTGTCGGCGACCAGGAAATTTCATTGCAGTAATATTTATAGACGTTAAAGGAGCAAATTATAACTTAACAAGCTAAGTGACTGCCAATAAAAATATCGATATTTACCCGTTACCATTCAAAATGCTCGATTTCAGTGGGAATTAAAATGCCTTTAGGCAAGGTGAATAATTTAAGCATAGTCACTCTATGTTTTGATTATTTACCGCAGCATAAAGTC
>CAJXPG010000032.1 GCA_913057925.1 uncultured Colwellia sp. | reverse complement strand
TCTACACAGAGTAGATCGTCGGCAGCGTCAGATGTGTATAAGAGACAGAAATCATATAAGAACCATAAAATCTCAGTCACTTTATCTCCACGATCAAAAATATCACCGGTGATAACAAAGTGCCCTTTACCAAAGGCCCAGTTTTTATTTTCATCAATAATGTTGTTATTGGTGAGTAACTCAATCATTAAGTCATACTGTCCGTGAAAGTCACTTAATGCCGCAACTGGGTAGTCGCCAGAAAACTCCAATACTTTGTTTTCAACACTTGTTAAGCCATGAACCGTTGCCGCCATATTACAAGCGCTAATAGCCTTGGGGAAACTGTCACTGGCAGTAGTTTGACTAACCACTTCACCTTGACATAACCAATATGAAGCCAGTTGCTGCTGCTCATTAACAAAAATATAAGGGCCATCGTTGACTAATGGTAAAGCCGCAGGCAAAGCGTCAGCTTTTGCTTTTTCATTTGCACTAGCACTAGCGCTTAAAAAAGCAAAAGCTGAAGCACTGCATACAAAAAGTGTCACTGATGAAATAGCAGAAAGTTGCTTAGCTAAGCAAGAAAGGGAAATCATAAAAACTCCAGAAAAATAAACAGGTATATAGAATGCTAATGCCGGCCAAAATATAACGTAATCTAGACATTAATTGAAGAAAATCATATCCTTGTAAGGATAATAAAAGGAGGTTAGTAAACTAACCTCCTTTTCTTTAGGTTACTTGGTTACGTCTAGAAGCTAATTTCAGCACCAGCATAGATGAACCGACCTTTACCACCACCGTACTGACTATCAAAGTTGCCTTTTCCACCTAAAATGAAAGGACCGTTATTATCGAAAATGTTGTTCACACCTCCGAATAAACGTAGGTCACCTTCAGCAGCCACGTCCATAGTGTAAGATACTGAAACATCATTCCTTACGTATGAAGGTAGTGCTAGTTGGTAAGGCTTCTCGGGATTATCAACACAAGCACTTGCATCAGTAGCACAGTTTTCTTCGTAATTAGCAAAGATACCGTCTTCGCCATAAAAGTCGTCATAACGAGAAACACTTGAGTTTACGCCACTTTTATACTTCATGCTCCAACGTACACGCCAGCCATCTTTATACCAAGTTGCTGATGCCGAGGCTTTATCTTCAAAAATACCTGCCGATAATGAACCAACATAATCAGTAGAGTATTGACCATCTGGTGAAGTTTTGGTTTCTTCATGCGTAAGTACATGGTTCCAATCTAACTTAAGTTTCAAACGACCATAGTCATTGAAATCTAAGCTATAAGCAGCTGCAATATCAACACCACTAGTACTGATTTCATCTTGGTTATAGAGGCGCTGCATTACACCTGTGATTTGACCATCAGGGTCACGACTTACATCATTACAGAAAGAGTTACCAGGACCATATTCTAACGATGAGTCATAACAAAACTCAAGGATATCTTCATTACCGAATGAGGTAATAGCATCTTCGATAGAGATATCGTAGTAATCAACCGCTAACCTAAAATCTTCTAGAAATGCTGGCGCCATAGTAAGGCCTATAGTAAAGGTTTCAGCCGTTTCTTCAAACAAATCTGGGTTACCAACATTAGGTGAATAACCATTGTTATCATCTTCAAACTCAGAGCCATCTGCAATCACTGAAGCTATTCCTGAGTCTAGGCGACAATTGCTATGACCTGGTTCATCTGACGTTAGTGTTGTTTTGTCACAGATATCATCGAATGAATCATAATCACCACGTGGTGGTGACATAGCCTCAGTAACCGTTGGTGCACGCTGTGCCGTTGCCCAGTTAGCTCGGAAAGCATAGCCTTCTATAGCTTCCCATACTAAACCAACTTTATAACTAGTAACTAAGTCAACATTATCAAGATCATATTGACCAATACGAGCAGATACTTCAGCAGTTAAGCTTTTTGCTGCAGCTACATCTGTTAATAATGGTAAAGCTGCTTCACCAAATACTTCTGCAACACTGATAGAACCGTCAAAATCAGGAACATAGTTAAATGTTACCCCACCTTCAGGTACATTAGTTCTAACTTTTTGTGAATCTTTACGGTATTCAAAACCAAATACTGATGATACTGGTCCAGCAGGCATTGCAAATAAATCACCGGCAATATAACCAAGCACATTCACTTGCTCAATATCAGTATTTATCTCTGGGTTTGCTCGGATATAATTAGCCGCACCTGGAGATATTGAGCCTTCACCAAACATATTTAGCGGTACACAACCAGCAGCTACTGCATCAGAGTCTGCACATTGATAACCACCATTACCATCACTAACAACATCTAAGGCGTTACGAACATTAGCAACATAAAGTTCATTAGAGCGAACTTGCTCTTGGTTGAATTTACCGTAACCTGCTGATAAATCCCAATCCCAATCGCCATCAAACATAGTGCCTTTTAGGCCAGCCCAAGAACGAATAGTTGTACGGGTATTATCATTTACGATATTACCTACTTCTGCGAAGTTACGATCCCATTTCACACCTTTTGAGCTTGCTTGATCAGCAATTTCGGGATGCATATATGGATTGTTTGCAGGAATACGACCAATACAATCTTCGCCAAACTCACCAGAGGCGAGATCGCGAGTTACAATCTTGTCACACTCATCTTCACTCTCTGGCGCTTTATCATTGATCGAGCGGTTATAGCTGTACTGTAACTGACCATAAAACAATAAATCATCAGTTAAATCATAATCTACTTTAAGTGCTGCTGAAGCCTTTTCGTCTGGAACTTTAAGCATAACGAATTGGTTGGTATTAATACCGTCACGTTCTTCTTTCCATGTATTACCCTGATAGCCATCACTATTATACCAATAACCAGCATTATCTTTAGAGCTACTAGATTCATCAAATACACCACCTGGTATTGAATCACTGCGACTACGCCAATCTGCTTGCGTAATATCACGCATACATTGATCGCCATCTTCAGTCTGCATTAAGTTACACATTAGATCTTCATCGTAATCCCATGAATCCTCTTGTTGAGCACGCTCTCTATCATAAAAACTCAACCCCCAATCTTTATCGTAAGAAGAACTAAAAAACATATAACCACGGTCGTCACTAAATCCTGAACCAAAATCTAAATCCAGACCAAGTTCTTTAGCGCCGCCTTCTGTACTTTCTCCACCACGAGCTTTGAAAGAAAAGCCTTCTTTATCTTTTTGAGTGATAATGTTCACAACACCAGCAATGGCGTCAGAACCATAGGTTGCAGAAGCACCACCTGTGATAACTTCTACGCTTTGAACCATACCTGAAGGGATAGTTGATAGACTGATATAGTTACCTGAATAACTGTTTGAAACAGTACGTCGACCATCAATCAGCGTTAAAGTACGATTTGAGCCTAAATTACGCATATCTGCTGTTGAAAGGCCTGTGCCAGAAACACTTGATTGTGAGTTAGAGTTACTAAAACCTTCTGCTAATTGTGGTAATTCATCAATTAAAATTTCTGCTAATGAGCCAACACCAGCATCTTGAATAGCATCTCTGTCCATGGTTGCTAGCGGTGTAGCCACACTAAAGCTATCACGACGTAAACGTGAGCCGGTAACGACAATTTTTTCATCCGCTTCGGTTTTTTTTGTTTCTTCAGCAGGAGCATTTTGCGTAGCTTGAGCAACTGGTTTAGCAACTTCTTTTTCAGCATCCGCAGCAAATGTTGCTGGTGCAAAGGCTATCGCAGAACCGGCAATTGCAGTATAAATTGCTGATTGAATTGCGATGGTGATTGGACTTTTATTCATCATTCATCTCTCTTAGTGTTTTTGTTTTTGTTTAAGTTTTTATATTTTTATGTTGTTTTTATTATTGAGTTACCTCTAAGAGAAGTCTGATGACTCTTCTTAGAGATAGGTGAGTAAGTAATAAACATGTCATGACAGATCAGGTTATTAGCGAGTAGCATGCTCTTTAAGTTATTCCGAGCTAAGCGCGAAGTCGGAAATAAATTTACAAAGATTGCTACTGACTCACAAAAGTAAAATCTCAGCTTTGAGTTAACTTGTTGTTAAAAAAAAACAGATAAAATTTAGCTTTTCTCTTTTTTAAAAAACTAAGCGGACTTATGCAATCTATAGAAAATCATTTGTACATCGATTTAATCTCTATTCAGTAATTACACTTTAGAAACATAAGGTTACAGAATGGTAAATTGAAAGCATTTCAAAAACATAATTACAGATTTTTGAACATTTTGACTAAACGGTTAATAAAAAAGTTACGTCGCTTTCATTAATTTGTTAGCATGAATTTAACCTAAGGAAAGGTTATCAATAAGAAGGAAGTACAGAGTTTGAGAACTAATTCATAACAATAACTAGCGTAAGTTAAACACAACATAATTCATCCATGGTCAATAAATCCTTTAAAATTAATCAATACCGAGTCATTCCTACAGAATTTTCAATTCAAGCTGATGGCGATGACAAACAGTCATTGCAGCCCAAATTTATTGAGGTGCTTTGTTACTTGGCTGAAAACCACGGCCGGGTAGTACCGCGGGATGAGTTAATTGACCACATTTGGGGACAAGATAGCTATGTCGGTGAGAAGAGTTTAACCAATGCCATATGGCACTTACGCAAAAAACTAACCTGCCCTGATAGTGATGAAGAAATCATTAAAACTATTCGCAAAGCAGGCTATCAATTAATGCCAAAGCCGCTATGGCAAGAAGAACTATTAACAACGGGCTCATCGAAACAAACCGCCCAGCCTGAGCTTGTTGAAAGCTCTATAAATTACTCTATCGGAAGTGACATCGGTAACTCTTCAGATACCTCCTTAGAAAATTCGACTTACCCCGAGTCATTACCTGCAAATCAAGAAGCCAATGGCTCAGCAAGTTTGCTGGCAAATAATACAGTAGTTAATAGAAATACTACCTACCTTTTGATGGCGCTGATAGTGACATTAATTGCACTGCTTATCTCTCAGCAATCATTCGAGGATGAAGCAACTAAAATTAGCGCCATAACCAAGCACCCCGGTAGCGAATTATTTCCGGCACCATCGCCTGATGGCAGATACGTGGTTTATAGCCAAATATCAGCCAATCAACCAACCAATTTATATATGCAGGATACGCATCAACCGCAACTAGCACCTAAACAGTTAACCTTTGATAATGCTACCGAAGGGCATAGTGTTTGGAGTAACGATGGTCAGTATTTATATTTCTCACGCAAAAATAAAGCAGACAGACGCTGCCATTATATTCAGTTAAATATATCTAGCCAGCAGGAAACTCAATTAGCCACCTGTCCAATGCAAGGCGGTTATTATTATCTAGATATTTCACCAGATGATAAAACCTTAGCCGTTTATAATGACGACAGTAAAGCAGCTAGAACCGGCATTTATTTTATAGATTTAACGTCTGATAATTTTGAAATGACACGTTTTTCTTGTGATAGCGAATGTAACTATAAAGATAGAGATATGGCATTTTCCCCTGATGGAAAATATTTAGCGGTCACTCGACGACTGAATCGCTTAAGTGAAAACATCTATTTAGTTAATATTAAGACAAAAGCAACCGAACAAATCACCTTTGATGAAGGAGATATTGTTGGTATGTCTTGGTTTGAGAACAGTCAAAAATTAGTCTTTGCCGTTCAGCGAGCTGATACCCGCTTTGGCTTTATTATTGATATCGATAATAAAATGAGTACCCCACTTGATTTAACTGGCTTTAGTTACCCCAGTATTGCTAAGCAGTCACAACAACTCTATTATCAAGAAAGACAGGATAATTCATCACTGGTAAGCCTGCAGCTTAACGACGCCATTGCTAATAGTCCTTTTCCGGTACTGCAATCAAATTTCACCTATGAATCTCCAGACTACAGCGCAGTAAATGATTTAGTGATATTTTCATCTAATGAGTCAGGTTTTGATGAATTATGGTCAGCTAAACCCGATGGCTCTGAGCGGAAACAACTCACCACCTTGCGACTGAATATTCGCTACCCTAAATGGTCGCATGATGGCCAAAAAGTCGCCTTTTTAGCGCCTCTGCCAAACAACGAAGGTGACAGTATTTATATTTATTCTCTTACGGAGGATAGGATATCGTTATTAAAGAGCCCCTTTCGTCAACATAATAGACCAAGTTGGTCTTTTGATGACAAGAAAATAATCTCCGCAATTTATGGTGATCATCATACCGATATTTACAGTATCAATATTGCAGATGCGAGCACCAAGCGACTGACAAATGATGGTGGTCGTTACGGCCTTATGACCTCAGAAAACACCTTACTCTATACCAAACTGAAAAAAGGTTTATGGCAGAAAGATATCAATAGTGATGAGGAAGTAAAACAAGTTATTCCAGGGCGGGAGTTTAATACTATCTATGCTTGGACCTTTAACAATGAGCATGTCTATTTCCAAAAAGTATTTGATGATCATTACCAGTTAGTTTTTTATAACCTTACTAAAAACTTAGTCATGCCCTTGGTACGCTTACCATTAGATACTATTTCAAAAACGGATAGCCTGACCTATCTTGAAAAAAATGACCGTCTGTTTTATACCAGTAGCAGCTTTCCACAAGCCAATATTAAAATGGTAGAAAGTAATAAACTCTTTTAATACCTCCACTGCCAATAAAAAAGCCGGCACTATTATAATTAAATAGTGCCGGCCTTAAGTTTTGCTTAAGCAAACTCGCTAAATATTTTAATTTGAGTCTGTATTAGCCTCTGCTTCAATATCGACAACCGCTTGTGGCGCTTCAATATCGATATGTGAAACGCGTTGTAATCCGCGAGGAAGTTTATTACCACGTCTACCACGTTCACCTTTATAGTGTTCAATATCCGATGCTTTAAGGGTTAGTTTGCGCTTACCTGCATGCAAAGTAATTGAAGCATTTTCAGGTAAAACACAAAGCAAGCTAACAAACTCTTCGCGTAATTTTGCTCGTGCCGTTGGAATATTGATAATTTTGTTACCTTTACCTTTACTCAGTACCGGTAAGTTTTGCACAGGAAAAACTAACATCCGCCCTTCACTGGTTATCGCAAGACAGCAATCTGTATCAAGGTTATTAATTAACTGTGGAGTCATAACCTTTGCCGCCTCAGGTAAGCTAATTAACGCTTTACCATTTTTGTTTCGACTGACCATATCCGCAAAACCACCAACAAAGCCATACCCTGCATCACTCACCAGTAAGTACTTAGCTTCATCATCTGACATGATACTGTGGACAAAGGTATTTCCGGTGGCCAAATTAAATCGCCCTGTCAGTGGTTCGCCTTGTGAGCGTGCTGTTGGTAAAGTATGTGCGTCTGTTGTAAATGCACGACCGCCTGAGTCAATAAATACCACAGGACGGTTACTACGCCCTTTGGCAGAAGATAAATAACTATCGCCTGCTTTATAACTTAAGCTGCTTGGGTCGATATCATGGCCTTTAGCACAACGCGCCCAGCCCTTATCAGATACCACAACAGTTACAGGTTCACTTGGTACCAAATCCTTTTCTGTTAGCGCTTTAGACTCACTACGTTCAACTAATTTAGAACGACGGTCATCACCGTATTGCTCAGCAGCAGCCAGAATTTCTTTTTTCATTAGCGTATTCATACGCGCTTTTGAATTAAGAATTTTTTCTAAATAATCTTGCTCTTTTTTCAACTCATCTTGTTCAGCGCGAATTTTAAACTCTTCAAGCTTGGCAAGTTGACGTAACTTAATCTCAAGAATTGCGTGTGCTTGGGTCTCAGATAAGTCAAAGCGAGACATTAATTCGGCTTTAGGGTCGTCATAACTGCGAATTATCTCAATAACTTCATCGATATTAAGATAAGCGACTAATAAACCATCGAGAATATGTAAGCGAGCGAGCACTTTATCTAAGCGGTATTGCAAACGTCGACGCACGGTTTCACGGCGAAATTCTAACCATTCTGACAAGATAACTTGTAAGTTTTTAACCGCTGGTCGGTTATCTAAACCTATCATGTTGATGTTTACACGGTAACTTTTCTCAAGATCGGTGCTGGCAAATAAGTGTTGCATTAATTGCTCAACATCAACCCGATTAGATCGTGGCACCACAACTAAACGCACTGGGTTTTCATGATCAGATTCATCACGCAGATCAACCACCATAGGTAGTTTTTTCGCGGTCATTTGCCCGGCTATTTGTTCAAGGATTTTCCCGCCAGAGGCTTGATGAGGCAGCGCAGTAATAACAATATCACCTTGTTCAACATCATAAACCGCACGCATTTTGATACTGCCACGACCAGTTTGATATATTTTTTCAATATCAGTTTTCGGGGTAATTATTTCCGCATCGGTCGGATAATCAGGTCCCTTAACAAACTCTAGTAAATCATTAACTTCTGCTTTAGGGTGCTCAATCAAGTGCACACAGGCATCTGCAACTTCACGAACATTATGCGGAGGAATATCGGTAGCCATACCTACGGCAATACCTGTGATACCGTTCAATAATATATGTGGTAGACGTGCTGGAAGCGTTGTTGGCTCTTTCATGGTGCCATCAAAGTTAGGCTGCCAATCAACGGTGCCTTGACCCAATTCAGCTAAGAGTACTTCACTAAAGCGCGATAAACGTGACTCGGTATAACGCATCGCAGCGAAAGATTTTGGATCGTCAGGGGCACCCCAGTTTCCTTGACCATCAACCAATGGGTAGCGATAAGAAAAAGGCTGTGCCATTAACACCATGGCTTCATAACAAGCGCTGTCACCGTGAGGATGAAATTTACCTAATACATCACCGACAGTACGCGCTGATTTTTTATATTTAGCAGCGGCTGATAAACCCAACTCAGACATGGCATAAACGATACGTCTTTGCACTGGCTTTAAGCCATCGCCAATATGCGGTAAAGCTCGGTCCATGATGACATACATAGAATAATTTAAATAAGCTTCTTCAGTAAAACGCCTGAGTGGAACTTGTTCTACTCCATCAAGGCTATATTCGAGCGCATCTGACATGAAATGATTTTCCTGATCTTACGAGTCTAATATCAGCTTCATCAATTACTTGCTCTCTCTTTTAATATACAAGAGTCAATTAATTACTAAATTGATATGATTATTTTTATTATTCAAAGTTATATTGCCAATTTGGGGTAGCACAAAATAACTTGAGAGTAACCGTTATAGCTTATCTGATTATGACAACAGAAAAAATAGCAAAGCGATTAATTTGCTCTTCTTTCTTGTGCTGTAGCAATATTTTTATAACAAACTACCGTATTTCGGCCCTGCTCTTTGGCTTGATACATTGCTAAGTCTGCACCATGTAATAAATCATCAAAGCTCATTTGATCACTTTCCATGGTAGCAACACCAATACTTACCGTAACCTTGCACTGTAACATTAGGTTAGAAAAATCATGATTAGCGATTTTTTCTTTTATATGCATCGCTATTGCTTTGGCCTTGTTGTTATCTGCAAAGGGTAATAGTGCGACAAATTCTTCGCCACCTAAACGAGAGAAAACATCTCTAGAGCGCATAGTTTCTTTGACCAGCTCAGAAACTTTTACCAACACTTTGTCACCGACATGATGACCAAAGTTATCATTGATTTTTTTAAAGTGGTCGAGATCAAATAAAATCACCGAAAGCTCAGTTGGTTGATGTGCAAAACTTGCTACCATTTTCTCACCATGCTCAAATAATGCACTTCGGTTAGCTAGCTTTGTCAAGGAGTCAGAGCGCGTCAACCGAATAAGCTTATTTCTTACTCTTAACTGCCTGAAAAACAGCAGTACAAAAGTAATAGCAACGGCGATGATCAAGGTAAAATTATATTGTTGTTCATCTCGCTCTTTTTGTACTTCAACGACTCGACGCTCTTTCTGTTGGTTTTGACTTTCAAGTAAGCTATTACTCTGTTTTTTATTTTTCAACTCATACGACTGCTCTAATGAGGCAATCATATCCAAGCGTTTATTGTTTCGATAAACATAGTATTTATTCAGATAAGATTTTTTTTCTTGATAAGCCAACTCAAATTGCTGCAGTTTTGCATAATGCTTGGCTAAAATTAAGTGCAATTGTAAGAAGTTAGGCTGACTTAATTGCTGCTCAGAAATTTTATCAGAAAGCGCTGCCGCCTGTTTTAAAAGATCAACAATATCTTCACTTGTACTCTGCTGTGCTAAATCAGTTTCTTTTAGCAAAGCCTGAGCCACTAACAAAAGGTATTGTTCAGCAGCATTTAACGGCTGTTTAGCGAGTGTCAACCGAGCGAGGTTAGTTGTTACGGCTTGCTTATCAACATCTACCGGTTTTAATTGCTTTAATAAAGCAAGTAAGTCTTTATTTATCGGGAATATAATTATTTGTGGGATATTAGATAATTTATTACTGATATCTTTTACTTCAGTTGTCGAAGCAGTTGTATCCCCCTCTTGTGCCTGAGATTCAGTTAAAAATAGCCCAGGCAACAATAATGTTGATAAAAAGACCGTTGGCAAAAACGGTTGTAATAACTTCATTAGCCGCAAACCTTATTTCTGCCGGACGCTTTAGCGTGGTAAAGTTGCTCATCAGCCCGTTTAATTAACGTCAGTAAATCAATATCCCCATCAAGCGAAGCCACTCCTATGCTGACGGTGACTGTATCAAGCCCACCAAATTGCCAAGAATGCTTTGCTATGTTAGCTCTAAGGCGTTCTCCTATTTCACAAGCAGCACTTAAATTGCTTTTGGGTAAGCAGACTAAAAACTCTTCTCCACCTAAGCGACCGTAGATATCACTTTTTCGCATCATACTCTCACCTAGCTTTGCAACTTGTGCCAAGACTTTATCACCACTGCTGTGGCCTAAGGAGTCATTTATTTTCTTA
The DNA here is from genome assembly GCA_913057925.1 of uncultured Colwellia sp. Taxonomy (GTDB): domain Bacteria; phylum Pseudomonadota; class Gammaproteobacteria; order Enterobacterales; family Alteromonadaceae; genus Colwellia. Next base: position 22,302 of record CAJXPG010000032.1, on the reverse strand, counting down.
AAGTGATCAACATCTATCATCAAAATACTTAACGAGGTAGCTTTTGCTTGCGCTACTTTAAAAGCCTGTTGCGATTTTTTCATCACACTACGTCGATTTTTGACCCCTGTTAAACTATCAATACTTGAGGCAACTTTCAGCTTATGCTGGCTTTGAATCAGTTTAATTAATACCCAGGCAAATGCTAAAGCAATAAGTGCACTAATTATTAAGAAAAAGCGTTGTTGCTCACTCTCTTTCTTCGCTTGGAGCAAGTTCCCCTCGTATAGTTCTTGTTGGCTATGCAGGCGCTTATTGGTTTTGTCAGCTTGCTCTGCCTCAAGTCTAAGTCTGACTTCTGCAATGGAGCGATTGTCTTCATTTTCATAGAGTTTATTAGTTAATTCTATGACTCTCGTTTGGGTTTCATAGGCTTTTTGAAACAGTTTTTTCTTATTAAAAACGCTGGCTTTCACTTCAATCAGATAGGTATAGTTTTGCCTTTTCACTAGAGAGATATCTTTACTTTCCAGCATCAACTGTTCAAATTTGTCAATGCTTTCTAGTACTTCATCATAACGCTCAAGCTGATAAAGCACATTCGCTTCATCGACCAAGTATTGCATTTTATAGTTTTGTTTTTCAGTAAATTGCAAGTATTGTTTAGCCATCAAAAGGTATTCATAAGCGGCCTCAGGATTACTATCCTCTTTGCTTAAATGCGCCCAAGACATCCCCGTATATACGGTGTACATACCATCACTCGGTGAATCTTTATTAGACTCTGTGATAATGGTATTAAATACTTCTATTGCTTGTTGGTAGTTTTGATTATAAATGTGGTTAATAGCAATATTGTTCAAGCTATTATGAGCGGCGAGTAACATACCTGCCTTTTTAAAGTGCACATAAGACTGTTGGTAATAAGCCATAGATTGTTCATCTTCAACAAGATGCGAATATACAATGCCAAGTTCGGTATTTACTGTACCTTTTAGTTCTTCATCGTCGGTTTGTATAGCAATGTTAAAGGCGTCATGAAGCAGTACCAAAGAGCGTTCATAATCACCGGTAAGATAAGCGATAGCCCCGAGGTTGATTAAACCTGCCGCTATTTGTACTTTATTGTGCAGAGAATCGGCAATATCTAAACCTTTTTTATACTCTTTGGTTGCCTGAGGCATGTCTTCAAGGCTTTCATAGGCAAAGCCTTTTAAATATAATATTTCACTAATTAAGATGCTTGGGCTGGTTAAGTCTTTCGCGACTTTTAGCCCTTCGTTAACTGATTTTAGCGCGGTGGTATACTTGTTTTGCTCAATATAGATTTCAGATAATAATTTAAAATAAATGAGCTTCTGTTCTGTATTTAGGTTATCGAGTTGACTTTCGAACGGGGTTAATTTTTTAAGGGATAAAGATAAGTCAGTTTTTTTAAGCTCTTCGACCTGCTCAGTAATAGCATTAAATTGGCTTACCGTTAAGTCTTGTTGAGCAAAGGTAAGGATAGAGATGCACATCAATATCAAAGACATCAATATTTTGACCGATAAAACCTTTTTGTCGTTAAAACTCAGCAAAAACCTATTCCTTAATCACTTGATAAAATCTATATAAATGAAGACTATGCAATGAGTATAAAACGATTCCCTTGAGAGTTTAAACCTTTATATTATTTCTAGTGAAAAACCTTGGCGATTAAGTAACTTACCAATAGAAGGATTGCTTGAGTTCAAAATACTTACGCATTTCGCTTTTAATTCAAACAATATAATAACCTTACTTTTCAAGCAATATCTTCGGTGTCAGTTACTAATCTTGCTGTGTATTATAAAGTCAGAAGGGCTGATATGAGTGCAGCTTTAGCTTCTTTAAATAAAAAAATCCTCTAGAAGAGGATTCTTTTGGTTCACGATATATATCGTCATGGTACTGCTGTCACAATTTACTATGCCCGTACCTAGGTTTTAATGACCCGAAAACACCAGCCCTTTAACAGGAAGTAATATCGCTTGCATGCGTAAAATAATTGCATGAACTATACCCACAGCGTCCACCATATGTAAGTAAATAGACTTAGCCGTACTAAGCTCACCACTGTTTATCAATTCATGGTGGTAACTGTAAGCATTGGCAATACACTTAGTTCCTGGAATCACGCCATCAAGACCACCTTCATACAAGGGCTCGAGTCTAACGGTTAATGTGCCTGGTCGAGCTCTTTCTCGAACATCAAGTAGCACTTCATTAGTTCTAACTTGTCCTGTTGCAATAACACTTTGCACACTTTCGACTTTCATTGGAATGATAGTAAAAGGTTTAGAAAGGCAGGTAATTTCAGCAAAGGTGCCAACCTTGATGACATTGGCAGTGAGTTGGTTAAAACCTGCTTGTACATACTCTCGCCCTGATGCTTCACCTGTACTTGGCACAATAATACCCGCAGAGCGAATCATCGGGTTAATAAAGTCACCTGCTTGCAAAGCAAACTGTTGCAACTCACCATCAACATGAGCGTATAGTGTACGCTTTCCCTCTTCAACAATTGCATTATCTAATCCCTCTTGGGCACTCGCTTTTTTCGCCGGCAATACTGAATCGATAGTTTCTAAAGCTACCGCTTCATTTGCTCGTGCTGCAGATAATGCTGCACTTTTCATCGCAACGGTGTCCGCAAGCTTTTGCACTTCACTTTCACTGATGATATTCCGACCTTGCGTTGAAAGCTCTTTCTTGCGGTCATATTCATTTTTCGAACGCATGAAAGAACTCTGCGCTTGTTCCACATTACTAATAGCAACGGCATGCTGTGCATAGGCAGTGATAAACTCAGACTCAATTAATTTTACTTGCGCTTCTGCCTGCTCAATGGCAGCTAATTGTGTTTCATCATACATGCTAAGCAAGGGAGTACCGACGGTAACTTTTTGATGGTTCTTCACAAAGACATGCTGCACTCGCCCGCTTTTTTCCGGCATGATAGAAACGGTTCTAAAAAAGGGTGCGGCATTGGTCGTTGATGGGTGGTAATAGAAAATTAACGTCACCAATGAGATTGCTAAAATAGCACAAGCCGTTATACCCCAGCGTAATTCATACCACATAGTAAAGAAGGTAATTTCTTTGCCCCAAGTCTTGCCTTGGCGAAATTTTCTAAATAAGTAATCAGGCAATATAGTGATCAGCGAACACAAGAGAACTTCTAACATTCTTTATTCTCCTGGTTAGTCTCGCTTTCTTTTACAATAACTTCTGTATCATCAGGTGTAACCCCTTTATGTTCGGATTTAGATTTCGCGATGATTTCCAAAGATTTAGCGATGGACTTTAAGGGAGCTAAAAAATCAGGAAACTCGACAACCGCTAGGACTAAGGCCGCAACCCAGAAAATATTGTTGTGGGTAAATAGCGCGAGTATGGTTAAGACGGCAATTAATTGAACTTGTGTATGATTTTTACCATGAGCTATATGCTCAGGTACTGCATGCAATTTAAAATATAAAACACCAGCAATTAAGATTACCACGATGAGAATAACTGCCATAACAATCATCAACGGATCGCTATCAGCTCCAGCTAAGTACCTTGGAATATGCTCTGTCGTCATTTCACTTCCTTATTTTTCATTGATAAAAATGACTAAACAACAGCCATATCACCTTTGGTTTGTAACCACTCTTTGCGATCGCTACTACGCTTTTTAGACAGTAACATATCCATTAATTCCATAGTGTCACTGTGCTCATCAACAGTTAACTGCACTAATCGACGGGTGTTTGGATCCATTGTTGTTTCACGTAATTGTAGTGGATTCATTTCACCCAAGCCTTTAAAGCGTTGAACATTGACTTTACCACGCTTTTTCTCTGCTTCAATTCGATCTAAAATGCCATCTTTTTCAGCTTCATCAAGCGCATAGAAAACCTCTTTAGCAATATCAATTCGATAAAGCGGCGGCATAGCCACATAGACATGACCTTCTTGTACTAAGGTTAAAAAGTGCTGAGTAAATAAGGCACACAATAAGGTTGCAATGTGGAGTCCATCAGAATCGGCATCCGCTAAGATACAAATTTTTCCGTAACGTAATTCAGACAGATCATCACTATCAGGATCAATTCCTAATGCGACTGAAATATCGTGAACCTCTTGAGACGCCAGTATTTGCCCCGAGTCTACTTCCCAAGTATTTAGGATTTTGCCTCGAAGTGGCATAATCGCTTGAAATTCACGATCGCGTGCCTGTTTAGCACTACCACCCGCTGAGTCACCCTCGACTAAGAACAGTTCAGTACGGGCTAAATCTTGACTACCACAATCCGTTAATTTCCCCGGTAAAGCTGGTCCTTGAGTAATTTTTTTACGTACTACTTTTTTACTGGCTCGCATGCGTTTTTGCGCATTGCTAATACAAAATTCTGCCAGCGCTTCAGCTTTATCTGTGTGCTCATTGAGCCATAAACTAAAGGCATCTTTAACGACACCAGTAACAAAAGCAGCACATTGACGTGAAGATAAACGCTCTTTGGTTTGACCGGCAAATTGCGGGTCTTGCATTTTAATCGATAAAATATAACTACACTTATCCCAAATATCATCCGGGGTCAGTTTAACACCGCGTGGAATAAGATTTCTAAACTCACAAAACTCACGCATTGATTCTAATAAACCTTGGCGCAAACCATTAACATGAGTACCACCGGCAATGGTAGGAATTAAGTTCACATAGCTTTCACCTAAGCTTTCACCACCTTCAGGTAACCAAGTAACCGCCCAGTCAGCAGCTTCATGTTGTGATGAGAAAGTGCCAACAAAAGGCTCTTCCGGCAATGATACATACTCTTTTACTGAATCTTTTAAGTAATCGGTAAGTCCATCTTCATAGCACCATTGATACTTTTCATCTTCATTCTTATCAATAAACTTAATCGTTAAGCCAGGACATAACACGGCTTTAGCTTTAAGTAGATGCACTAGTCGGCGTGCTGAGAACTTGGCACTATCAAAATATTTCGCGTCAGGCCAAAACTTAACACGCGTTCCGGTGTTACGTTTACCTACCGTACCTGTTTCTCTAAGCTCCTCAACTTTAAAGCCATTTTCAAAGGCCATTTCATAGACTTTACTATCACGTCTAACACTGACATCTACACGTGTTGATAAAGCATTCACCACTGAAATACCAACCCCGTGCAAACCACCAGAAAATTGATAGTTTTTATTAGAGAACTTACCCCCAGCATGAAGTTTACAAAAAATCAGCTCTACGCCTGAAACACCTTCTTCAGGGTGAATATCCGTTGGCATTCCTCGACCATCATCAATAATTTCAAGTGACTGATCTTTATCTAGGGTAACCGTGATATTTTTTGCATGACCGGCAAGTGCCTCATCAACAGAGTTATCAATAACTTCTTGTCCAATATGGTTAGGACGAGTCGTGTCGGTATACATGCCTGGGCGATGGCGTACAGGATCTAAGCCACTAAGGACTTCAATGGAGTCGGAGTTATATTGGTCAGTCATTTGAAACTCAATTTAATTGCAGTTGATGGTTCTTAGTACAGCACCATATAGCGCATTGTTAATTTTATCTGTGGTCAGAAAATTGAAAAAAATCACAAATACCAGCAAGACATTGATCAAAGTTGATAAAACTATGATCGCCCCCTTCTTGTACGATTAATTGACAAAATTGATATTTTTCCACAGCTTGTTGGTAATTTAACACTTCATCACCTGTTTGTACCATAACTAGGTAATTATTTTTTTGTTGGTTATTTTTTGTCGGTGCTCGCGGCTCAATTGCCTTCAATTGCAGCATATGCTCTTCAGTCACTTGAAAGATTTCTTCGGTATAGGGGTTAACTTGCTCACCTAAATAATCATGCAGTAGTTCATAAGGTTTTATCGCAGGATTGACCAATACAGCCATGCATTGAAACTTCTCAGTTAAGTAACTAGCAAAATAACCGCCTAATGAAGAGCCAATTAAGTACCAAGTGTTATTTGCTCCCTGCTTTTCAATAATGGCCTCTAACTGTGAAATAGCCTCTTGTGGTGTTGTTGCTAACTGTGGGCAGTGGAAATTGATGTCAGGGTAGTTTTCAACTAAGTATTGGCGTGTTTGTTCTGCTTTTATCGATAAAGGGGAAGAGTTAAAACCATGAATATAGAGTACATTTCTTTTCATAATATTGTTCACTGATGTCAATGGCGATTAAATTTAAATAAAGGTTATAAATACATGACCTCTTGATGCAAGCCACCATCAACATCAAGATGAAATAACTGATAACCCGGTCCTTTATTGAGTGCACTAACGCATTCAATGCTTGGATCGAATTGAATGGAGGTCGCCGGGCAAGTATACAGAGTAACCTTGTCATTACTGTTAATCTCACCTTGATTATGTATAGATGATTTATTCTCAGGTAACTGAGTCAGCTGCATTGCCCCATGTACATGCCCACAGGCAATTGCCTTAATATTACTAAAAGTCGCTATTTGTTGCCAAAACTGCGCTTTATTTTGTAAACCGTGCTTATCAATAAAATAGCCAACATCGATTGGATGATGGTGCATCATAAGCAACTGATGTTTACTCGGCACTATTGAAGCTTTTAATTTTTTGAAGGCTAAGTCGCTAACAAAGCCCGCAGGAGTGTCACTCTTACTCGCCACTAATTGTATTTGCCAGCCGCAAAGGTCAATCGTTGTCTCTGAGCTAAATGGCGCTTTTGAAAGGTGTTTTTTTAAAAAAGCAGGCTCATCATGGTTACCTGCAACATAATAAATTGGTATTTTAACATGACTTTTCAGCACAGCATTAACAAAGTTTTGATATGACTGCTCGCTATGATCCTGAGTTAAATCCCCGGTAAAAACCATACAATCAATCGCAGGGTTACTGGCAATATCGTTCAATACTTTGAGTAGATTGTCATAAACATTATGGCCGTGATGCAAGCCCTGCCTATCAGCAAATAAGTGACTATCGGTAATTTGCGCCAAGACAAAAGCTTGTTTGGCTTTAATTGAAGAAGAGTGCATAAATGTTATTTACGATTGTAATTCGACATTGATCTGACCTAAGCGTAAACACAAGTGCAACCATTCATTTAAAAACTGATTAGTTTGCTGTTTTTCATCTTGTTGGTGCATATGACAATTAGGATAATCGTAACGTGGCTTCACTTGTCTAATATCTTGAGTGGCAATCACCTCAGCCATACGTGCATCATGATATAAGCGTATGGTCATACGAGGATGAAGAGAATTTGCAACAACACTGGGAATATTCTTGAGTGCACACTGCAAGCTTTCTTGTTCAAAACTGATCAGCGAGGTATAACGAGTGACCTCTTTGATGGTGACATTATAGGAAAGAAAGTCACTGATAAAAAAGTGACGACTCTCCCCTACTATTGATTTACTCGCTAAGACTTTCAGCAACAACATATAGTTATTCGCGCACAGTGTCATCAAGCTCACTAAATTAGGCTGGTAATTGCTACGTTTAGCTATTGATGGCGATCTGCTTTGGAAAAAACTCATCTATTTACTTCATACTTAGGCTGCTGTGGTTCATCAATAACCATTGTAACCCTATAATCGTTGATGCGTTAGTGATTTTGCCTTCGCTCAATAATGCTGAAGCCTGAGCAAGGCTGACAAGATGTAACAAAATATCTTCATTTTCTTGTGCTAAACCAAATGCTGCTCCTACCTCTACTTGAGAGCTATCAAAGTCGGAAAAATATAAATGGATTCGCTCGCTCATGCCTCCCGGACTCGATAAGTATTGCATAATAGGCACTAAGCTTTCAGATCGGATATCGATATTTGCTTCTTCTTTCGCTTCTCTTAGGGCGACATCCATAGGGCTTTCATTTTCATCAAACATGCCGGCAATAAACTCTAGTAACCAAGGGCTGTCATTTCCTCGTATAGCGCCTGCTCGAAACTGCTCTATTAACAACAGTTTATCTTGCTCAATATCATAAGCCATCACAACTACAGCATCACCACGCTCAAAGACTTCTCGAGTGAAGCTTTGACTCTGTTCGCCAGAGAATAGAGTATGCTGCAATGAATACTCATTCATTTTAAAGAAACCTTGATAGGCAGTTTTAATAGAGTGAACAGAGACATCACTATTATTCAGTTTTCGCATGTCTTGTGAGAATCCTTGGTTGTTTTTCATCATATGTCTCTTTTCAATAATAATTTGTTACACTAGTAAACAGTTATTTTATTTGGTTAATTTCAAAATCCATGTAGGATACTCTACCAGCTAAGATCAATATAAATAATAAGAGTAACACCCAAGGAATTTCTTACTCATGAAAAAAACATTAAGCACCCTAATTATAGCGATAACAAGTGCCATTAGTAGCACAAATGCGCAAGCCGATGATTTATTGTCAGTTTACCAACAGGCCCTTTTAAACGATCCTGTGGTTTTAAAGTCACAAGCTCAGTTTATGATAGTTAAAGAAGATATTGTACAAGCTCGTGCGGTTTTACTTCCGCAAATATCGGCTTCTGGCGGCTACAATATGGGCGAACAAGAAGGTTATTCAGCGTTAACAAATTCAATTTCTACCACTGAGTTTTCGAGTCTAACCTATGGCGCCAATTTAAACATGCAGCTTTATCATCACGATAGCTGGTTACGCTTAGATAATGCTGAAAAAGCAGCCCATCAAAGTGATTTAACTTATCAAGTAGCTAAGCAAGACTTAATTACTCGCGTTACAGCAGCTTACTTCGATTTATTAAGCACTAAAGATGACTTGGTTTTTGCTACGGCAGAAAAAGAAGCCATTGCTCGCCAACTTGAGCAAACTAAACAACGCTTCTCTGTTGGCTTAACTGCAATTACCGACGTTTATGAAGCACAGGCACAATATGATAGTGCGGTAACAGAAGAAATTCGTGCTGAAAATGCTATCTTCCAAGCGGAAGAAGAGTTAAGAGTTATCACCAACGCTTACCCTAAGAATGTTAGTGTGCTTAATACCGAGCGTTTTAGTACTAACACTCCGGTACCAAACAGTGCTGATGAATGGCAAGTTACTGCCGAAGCAAAAAACCTCGATTTAATTACCGCTAAGGTTGGTATTGATATCGCCCAAGATAATATTAGTATCGCCCGTTCAGGTCACTACCCTACGCTAGATTTTGGTGCTAGCTACAGCGGTAAAGACGATGAAACAACAACAAGCCTTGGTACTATCGATGCCCCAGGGGTAAATGGTTATTCTGTTGGCGTGCAATTAAATGTACCAATTTATTCTGGTGGCGCGATTCAAAGTTCTGTACGTAAAGCACAAAACAGTTTCGTATCAGCTAGCCAAGATTTATCATTAACGCATCGTAGTGTAGTTCGTACTACTCGAAATGCTTACAACACTGTCATCGCGGCAATTTCAGCGATTAAAGCGTTTGAACAGTCAGTATTAAGTGCTCAAAAAGCATTAGAAGCAACTGAAGCAGGTTTTGAAGTAGGTACTCGTACTATCGTTGATGTTTTAGACAGCACGCGTAATTTATATAATGCTAAACGTAACTTATCATCAACACGTTATGCTTATATTCAAAACGTTTTATTATTAAAACGCGCTGCAGGTACTATCACTGATGAAGATATCACCGCCATAAACTCTGGGTTAATGGTAGCGAATTAATCGGTTTTCCAATTAACCGAGCTAGAAAAGTATCGTATGTCAGAAAAAAAAAGCCCCAAGCAATAAAATTGCTTGGGGCTTTTTTTGTTCATCAAGTTTATTGCTTTACGCCAAATTTCTCAGCTAAGCCGGGAAACGAAGCTTTAAAACAAGCATTAAACTAAACCTTAATAAACCTTAAACTAAAGCTTTAAGAAAACGGGTAAGCTCTTTTGCTTCCCTTTCTACAGAATAATGCTCTTCTACACGTTGTCGGCCTGAGTGCCCCATTTGTGCAAGCTTAGTTTCATCACTCAATAATAAAGCCATCTTTTCTTTAACTGCCGCTAAATCATTTACCGGCACAACATAGCCATCAACACCTTGACGAATTACTTCAGGCCAAGCACCTGCTTCACTGGCAAGTACTGCTGCGCCACTACTCATGGCTTCAAGGACTGTTAAACCAAAACCTTCATTTTCACTCAAGGCTACAACAAGCGATAAGCTGCTAAAAATTGTTGGGATATCTGCAAAGTTTTGCTCGCCTGCAAAAATTATTCGCTCAGATAGCCCGGCCTTGGCAACACTATCTTTCAGTTCTTGGTTAAATTTTTCATGCTTCGCAGCAACACCACCAACTACGACAGCGGTGTAATCAGGGTAATCATTCAGTAACTCAATGCAGCTTTGAACAAACAGGTGCACACCTTTTTGCTTCCTAACTCGCCCTAAAATCGCAATACCACGCCTACCTTTATCCGCTAAAGGTTCTAGCAAAGGTAATTCTTGCCATGCTGCTACTTTATTATCAGCAACTTTGTATGAATTGGTATTAACTCCATGATAAATAATTGTACTAGGAGGGTTTTCTAAATATGTTGCTGACGCTTGACACATCGCAATAACAGCATCCATTCGCCTTGTTAGCCAGCGGGTAAAGCGAGCACGTTTACGCTGAGCGGCAGAACTAAAGACAAGTTTGATTTTCGCTCTGAAAAGGTACTTTAAAATAACCCCTTGGATCATTTCATCAACACGACGAGCATGGAATATTCGATATTTGCCATTTGATAGTGGTTGCTGACACATTTTAACGACTTGCCAAAAGCCAATAGCTAAGCTTGGGTCTGTGAGATTGTTTTTCCCCATCACACGCAGCGGGATCATATGTTTTTGGTAAGAAACCACTTGCAACATAGTTGAAGTAATACCAGAAAAATTCCGTTTAGAATTTCCAATAATAAGCTCTATTTCGCCATTGCTTACTGCTTGGTCAACCACTGCATCCATTAAAAAGTCTCAAAACACCAATAATTATCTCTTGGCGGCTATTCTACTGCAAAAACTAATGTAAGTGGGAAATAACTTCATTGCTCTGGGCGATCTAACTTGCGTATAATCAAACATAATTGAAATACAGGCTATATGAGATAAAACATTGAGTAGAAATAAAGTATTACAACCGAACTTCAAAGCTAGTTTTCTATTACCTAAGTATTGGTTAACTTGGTTAGGTGTTTTCATCTTATATAGCATTTCTTGGCTACCTTTTAAAATGCAATTAGCCATGGGCAGAGTGTTAGGAAGACTAATTTTTAAGATGGCCTCAAAGCGAAAACACGTTGCCTTAACCAATTTGAGACTCTGCTTCCCTGAAAAAACTGAAGCTGAGTTGCAAACCATCTTGAAAAAGAATTTTGAAAATACCGGCATCGCCCTTTTTGAAACGGGTATGGGCTGGTGGTGGCCAGATTGGCGAGTTGCCAGAAAGATGAAAATATCAGGTGCGCACCATATAACATCAGCACAAGCTGAAGGAAACGGAGTATTGTTGTTAGGAATGCATAACCTTTGTCTGGAAATATGTGCTCGTGGCGCCGGGATTAACAACCCTATGGTGGTATTTTATCGTCCGCATAACAACCAACTTATGGAGTTCTTCCAGCATAGAGGTAGAGGTCGTTCTAATAAGTATATGTTAGGAAAACGCGATGTTAAAGGCTTACTTAGGGCATTAAATGATCAAGATGCTTGTGTTTATTTACCTGACCAAGACTATGGCCGTAATAAAAGCTTATTTGTACCATTCTTCGCAGTAAAAGATACAGCGACTACGACTGGCACGCTTATTTTCGCACGAAAAAAGCGAGCGAAAACCATGATGATTATTCCACGAAGAAATACTGATGGTAGTGGTTATACTATTGAAATATCACCGCCACTTGAAAATTTTCCAACGGATAACGATGAGCAAGATTTAATTAGGGTAAACCAAGAACTCGAAAAAGCTATTTTAGTTCAGCCCGATCAATATATGTGGCTACACCGACGCTTTAAAACTAGACCAAGTGAAGATGATAAGTCGCTTTATAAGTAGGAATAGTATTTAGACATTTGAATAAAAATCATTCTTTACGTAAAGTGACTATAATTAACATAATGTTCTCAAAGGTATTGATTAACCAATGAACTTTTGGCTGCGAAATCTTATATTAGGTATTTTTCTCATCGCGTTGGCTTGGGCATTTTTTGCTAACCAAGATTTTTTACTTTCTCTAGATGGTTCGTTAGGAAAAGTCGATGAAACCACAATCACTACCTCTGAAGCAGAAGTCGAAGCAACACTCCAACAAGCTAAGAGTAAAAGGGATAAATATCAGCAAGGTAGAAGTACTGATAATGCAGCAGCTATAGGATTATCTAAATTTTATGCTAATTTACATGGAGACATGGATTCAAAAGGTCCTAAAATTCGTAACAACATTGTTTTCTTACCAGAGCCTAAAGGAGACTTATCAAAGTTACTGCAAGCAAGAGAAATGGTAGTTAGGCCTTACAAAAAAAATTGGCAAGGCAGTGTCGAATCTAGACCGTTTAGACGTGGGCAAACATTACACCAAAAGCTCTCCGAGTACTCTGAAAAAGAGGGTATTGAACTTATTTGGTGGCTGAACCGTGATTATGTCATTAAAGATCCGTTTAGAATTGAAAAAAATATCTTAAAAACGGCTTGGCAAATAACGAAAGGGGTTGAAGGCCATTTCCCATCAGGGCTTTCAACTTTCTTTTGTAATCGTCAACGTGCTGTGGTTGTGATAGAAAGCGCTCCCCATGACTTTCTTGATGAAGAGTGCATTCTACTTGAAAGTGACAACCCCTATTAACTCCCTTTAAAGAGTTACTTTTACTGAATTAATTCACTAGATAACCTCAGCTCGGGATAATAAATAGCTCTCTAGCTGCTACTTTTCCTTACTTCGTCGTTAAATTCATCAACAATAGAATAACTATTGCTAATGAATTTGCCTTGAATTAATAAAAATTATCAAGCTAGAGGCGCGTGGTAATTATAACGCTATTAATTTTAGTTACTTAACTTATCTCTTAACCCGAGTTGAGGTTAGATATTTTTGCCAAATATCGATAATGGCATGTTGCCCACTAACATTCTCTTTTGCTATTAACTGCCCTGCGTTTTGCATTGTTGCTTGATGCCCTAAGGCTCTTAATGTTTGGTACATATCACTTAATAAGTTTTTCTCATCAGCTTCTAATAAGGCATGCTGTTGCAACAGCCTAAAAATACCTAAATTATCACAAGCTGATAATAACTCATCGTGATTATTCGCATTGGCAAGTACTAAAAACTGCGCAAGAAACTCAATATCAACCAAGCCGCCGTGCCCTTGCTTTATATCAAAATTATCATCAGTTGATTTATCTAAATGATTGCGCATCTTCTCGCGCATCTCAATGATATCGTGACACAGTTCATTTTTATCCCGTGGCTTGGAAAGTACCTCAGCTCTGACTATTTTGAATAAGTCGTGTAATTGCTTGTTACCAAATATCATTCTGGCTCTAACTAACGCTTGATGCTCCCAGGTCCAGGCATCTTCATGTTGATATTGAGCGAAAGTATTTAAATGTACCACCAACACGCCTGAGTTGCCTGATGGCCTTAAGCGCATATCCAATTCATATAAAATCCCGCTATTCATACGCGTATTAAAAATATGCATAATCCGCTGAGCCAACTTCATATAAAACTGACTAGCAGCCACTGATTTACTTCCATCAGCTCGGCCAGTTGTTACTTCATCAGGCTCACTATGATGAACAAAAACCAAATCAAGGTCTGAGCTATATCCCAGTTCAACTCCACCAGTTTTCCCGTAGGCAATAACACCAAAGCCTTTTTCTTTTGTACCATCGACACAAGAGGTTGGCACCCCAAATCGTTCACTGACATGTTGCCACGCAAGTTGGATCACTTCAGACAAAATAGCTTCGGCTAATGCTGTTAAGTGCTCACTCACTTTTGAAACGGGTAATACTTCGGCAATTTCTGCAGCCGCTATTCGTAACTGCTGAGATTGCTTGTATTGGCGAAGAGACTCCATCTGCGCTTCCAGATCATCTTCAGGAACTCGCAACATCTTTTCGCGTAACTCTTCAGCATAAGCAGAAAGCTGCGGTGGATTATGCAGTAATTTAGGATCGATAAGTTCATCGAGTAATATTGGATACTTAGCAATATAATCTGCTACCCAGCTACTTGCCTGGCACAGTTGTATTAATTGCTTTAACGCCCCATCGTTTTCGAACAGTAACTCTAAGTAAGCAGTTCGGGTCACTATTTGACTAAAAACCTGCAATACTCGAAATAATACCTGACTGGCGTTACTGTCTTTTTGTAAACGGCAAAGTAGCAAAGGGATTAATTTATCAAGGACTTGTCGGCCTCTATTTCCCAGGCTTCGTCTGCCAACATCTTCTCTAAAGTCACTGATTACTCGCCAAACATCTTCGCATTGCCAAGTAACCCCTTCTTGCGCTAACCAGTTAATCGATTCTTCATCATCCCACCTGCTATGCCAAAGCGTGACCCAATGCTCATCTGGGGCTTGATGATTAGGACTATCTATACCAATCAGTAAATCAAACTCTTGATGCACACTGTCCATATGTTTTGCCAAAACTGTTAAAAAAGCAGACCAGTTTTCAATACCAAGCACGGTCAGGATCCTTTGTTGATCCAACTCATTATCCGGCAATGTTTGGGTTTGTTTATCAGCTAAAGCTTGAATAATATTTTCAACTCGGCGTAAAAAGCGATAAGCACTTTCAAGGACTTGCTTATTAGTTTCTGCAATTTCACCTGACTCAACCAACTTTGGTAATACGGTAAGTAAACTTCGTTGTTGTAACTCCTTAACTCGACCACCTCGAATTAATTGAAATACTTGTACGATAAACTCAATCTCACGAATACCACCGGCACCTAACTTGATATTGTTAGTTAATTGCTTACGTCGGACCTCCTGGGCAATCATCATTTTCATACGACGTAAACTGTCGATAACACTAAAATCAATATAACGTCGGTAAACAAAAGGTCTGAGCATACTTGATAATTGCTGATGATATTGAGAATCCCCAATAACTCGCGCTTTCAGCATGGCGTAACGTTCCCAGTCTCGCCCCTGCTCTTGGTAGTAATCTTCCATGGCATTAAAAGTTAGCACCAAGGGACCACTATCGCCAAATGGTCTTAACCTCATATCAACACGATAGACAAAACCATCTGCAGTGACTTGATGAAGTGAGGCAATCAATTTTTGCGCTAAACGAGTAAAGAATTGCTGATTATCTAAACTACGACGACACCCTACCGTTTCACCACTTTCAGGATAAGTAAAAATAAGATCAATATCGGAAGAAAAGTTTAGCTCTTTTCCGCCTAATTTCCCCATACCATAAACAAGTAAGATCTGAGGCTCTCCTTTTGCGTTAGTAGGCGTGCCCCATTTTTGCTGACAAAAATCAGTTAGCCAAGATAAGCTTGCCAAAATAAGTTCATCTGCCAATGAAGATAATCTTGCTAAAGAGCTATCTAAACTGATATTAAACACTAAATCATCGACAGCAATTTTCACCATCTGCTGTAAGCGAAACCGTCTTAATAACCGGTGAAGTTGAGCTTCATCGTGACATTCGCTTAATTGAGACGTTAACAACTGCTTATAATCTGGTAATACTTCTTCGCTTGGTTGTTTGAACAATTCAACAACCAATTCAGGTGCTTGTAAGGCACTTTTTAAGATAAAGTCACTTAAAGTGATCGCTTGTTTAAACGCCGTAAGCTGCTCTGATGATAAATCATCACAAATATTGGCATGTTGATCGACAAAGTGCTGCCAACTCGTTGTTTGCTTTTTCAGTAGAACAGGAGAAAAGGATAAGCTCACAATAATTCCTTATTAAGCAAGTGTTACCTATAGACATAATATGTCGATAGTGCTATTAATTGATACTTGTCTATGATTAGTAGTTAATATTTATTACTATTTTCACTAACATAGCATTTTTGAGGAGATGATGGCAGAAATGCACTTACTAAAAACACCTTTTTTATTGCTCTTAATCACAATTACCGCACTTAGTCTCTTTGGCTGCGGTGATCCTGTAAAAGAGCAAATAGAGCAACAACTTCCTATAACTGAACAACGCGTTGCTCAGTTAGGAGAAGCCTTAAATAATGGCCAGATCCGCAATGCAAACTTAATTAATCAATACGCGGATAAGGTGGTTACAAAGAAAGCCAACTTAACACCATTGATTAATGAGTTTCGTAAAGATGCTTCGGTCGATGGCCCTATGTATAAAGCGCTGTTAGACAGAGTAAATACCGTAAAGACTCAGCCACAAATGTTTGAATCTTCACAAGCGCAATACAATGAGTTACTTAACATTTATCAAGCCGCAGACCCAGTGCTTTACTCTGATGCCTTGAGCGATCCGCTCAATGTGCTTGCAGATATGTCAGATGGCCAATTGCCGCGGATTAACTCTTTATCTAAATCTCAAAGCCAGCAAGCAAATAATGCCCAAGATTTTGGCACTGGCGAGCAACTTATAGGTAACCCAAATTACGGCAGCTGGCAAACGGGTAGTAATGGCATGTCATTTTGGGCCTGGTATGGTATGTACTCTATGATGGGTGACTTATTTGGTCGCCGCACTTATTACAATGACTGGGGCAGACACCGTAACTACAGCTACTATAACGATTATGGTCGAACACGCTACAGCTCACCAACGCAGCTGAAAAGACAAACCTCGCTGGATAGACGCACTAAAAAATCATTTAGCAGCCGTGGACAAAAATTTACCAGTCCATACAGCAAAAATAGAGCGGGTTCATCAAGTTTATCTAGCCAAAGTAAAACCGCTCAAACCAGTGCAAATCGTTTTCGTACAAATAGCGTGAAAAAAAGTAGCTATGCCAGTAAATCGAAAAGTAAAAACTCAAGTTTTAGAAACTCAAACACCAACACATCTCGCGGTTTTAGACGCGGGAAGTAGTGAATAAAAAGAACATAGGAATAACAATATTATGAATACATTGATCGAACTCGTTGGTGTTAATCAAGATCTACTTATTTACTTAGCCATTGACGTTTCTATTGCCATCCTTTTATTAGGGGCGATGCGTTTTCTTTCTGGACTGAGTGCAAAAGTAAATAGTACTGAAGAGTTAGCTAAAGAAGATAATTTTGCCTTTGGTATCAGCGTTGCCGGTAGTATCTTAGCCTTAGGCATTGTTTTAACTGGCGCAATTACTGGCGAAGCTGCAAGCAGTTACGCGATGGAAGCAATAGGCATGTTAGCGTATGGTGGTTATGGTTTATTGCTAATAAAAGTTGGCCGAATCATCCACGATAAAGTCGCTTTACAACATTTAGATAAAAACGCACTAATCATAGAGAAAAACCTGACTATCGGTATTATCGATGCAGCAGGAGCAATTGCCACCGCCATCATTATTCGCGCGGTATTGCTTTGGGTTGACGGCTTAGACTTGAGTACGTTTATCGCCATTACCAGTGGTTTTGTGGTGGCGCAAGCGGTACTTGTTATTGTTACGCGTATTCGTGAAAAACAATACGCGAAAAACAATCAAGAAGATTGCTTACAAGAAGCGTTAAGTAATGGTCAGCTTGCCCTAGCCATCCGCTACAGTGGTCAAGTGATCAGTACTGCATTAGCAGTAACTGCTGCCAGTTACTTCCTAGTTTATAGTCCAGAAACACTGGTGATTAACTTAATAGGTTGGTTAGTGTTTGGTGTAGTGATGACATTACTTGTCGCTATGTTAACCGCTATTGCTAAACGTATTGTACTGTGGGGAATCAACTTAGTTGAAGAGGTAGATCAACAACATAACATTGGTGTTGCCAGTATTGAAATGGCAACCAGTATTGCTATTGCACTTATCTTAACAGCACTGATGGCTTAACTTGCTCTACAAAGTTACCGCCTGCTCCCTAAGCAGGCGGTATCAGAAATTAAACATCACTTCGTTTAATATATACCTCCTCCTACCTATTCTCTAAACCATTAGTAACCACTATGTCAAAAAGCGCATTACCAAACGATTCTTTACCTCAAGATCTTCAAAACGCTCAAGTTAAATCTAAGTCGCACCTACTCGATGACACTTTACTCATTTTAACGATGGCGGTATTAGCCGGCTGTGGCCTTATTTATGAGTACTTGTTATCTCATTATGCTGGGCGGGTTTTAGGCGTGATGGAAAGTACAATCTATACCATGATTGGCTTAATGATTGTTTCTATGGGACTTGGTGCTTTCGCCGCGCGAAAAGTACGCTGTGCATTCAATGGTTTTGTTTGGTTAGAGCTTATCATCGCGCTGATTGGCAGCTCAGCTATATTAATTATTGGCGGCCTCATTGCCATCACACAAATTTTTCCTGAAGTTATCGCCACCATGTTTTCATTGCCCCCAGACATGAAGCCTCAAGGGGGAATATTCAAACAGCTTAGCTGGCTTGCTTTTAATAGCCCTTATTTTTTCGGGGTAATTCTTGGTTTTTTTATTGGTATGGAAATACCGTTAATTGCCAGGATCAGAGAGCATATTCATCAACAACACCTCGCTAATAATTTAGGGACAATTTATGGTGCCGATTATGTTGGCGCAGGTATAGGTGCTGCCATTTGGGTCATCTTTTTACTCAGTATTGATATTAGTAAAGCCGCCGCTTTAACGGCAAGTTTAAATCTTATTGCTGGTAGCTTTTTTATTCTGCGCTATTGGCAACACCTTACTTGGCGAAAAACCTTTGTCGCCCTACATTGCGGTTTAGCTTTGGTGATTGTTTTAATGTTCAGTTATGGTAACCAGTGGCTCAATCAAATGAATAGTTTGCTTTATTTAGATAAAGTTGTTCATAGTGATAAAACCCGTTATCAGCAGTTAACTTTTACTGAACGTCACATGGGGCTAGAACAAGATAATGTTATCAATTTCTACTTAAATGGTCGTTTGCAGTTTTCTTCAATTGACGAGCATATTTATCACGATTATTTAGTGGCTCCCGTCATGGCAGGCTCTGCCCGACAAGAAAATATTCTTATTATTGGTGGTGGTGACGGTTTAGCGTTAAGGGATGTATTAAAATATAACCCTAAGAAAGTCACCTTAATTGACTTAGACAGCGAGCTCATTGATATTTTTCAACAGCCTACTGATAAAGTTCAGGCGAGATTAGCACAACAAATACTCCAGCTGAACCAGCGTAGTTTACAAGATAACAGGGTTACAATTTTACGAGCAGATGCCTTTATTGCCATTAATGATTTACTCAAAACTAAACAAAATTTTGATGCCATTATTGTTGATTTGCCCGACCCAAGCCATCCAGATTTAAACAAGCTTTATTCGGTTAACTTTTATGCCAGATTAAATCAGCTACTGTCTGGTGATGGCTTGATCGCAATTCAATCAACCAGCCCATACCACGCTAAAGACTCTTTCATTGCGATTGGTAATACCTTGGCTGCTGCTCACTTTGCTCATGTTGAACAATACCATGACAATGTGCCTAGCTTTGGTGAGTGGGGATGGACAATTGCCGCAAAAACTGGCGCTAGCCCATTAACAAGATTAAACAAACTAACTGAGCTACCAGTAGCGCATCAGTGGCTAAATTTAGCTATATTAAAGGCGGCTTTTATTTTCCCAAACAATTTTTACCAAGATAAAGAAGATATCGGTATTAATATCTTAGGGAGCCATACCATTTATCAGTTGCACCAAAAAGCGTGGCAAGACCAGCAAGGTTTAAATTAAGAACAAATAATTTTGCTCCTTGTGCGTGGAATGTAGCATAGTTGACCTATGTGAATGCCTCACACCGATGAGCAATAAGCATTTAAACCAACAACTAAATAGTTTACAAAAACACCTTGACATATTATGTCAAGGTGTTAAATTTAACTCAGACGACATAATATGTCATCTAACTTTTTCATTAAAGAAAGGAAGGATAGGAAATACATGAATATTCATACTATAGCCGATCACTTAAACAGCTTGGCAGATAACTCAGATACAGGATTGTCTTTTGATTGCCAGCCAATTTCAGGCGAAGTTGACGTCTTACAAATCAGTATTATTGGACGTGAAGAATTACCGGTTTTTGTTTCGGTAACCGAAGATCAAATTCTTTGCATCAGTTACTTATGGGGCGCAGAAGAAGTTAAGACCGAATGCGTTAATGCAATGCATGAAAGCATGTTGGAGATGAACATCCCTATGCCATTGTCATCTTTTTCAAAAATTGGTGACAAGTATGTAGTTTTTGGTGCCTTATCTATTAATTCAAGCTTTGCTGATGTCGAGCATGAGTTAGCAGTATTAAGCAACAATGCCATAGAAGTTATCGATGATATGAGTGACTACTTACGTTAGTAAACTAACCAGAGTCACCTTATTTATCCAATATTAGGAATGAGTGGAGTTAATTATGAGTATATTTAAAAAGATTATGACCGCTGTTCGCGGTGGTGCATCAGAAGCTGGTGAAGCAATCATTGATGCCAATGCTACCCGTATTTTTGAACAAGAGATCCGTGATGCAGAGAATCACTTAACCAAAGCAAAGCGTGATTTAACGGGTGTTATGGCAGAACAAATGTCTGCAAAGCGCGAAGTTGATCGTTTAACACGTGAGATTACCGAGCATGAAGGCTATGCAACTCAAGCTTTAGAAAAAGGTGATGAGACACTTGCATTAGCTGTTGCAGAAAAGATTGCCAACTTAGAAAGTGACTTGGCAACACAGCAGCAAGCCCATGATAGCTTTAGCGGTAATGCTGAACGTTTAAAGGAGCTAGTGAAGAAAAGTGAGCGTCAAGTTGCTGAACATAAGCGTCAACTGTCAATGGTAAAGACCACTGAGAGCGTGCAAAAAGCGACATCTGCAATCACTGATAACTTTTCATCAAGTAATTCTAAACTATTGAGTGCTAAAGATTCTTTAGAGCGCATTAAGGCTAAACAGCAAAAATTTGATGATAAGATGAAAGCAGCTGAATTGCTTGAGTCAGAAGATTCAGATACCTCTTTACAAGCACAGTTAAAAGCTGCAGGTATTGGCTCACAAGACAATAGTGCTAACTCAGTACTTGAGCGCTTAAAAGCTAAACAAAAGTAAATTTAGTGTGAGTCATTAGCACATAGTTTAGACTTTTCAGCAAAGCAATGGGCACTACTTTTCAACATCTACATTGTTGTAAGTAGCTGCCCTTTTCAACTTAGGCAGACTTATGAGTTTCTTAAAAAATATTTTCAAAAAAAACACCAAAGAGCCAAGAAAGTTAACACAGGTTAATCAATTACTCATTGATGACATTATTGTATTAACGGATAGCTTTGCCTTACCAGAATCTCTACGCCAACAACAGTTTCAAGTTAAGGCGGTCAATAGTTATGAGTTTGAAGATAAAGTACAAACCGAATGGGCACTTGTTGGCACAAATGCTTTAGAGATTTTTCTATCCCTTGAAGTGGATGATGTCACTGAACTAAAACTCTCTTTAAAAATACAACATGAAGATGTTGAACAACTTTTTGATTTAGACAGTTTTGCTGAGGTTTTTGATGAACCAGGTAATGCCTTTTTAGATAGACAAGCTGATAACTCATTAACTTCGATGTGGAGCAGTGAGCAATACCAGCAAAGTACTTTTGCTAAAGTTGGCTACTTTCACCGCAAAGATCATCGTAGTGAGAACTTATCAGCGTATGAAGGCAAAGATAGTGGCGAACAGTTTGAACTTTATAGCCTTTATAATGAAGATCAAAGTAAAGGGGTTGATATTGAAGTGTGGCAAGATGGCGATACCGAAGTTTGCTTAACTTTATTTAGACCAATCACTGATATAATAGATATGTATCCTGCAAGTTAGTCAAAAAACAACTGGAAAGTAACATGGCGAGACAAATCCCAGAAAAATGGCAATCTTCTGTTAAAGCAATAAAAGCGGTGCAAGTTGCGTTTGATATGGATGAAAAAATCCAACTATCTATTCGTAAACAAGCACTTGATGCTGGTTTAAGTCCATCTGATCAAATCAGAGATATTCTAGGCCTTCCTATCAATAAAAGACCAAAACGCCCTCGCCTCACCGTTAGTTTAGCGCCAAGTGATTACCAATTATTAGCAGAAAAATATCAACTGTCTGCGGATGATCAATTAGAAATTAAAAAGAAGTTAATGGATGATTTAATATCTGTCTCTTATACACATCTCCGAGCCCACGAGACCGTACTAGAT
>CAJXPG010000031.1 GCA_913057925.1 uncultured Colwellia sp. | reverse complement strand
TCAGATGTGTATAAGAGACAGATGTGAAGCAGTTTGTTCCTGCAAGGGTTGATCAAGGGGAAGCAGATAACTTCCTTATAGAGCAGCTAAAACCAGAAACTTTACAAGCATCAGCAGAAAAAAGTGGCTATCCGTTAGAGTTAAATTTACATGAAGGCTATGACCATAGTTATTACTTTATTAGTAGCTTTATTGAAGCGCATTTACGTTTCCATCAACATCACTTAACTAGCTAACTAGCTAACTAGCAAGTTATTGAATGAGCGATAATCTTAAACTTAAAAGCCGCTAGATGTTGGTAATATCTAGCGGCTTTTTTTAATTCAAAATTAGCCTAAGTCTTTTGACATAAACGTGCTGTAAGGATCTTGTTGATAATCAGCAAAAGGTAAACACTCGGTAAAGCCCTGCTGTTGGTAAAGCTTTTGCGCTGGTTTAAAAGCATCAGCAGTGCCAGTTTCTAAACTAAGTTTTTTATAACCGCGAGCACTGGCCTGAATAAGCATATGCTCTAATAATAATTTAGCGACACCTTGGCGTAAGAAGTCTTTGCTAGTGCGCATAGACTTAATTTCAGCGTGGCTTTTATCTAGCGCTTTTAATGCACCACAACCTGCGAGAGCTTGATTTTGCCAGACACTGAAAAAAGTAATGTCAGCCTGTTCTAGTTTTGATAAATCGAGCGCATGGACACTTTTGGGAGGTGAGTGCATTAACATATCTTGGTGATGTTCTTCTAATAAAGAGATAACTTCAGAGGTGTGTAAGCCACCAGTACGAATTTCCATTATTTTCCTTTTTACTCTTTTTAAACAGGTATTAGTTTATTGCGGTTTCAATAAATAATTCACTGAGCAACCTAGGCACTAGTTTACCTTCATCAATGAATTGAATACCAACACTGACAGTGCCTTTTTCGTTGCGACTATTACACACTCTCGCTGGGATCTTTACTTCACCGTCAGTAGGACTTTGTAAGCAGACAAAAATATCTCTTTTATTAACCTTTGCGTTGGCGCTTTTGGTTTTAAAAGTAAAACCACAACCCTTGGAAGAAATATCCCCTATGATGCCATTAATTTGGGTGGCTTTGTCATCGTTAGAGGCTTCTAACATGATTAATGCAGGTAAGTGAATACTGGTGCGTTGTTGTGTACGAAGTTGGCGATTCTCAATCTTTTTCGGGTACTCAATGAAGAGCATCTTTTCTGGAAACTGACTGACACTTTTGATTGTTGAGCGAAAAGCAAAACACTCCCCTTTATTCCCTTCCATTAGATACCGAATAATTAGCACATTACCTTCAACTAACACGTCTTTATATTCAGACTTATTAGTCGAACGAGGGTGCTTTAAAATAATGTATTTACCAAGCTCGTATCCAATAAGTGGTAACTTCAGTCGCAGTGGTACAGGGTTGTTAATTTGTAAATCGAGGTATTTTCCTGGCTGGAGCTCAAAGAGTTGAGTATTTTCTTCAATCGGAGTGGCTGACATCTTATCCTTGCACATATGTCTATACTTAGTGAATACAATATAAACAAAGAGCACTCAATACTCAATCAGAGAATACTTAAACAGAGAATACTGTCAGCTATGCGATGTTATTTCCTATTTTGTTTTTTTGTCTCTTTTAGCAGGTATGCTTCAAACTCTTCAGGGTATAGCACTAAACCTTGGTTATCTTGATTGGGGAAAACGACTAAAGCGAGCTCATCATCTTCTAATCCCATACTCCAACGACTGTACCATTTGGCTAATGGAATAGCTTGCGCTTGGCATGCTTGCCATTCGTCAGTAGCCCAACGTTGAGCAAATTCTTCATTAGGCCATACAGGAACGCAATCTTCATCGTCGGTATTTAACATGACACAACCATGCTCATCAGCAAGTATCCATACTGCTTTGTTGCTAACAACTTGCTGTAAAAGATAGCTTAAGCGCTTTTCTTCGTCGTACTTTTCAATGCTATCGAGTTGTTCACTGGTTAAGGGAGCAGAATTTAGGGACATGATTACCTAGAAGGTTTAAAAATATAATTATATTTTAGCCTGTTAGTTAAGGGGGCACAACAGAGCAATAAATTGTGAGCTAGAATATTGGCAAGATACATTACCGTGCGCTTCACTATGCCGTTAATACTCGTCTTTAACCTTTTTCTTCAATAGTAAACTGAAAAGTGACTACTTGCTCACCAGGTAGCGAATTACTTGGTTTATATCGCCATTGTGTTAAAGCTTTTTTGGCTGAACGTTGTAATTCTCTGCTAACATCGCTAGAGATAAGCGTTATATTGGTGACTTTCCCCGCTGAGTCGATTTGATAGCGAAGCACTACTTCACCGGTTTGCTGAGCTTTTCTTGCGCTGAGAGAATATTCTGGTAGTACTTTATATGTTGGCTCTAAAGTTACTTTTGGTGCTGTTAATGTAGGCAGACTCACAGGAGTAATTAAAGCCTCAACATTGATAACTTCTGACATAGACTGTTCATTGTTTTGTGTTACTTGTAATTCAGTGCCGTGAGCAAGTTTAGCTAAGTTACTTTCAGGCTTTGTTGGTAATGACTTAGCAACTAAAACTTGTTTTTCATCTGCTTCTTGCGGTGGTAAATCAATAAGTTTAATTGGCTGCTCAGTCACTTTTGTTATTGTCACTTCGCTTGGGGGAGAAGAAAGGTGACTTATGATTGCCATAACACCAAATGAAGCAATACCGCCAGCGACAAAAAGCGACAATAATTTCGTTGGGTGATAGTTGGTTACTAAAGGTTTTTGTTGAAGATCTATTGTAGGAGCAACAACTTGTGCTTTTCTTTGTTGATAAAGTTCACTTATTTCTTTATCAAAATCTTTGCCTGTCATGATGCTTTTCCTAGCAGTGCTTTAAGGTTATTGCGGGCGTAACGTAAACGGCTTTTAATTGTCTCAAAGTTCTCATCAGTTAACTGACAAATCTCTAAAATAGAAAAACCTTCTTGCTGAAAGATAAATGCTTCCTTTTGATAAAAAGGTAAAGCGGATATCGCTTCATTAAACCGCTTTAATTCATCAGTGTTTTCTAATTCATCTGATAAGTTAGTTGAAACAATATGGTCATCTTCCAGTGCTTGGTATTGCCATTTTTGTTGCTGTCTAAGCTCATCTATTAATGTACGACGCGCAATGGTAAATAACCAGCTTTTAACATTGGTGTGTGTTTTACTGTTATTTTTCATTACTTTTAACCAGGTTATTTGTATCACGTCTTCGGCCAGCTCTTTATTTGACAGGCTTAACAGATAATGGAAAAGTGATAAGTTAAACTGCTCTACCAGTAAAGCTAAACACTTTTTATTACCGGTAGAGACATAGTCAATCAACAACTTTTCAGGCGTTACAGCGGGGTTTAACCAACCCTTTATCATTGAGGGTAACTTCAAATTATTTCCTACTTTTCCCTAGCTGGATTGAGACATTTTAAAATCTAATTGCACTGTGAAATTCTGCTGCGCAACAGCCTTGCCGTCAACTGATTTAGCTTTATATTTCCACTTTCTAAGTGCTTGCTTAGCCGCTTTGTCAAAAATACGTTTAGGTTGAGAGTCAACAACTGAAATATTAACCACTTGACCAATCGGGTTGATATCAAAAGCTAAAACTACCCAACCTTCTATACCGTCTCTAGCAGCTCCAATAGGGTATTTAGGGTTTACCCTGACTAACGGTCTTGCTTCGCCATCACTTTTATTACCTAAAATGATAGTGTTTATTGGGTTGTTAGCTATTTGTATACCCGGAGGGGTATAGTTATAGCCAGATTCAGTTTCTCCCGCATCTGGAGACTCAACCGTTCTTTGTGGTGCTGGCGGAGGAGTAGGAGGTTGTAAATTTGGTCTTGGTTTATCTTGTGCTGGTTGCTCATCAGGTAGAGTCATCACTGTTATGGGCACATCATCTGGTGGCACCGTTAAATTTACTTTGTCGCTACTAATTAAAAACGCCATAAAGGCAAATAAACTAAAAGTGGTTGCCCCAGCTAATAAAGTTATTATTGCTATTTTTTTCATTATACTTCCTCGCTAACATTAAGATTAAAGAGGTGTGATCACACTGTTCTTCCAATTGGCATAAGTCTTTCTTTTCGGTTAAAGAAATAACTTACTTATCAGTTAAACGATGGGGAAATGAAAAAGGGGTTAAAAAATTTAATATTTTTTAACCCTGGTTCTTGCAATGCAGTAATTGTATATTTTACTTTTCTGCAGAGTAGGGATCTTCAGCGAGTATGTATGCTCTTAAATCTGCTTTATTAGGTTGCTCAACTAACCACTCTCTAAGCGCTTTTACTCTTTGATAGCTGTCATCGCCAAATTTGTCAGTATAGATTGCAGTAAAGTTGTCTTTGGTATTGTTGATACGAATATTACGTTGCCAGTGGCTGGTAAGTACCGAGTTTAATGAACCTGCCAAACCTTGTTCTTTTAGAAGCTGCCACTCTCCTTTATCTAACCAGACACCGCCAACACTTGCACTATAATCAATGCGATGTTCAGTGTTCTGTGAAAGGCGAAGCTTTCGCATAATTAAGCCTGAAACTGGGCACAATAAGGCTGATGTTGAATCCTCAACGTCACAACTAGCATCTTCAGAAAAGCTATATTCAGGGTTGCGTTCTTTCCAAGCAACATAATCTTCAATGAGTAACCAATCGCCATTACAGTGTGAACAGTTATGCGCTCTAAATTGTCCTTCGATAAAGCTGGGTCTTAACTCTCCTATTTTACAACTAGTACATTTCATTTGCTAATTTCCTTAATATTGATTGTATCCAATTTAACCTAATTTATTATCATATAGATTAAAGCTAAATAAATCATCATGCTAATGGATTATATTTAACTAAAAGAAAGCTAAAACTTTCACAGCTATTTGCTTTTAACTATGCTAATTTACCTGTCAAAATTTACATTACTACGATAACTCTTGACATAATATGTCATGGGCGTATGGTTAATTAAGCTTTTACCTCGAACAAAAGCCAGCCGCTAAAAAGCAAAATACCAAATATTTTAAGGATGAATTATGGAAGCATTGCTAAACTTTTCTGCCCAATTTCCTACCGTTATCTATTCCACCTTACTTGGTATCGCAGTCATCTACTGGTTGGTTGGCATGTTAGGTATTATCGATTTAGATCTTACTCCTGACGCTGATATAGATGCAGACTTAGATGTTGATACAGATATCAACGCAAGTGCTGGTGCATTAACCGGGTTACTCCTCACTTTTGGCTTAACGGGTGTGCCATTCACATTAGTTATAAGCATTATCTTATTAGTCAGTTGGTTAATTAGTGTTTATCTGCAAATTTATGCCTTTAGTTTATTAAGTATTTCTTGGTTATATTATCTAGCTGGCATGATAAGCACTGCATTGGTTTTCTTTATCTCCCTGCCTATTACTGGAATACTTATACGCCCACTTCGAGGTATGTTTGATAGTGTTGAAACAGCTTCGAGTAATCACTTAGTCGGGCGTGATGCCACCATCGCTACCGGTAAAGTGACCGCAAGTTTTGGTCAAGCAAGAGTCTTAAATGAAGGGGCAGAGATTTTACTAGATGTACGCTGTGAACCTGAGCATAGCCTTGCTATGGGCGATAAGGTGCTATTGATTGAGTATTGTAGTGACAAACACAGCTATATCGTTGCACCTTTTCCAAAAGAGTTACTCTAAAACCCAGTGATAAATAGCTTGTAAATAATAATTTAAAATAACAAACCGTTTAAAAATGAAGTTTTTGCCACAAAGCCGTGGCACTAGTTTAATAAGAGGATATACACATGGTAATGGAACCACTTTATATAGCGATTGCTTTAGGCGCACTGTTCGTCTTTTCACTGCTGATTATGGTCGCAAAGTTTTATAACAAAGTTGAGCAAGGGCAGGCACTTATTATCAATAAACTCCGTGCGGAGCCAGAAATAAGCACCACCGGTGGCATGGTTATCCCTATTATTCATAAAAAAGAAATCATGGATATTTCAACTAAGCGCATGATGTTAGAGCGTAAAGGTCGCTCAGGACTTATTTGTCAAGATAACATCCGTGCTGACATCATTATTACCTTTTATATCCGAGTCAATGAAACCAAAGAAGATATTTTACGTGTTGCTAAGCAGGTTGGTTGTGAGCGTTCTTCTTACCCTGAAACACTACAAGAATTGTTTGAAGCTAAGTTCTCAGAAGCATTGAAAACTGTCGGTAAACAATTAGATTTTACCGAACTATTTACTCAACGAAATAGCTTTAGAGATAAGATCAAAGAAGTGATTGGCCAAGATTTGTCGGGTTATGTTTTAGAAGATGTTGCCATCGACTTTTTAGAGCAAACTTCGATTAATGATTTAGATCCAAATAATATTATGGATGCGGAAGGTATTCGCCGTATTACCGAGCTAACTGCGCAGCAAAGTGTTGAAACCAACGATCTAAAACGCCAAGAAGAAATTCGCATTAAACGCCAAGATATTGAAGCTGATGAAAAGCGTCTTGAGTTAGAGCGCCAATTAGCGGACGCCCAAGCAAAACAAGAGCGAGAGATTGCTACGGTTAAAGCCCGTGAAGAAGCTGAAACGGCAAAAGTTGTTGAAGAAGAGCGCAGTAAATCTGAGCAAGCCCGTATTGCTACAGAGCAAGTGGTTGCTGTTGCGGAAGAAAATAAACAACGTGAAGCAGATATTGCTGAGCAAAATAGATTACGCGCAGTTGCTATTGAAGAAGAAAAAGTTACCCGAGCACGTCAAATTGAGCAGATCGATAGAGAAAAAGAAGTTGAAACGCTACGTATTGATAAAGAAAAAGCACTAGAGATTGAGAAGAAGAATATTGCAGAAGTGCAAAGGGATAGAATTTCCGTTGAGAAAAGTGTTGCTCAAGAAGAAGAGCTAATAAAAGACTTACGCGTAGTTTCTGAAGCAAATCGTCTAAAAGATGAGCAGGTCATTAAAGCGCAAGCGGAAGCTGAAGAAGCGTTAGTTAAAGACATTGAAGCGGCAAAAGCGGAAGAACAGGCTGCTGAACACAGAGCCCGTAAAATGCAAACCATTGCTGAAGCAGAGCTAAAAGCTGCCAGCAAACAAGCTGAATCGAAGAAGATACTCGCTGAAGGTGAACAAGCCGAAGCAGCATCACACGGTTTAGCAGAAGCGCAAGTTACCCTAGCACGCGCAGATGCTCATGAAAGACAAGGTGAAGCTGAAGCAAAAGCATTAGAGCTTAAGTTAACCGCTGAAGCGAAAGGCATTGAAGAGAAATCGTTAGCTGAAGCGACTGGTTTACGTGAGAAACAAGAAGTGCTTAATGCCATGTCAGAACAGGCTCGAGAGTTTGAAACCTTTGGTTTACGCTTAAATCAAGAGCGTGAAATTACCTTAGCTAAACTTGATAACAGTGTTGATTTAGCTGAAAAACAAGCGGGTGTATTAGGTACTGCATTAAGTGAAGCCAATATTAATATTATGGGTGGCGATGGTGACTTCTTACGTCAATTTATGAAGTCTATTACTGTCGGTAAATCACTTGATGGTTTAGTTAATGAAAGTGAAACCGTGCAAAAGCTGTTTAAAGATCATCTTGATGGTGACCGTAACATCGTTGAAGATTTAAAAGGTGTGCTTGGCGGGGCTGCAGCATCAAGTGAGACCATTAAAAACATTAGCATGACTAAGTTGTTATCAACACTTAACAATGCTGATGACTCACAAAAAGGTGCCTTGGCTAGTATTTTAAACCTAGCAGTTAAACAAACCTCTGACGCTAAGTAATCTTTTACTGAGTGCAAAGTTAACGCTAACAAAGCAAAGCTAAATCAATCTAAACCAAGTAAGGCAGTCATTAATTAACACGTTAATGACTGTTTTCATCTCATGGAGTTTCACATGGCAGATAAGGAAAGTGTCACCAATCAAGCAGTTGCAGAAGGTGGCTCATTCGAACTCATTAAGCGACGCTTAGATGGATTAGGCAGTGATCTTAATACCGAATTAAAGCAACTTAATGCTGATAGAGTCGCTACTTTTGGCTCTACTGATATGAAGGTAGATGCCAGAGTGCGTGTTCGTACTGAGCATAACTGTGTTGCTCGTGATATTGCTGCCATTGGTGATACCTTACTGTTTGGATATAACGTATTTTTAGGGCTAAAGCGCAACATTACCGTTGCCGATGTTTTTAGTTTACATCAAGTTAAAGATGTTGATGGCGAAGTAGAAATTATCGATGTTGCCATTGAAGGCAGCTTTTTAGCTGAAGCAGACTTTGTTCGAGATTTTGACGAGCTTTATACTTACTATAAAAAAACCTTTCTTGCTCATGTGTACCGTCAAGGTAGTAAAGTGTTTGCCATCTTTAGAATTGGTGAGCGCATCGATGATATTCGTGTATTTCGTTGGGGCATCGATGCCAACCAAGACGTAAAGTACATTGATAATCGTGGTGAGCGAGATATTAAAAAAGCCGAAAATTTTGATTTTGAGTGGCAAAAAGTTTCCCGTGAACAGCAAGAGCAAGGTAAACATCCTCACTTTAATTTATTTGATACCTTATTTGTTGAGTCCATTGGCGGCTCAATTACCTTAAAAATTGAAAATAATACTGAAGATGGTCAAGGCATATATTCTGAAAAGGTAGAAGATGAACATCAATCGTTAGATGATGCTGAAATTCACTATGCCAAAGTCGGTGAGTTAATATTATTGAAAATTAAACCCTATCGAGAGCAACAAACTCGTCATTTAATTTTTAACTGTAAAACTCAGCAAGTATTACGACAAGATGCCCTTGCCCATGCTTGTATTCAACTACCTGAAGATCATGGCATTATCTTTCCTGGCGGTTATTACCTACAAACTGGTGAACACAAAAGTTTTGAGGATAGCGCTGAAGATCTACAATTACATCGCATTGTAAAATCCCCAAATGGCGAAGACTTTCTTTATACTTTTTATGAGCCTAACGAAGGCCAGTATGCACTTTTTGGCTACAATTTAATTACTCGCACCTTGCAAAACCCTATTTACGGTCATGGACAAAGTTTATATAACAATGGTCGTGCTGTGGTCTTTAATGCTGAAAGTGAACCATCAAGAGTGCATGCAATGCAAATTTGGCAAACGCCATTTTGCAGTGAAGAATATGCCAGTGAGCAACCAGAAGATAATAGCTTTTTTGGTAAAATAGGCAATCCTGAATTAGTCCGCGGCATTTCAGACCTATATAGTGTTGCCAAGCTTATTGCTGTTAAAGAGCCAAGTGCTTATCACTTTAATGATTTAGTTAAAGAATCGGCGCAGTTACTTGATAAATATCATTGGTTAACCGATCCACAGTTGGCTGCATTAAACAGCTTACTTAAACAAGTCATTAGTACTTCAGAACTCGTACTGGATGAATTTGAAAAAGTCAGCAGCATTAAAGCTAAATCAGATGAAGTGATGCAGCAAGCCAGTGAAAAGTTCAGTCAACTTTCACAGATCACTAAATATGATAACTTTGATAATGCCGAAGCATTTGTTAGCCAGCTTACCGAACTGGCAGCATTTAAAGGCGAGTTAATTTCTCACAAAGAGTTACGTTATATTGACCTTGAGGAAATAGAGGTCATAGCGCAGCAAGTTGAACAATTATCTTTAGAGTTAAGTCAGCGAACGGCGGATTTTTTACAACAAGATGCGGCATTAGCGCCTTATCAAGCCAAGATTAGTGAATTAGAGCAAGCGGTTGAACAAGCAGAGTCTATTAGCGCACTCAAACCAATTCGTCTCGACATTGAAGACTTGGTTAAAGGTTTAGAATTACTAAACCATACTATGTTGTCTTTAGAGATTGAAGATAGCAGGCAAAGAACCCGTATCTTAGAAGATATTTCGAGTGTTTTTAGTCAAATTAATCGAGTGAAAGCAGGTGCTGATATTGCGGCTAAAAGTGTTGGCAGTGAAGAGGCAAAAGCTGAATTTGGCGCTCGTTTTAAATTACTCAGCCAAAGTGTGACCAGTGCTTTAAATGCCAGTGACAGCCCACAAAGTTGCGATCAGCAGTTATCACAGTTATTAATTCAGTTAGAAGATCTTGAAAGCCAGTTTAGTGATTATGATGACTTCTATGCTGAGATTCTTGCTAAACGTGATGAAATTTATGACAGTTTTGAGCAACATAAACAACAATTAATGGATGCCCAGCAGCGTCGTTGTTTAAATATCATGACAGCAGCAGAGCGAATTCTAGCGGGAGTAAACCGCCGTAGCCAGTCGTTATCAGATCAAGATGCGCTCAATAGCTATTTTGCTGGCGATGCTATGGTGGCAAAGTTACGTCAATTAGTTGAGCAACTTAGAGAGCTAGATGACAATGTACGTGCCGATGATATTGAAGCACAGCTTAAAAATGCCAAAGAGCAAGGCATACGAGCACTACGTGATAAAACAGATATTTATTCGGCAGATGGTAGCTTAGTTAGCATTGGTGAGCATCAGTTTTCGGTTAACAAGCAGAAACTAGAATTAACCCTACTACCTCGTGATGATGAAATGGTATTGCATATTAGCGGTAGTGATTATTTTGAATCACTCCCTGCTGATATTTTTGCTAATAGCCAACACTTATGGCAACAAGCGCTTATCTCAGAAAATAGTACTGTTTACCGAGCAGAGTACTTAGCAGCAAGTCTATTATTTGCCGCTGAAAGCGAGGGTCCGAATGCTATTGCACAATTAATGCAAGCTGATAAAGATAATGAACTCGTTGCGTTAGTAAGAAAAGCGGCAGAGCCAAGATATCAAGAAGGTTATGATAAGGGCGTACATGATGCTGATGCGGCATTAATTTTAAGTCAGTTGTTGAGCTTGAGAAGTTCTATTGGTTTACTCGCTTATGGTGCATTAGAGCGCAGGTTAGCGGTTATATTTTATATAAGTGAATTTGATAAACAATCGGCACAAGATTTAACTAACCGCTGCCATAATTTACACTTAATGGAACAAACCTTTGGCAGCAGCGACTTACGCCAGCAATTAAATGCTGAGTTAGCAACCGCAATGAATACTTTTGTTGCAAAGCAACAGTGGCTTAGCTGTGATATTTCATTAGCGGCAGATTATTTAATGGCTGAATTAGCCAACGCTAAAGCTGAGTTTGTGACTAAAGAAGGCAGCGAAGCACTGATTGAGCAGCTACAAAATCAATTAAAACATAAAAGTCTGCAACAGCAGGTTGATTCAGCGATTGCCGGTTGTGGCTCGCTTGAGCAAAAATACCAACTCTACCTTGCTTGGTTACAGTCTTTTTCTACGTCACAAGATATTAAGGTTGATGAGACATTATTAGTTGAAGCAGCCACTTTGATAACGTTAAAAGCTGAGGTAAAGTTTTATTCGTCTAATGCAAATACTGATAGCATAATTAACGGCTTACTTGGCCAACATAACAATATAATTGATCGAGAGCTTAAGCTCAGTTATCAAGAGTTTATTGGTCGACTACGTCAATTTAGCTTGCAGCAAGTACCAGCATTTAACCAATTTCATCAGCAAAAACAGCAGGTATTAACTGAGCAAAAGCAGAGACTAAAACTAGAACAGTTTAAACCTAGTGCGTTATCTTCATTTGTCCGTAATAAGCTGATCAATGATGTTTATTTTCCGATAATAGGCGCTAACTTAGCCAAACAAATTGGCTCTGCGGGCAGCAAGAAACGCTCGGACTTAATGGGCTTGTTACTGCTTATTTCTCCTCCGGGTTACGGTAAAACAACCTTAATTGAATATGTTGCCAGTAAGCTCGGCATGACTTTTGTTAAAATTAACTGTCCGTCAATTGGCCATGAACAAGTCTCCTTAGATCCTGAACAAGCAACTAATTCAACGGCCCGCAATGAAATTGAGAAAATCAATCTATCATTTGAAATGGGTAACAACGTCATGCTTTACCTCGATGATATCCAACATACTAATCCAGAGTTTTTACAGAAATTTATTTCACTTTGTGATGGCTCAAGAAGGGTTGATGGGGTTTGGAATGGTGAAAGTAAAACTTATGACATGCGCGGCAAAAAATTTGCAGTTGTTATGGCTGGTAACCCGTATACCGAATCTGGTGAAGCGTTCACAATTCCAGATATGTTGGCGAACCGCGCAGATATTTATAACCTAGGTGACACCTTAAGTGGCCGTGAACATGAATTTTCTTTAAGTTTTATTGAAAACAGTTTAACCAGTAATTCATACATTGCACCACTGGCTACTCGAGATATGGATGATTTATATCAGTTAGTGAAGATGGCTGATGGTGAGCCTATGGCTACAACAGAATTAAAGCACAGCTACTCACAAGCAGAAGTAAACGAAATTATTGCTGTTATTCAGCGTATTCGTAAAATTCAACAAACCGTATTACTTGCCAATGAACAATATATTGCTTCAGCTGCCCAAGATGATAAATATCGCATAGAACCGCCTTTTAAGTTGCAAGGTAGCTATCGTAATATGAATAAAATGGCAGAAAAAGTTGTACCTGTGATGACGGAGGCAGAAGTTGAGTCGTTAATTGAAGATCATTACCGCGGTGAGGCGCAAACATTAACGGTAGGCGCAGAAGAAAATTTATTAAAATTGGCTGAACTTAGACAGACACAAAATGAAGAACAGTTAACTCGTTGGCAGCAAATAAAGGCAGATTATGTACGTCATCAAAACCTTGGTGATAATGACAACCCGATTGCCAGTATAGCCAATCAAATCTCGTTGTTGCAACAAGGTTTGACTCAAATAGGTAATGTATTAGCACAGCCAAAATCAGAAGGATTACAGCAGCTGAATGAAACATTATCCGCACTTAAATTACAAGTAAATGTCGAACAAGCGGATGACGATGTACTTAGGCAAACATTAAGTCAGTTCAGCGAAAATTTAGAATCTTTCTTAGTGCCTTTAGTTGAAGTTGTGCAGAGTAAAAATGTGCAAGCAGGCAACCCTTCAGAACACGCAGGCGAAGTAATACCAAATATGCAGACAAGTGTAAAAGTATCAGAAAATGATATTCAAAAGATAAGCCGAGAATTATCAAATAGTATTCAAAGTTCAGTCACGGATTGTTTGTCGCAATGTCTTGAGGATTACCCAAGCTTAGCTAAAACAGATTAAGAGGCATGGTTAAATGATAAAAGCACAAGCTAACGTGTGCTTTTATCATGCTCTTATTTTAAGGGCTAAACCTTAAAACTATTTGCAACGTCTAGTAGCGTGGTAGCAAGTTGGGCTTGCTCTTTTGCTGTTACTGCTATTTGTGTTGCCCCTGTTGTTGATTCCATCGACTTTTGCTCAACAGTGACGACATTTTGTGCAACATCTTGAGTTACTACTGCCTGTTCTTCAATAGCTGTGGCGACTTGTTCGGTCATGGCAAATATACTGCTAATGGAAGTGGAAACTTCTTGCAGTAAATCTTCAACATTTTTAGAGCTAGTTACCGCATCTTCAGCCTTTTTCTGACTGCTTTCTATTACATTAAACGCTGCATTAGCATCACTTTGTAGTGAGGTAATAAAGTTTTCAATTTCTGAGGTTGAATCTTGGGTGCGTTGCGCAAGAGTTCTTACTTCGTCGGCAACTACGGCAAAGCCTCTACCTTGCTCTCCAGCTCTCGCTGCCTCTATCGCTGCATTAAGTGCTAGTAGGTTAGTTTGCTCGGCAACAGATTTTATCACATCAACAACATTCGTTATGTTATTCGAGCTATTATGAAGACTGGTAATTTGCTCAGCTAAACCATCAATGTCAGCCGCTAAGGTCTCGATTGATTGATATGAGGCTTGCACAACATTCAAGCCATTTTGAGCTTGCTCATCTGCTTCTCTGGCAGAGCTTGCGGTACTTTGGGTGTTACTGGCAACTTCTTTAACCGTTGCTGAAAGCTCTTCAATTGCCGTTGCGATTAAGCTAATCCCATCTTGTTGTTCAACCATTGATAGCGAGTTGTGATCACAGGTTTGTGACGTTTCTTCAGCAGCAGAGGCTAATGCTATGCTAGACGTCGATATCTCACTGATAGCTCCGGAAAATTTCTGTAAGGTAAGGTCTTGTGCTGAAGCAATTTGTCCAAGCTCACAACTTCCTTGATACTTACTTTGTACTGTAAGGTCATTATTGTCGCGTACTTGCTTCATTAGTGAGGTTAAATCATCAACTCTGTTGCTAAGGTCTTTAATTGTTAAATGACTGATGAAAAGTGCTAACAAAATTAGCACTATGCATGAAATAATATTGATCAACATAGCATTAAAAGCACTACTTTGTTTGGTTTGTGCCAATGTTAATAACGATTGACTGATTGTATCTTCTATACGTTTCAACTGCCCTATGCGTTGTGTTGCTTGATCAAACCAGTGTTCGGCATCGACAGAGAAGTTATCTTGTTTACTTTTAGCAATATCTCTTAGCTTTTCTACTTCTTTAACTGAGTTGTGGTTTTGAGCATTGTTAAAAGCTTTTTTATTTTCAGTTGATGAAAACTGATGGAAATTATCAAAATAAGTATCTTGCTGGGTTACTAAAGCAATAAACTTCACAAAGAGACCTTGAGCAAATTTGTCTGCGGAAAAAGTATTACTCAGCACAGCTCGCTCAATACCCGCACGTTCTTTACCTTGTACAAAGTTATAATAGGCTATGGTCTCTTCTGTCACTTTTGCATCATTACTTATATCTGCATTTAGTGCTGCAACGCTGAGTAATTCAGCATTGAGTTTGGTGTAATATGCAATGGCTTTACCAGTAGTTATTGATAAAGAATCCACTTGTTGGCGAGTAGTATTTAAATTCTGTAGCATCTGACTAATTTTGCTATTGAGCTGCTTTACTTCATGTAACGTAAATTCATTGTTCGCGAGATAATTAATCTTATTTTGTAATTTATTATCAGTATTACGTCGTTGAGATGACAATTTATCAGAAAACTTTTTCCCCTTAGCTCCAAGAAACCCTGCTGTTGCTCCGCGTTCTTTTTGAAGCTCATGCACTAAATCACTATAAATAATGGATAGTTTAGTTAGGCCAGTAATAGTCGACATTTCATTGTTTGTCTTAATGCTATCGTTAATCGCGCCTAGACTAAGCCAAAGAAAACCTAAAACAGGTAGAGCGAGTAGAATATATATTTTTTTTCTAAATGATAGATCTGAAAAGTGCATTATTCATCCTTGGCTTTTGCTGATTGAGACGATATTTTGCTGCTGAGGTCTACCGCTATTCAGATACCTCGCAAGTATCGCTGAACCTTAATAATATGAGTATTTATGAATATACTAAAAAGAAGTCGCAAAGATTTTGTTTTCAATCAAAATTTGGACAAAAAAAACCGATAGCAAAGGCTATCGGTGAGTTAGCTATGAGGAAAGCTAGAATATTCAATTATTACAACAAGCGTCCGCATAAAGGGAACGAAGAGAAGTATAGAGTAAGTGCTCTATACAAGCAAGTAAAAATGTAATTTTATTTCATTTTTGTTTTTTTATTACGTTTTAGCTCGTTAATTTCTTTGTTTTATTGGCATATTTAACAAGACGTTTATTTACTTAGATCAATAAAAAACTTACTGGACGTTTGGTGATTTAGCATGCATACAGTAAACTATCGGCAATTAATATTTTAAAAATGCTTTAAGTGAAAATACCATGTCATCCTCAGATCAAATCCCGCAAGAAAATGACTTACCAAAAAGCCAACAAACACCGATGAATATTGATGGTAACAGTACTACCCATTTTGGTTATAAAACCATAGAAAAAGACGATAAAATTTCCATGGTTGCTGGTGTTTTTCACTCTGTAGCTAAGCAATATGATGTGATGAATGATTTGATGTCGTTTGGTATTCATCGCCTATGGAAACGTTTTACTATTGATGCAAGTGGCGTGCGCCCAGGTAACAAAGTATTGGATTTAGCTGGCGGTACTGGCGATTTAACAGCTAAGTTTTCTCAACTAGTTGGCCGTGAAGGTAAAGTGGTTTTAGCCGATATTAACAGTTCTATGTTAAATGTTGGTCGTGATAAGTTACGTGATAAGGGCTTGGTGCAAAATATTGAGTATGTTCAAGCAAATGCCGAATACTTGCCATTTGAAGAGAATACTTTTGATATTGTGACCATTGCTTTTGGCTTACGTAATGTTACCGATAAAGATAAAGCACTTCGTTCTATCTATTCAGTATTAAAGCCTGGTGGTCGTTTACTGGTATTAGAGTTTTCTAAACCGGAACATGAATTACTTAATAAAGCTTATGATTTTTATTCATTTAATATTTTGCCTAAAATGGGCGAGATAGTCGCTAAAGACGGCGATAGCTATCAATACTTAGCAGAATCAATTCGTATGCATCCTGATCAAGAAACCTTAAAATCAATGATGGATAATGCTGGCTTTGAACAAACGAGCTTTAAAAACTTAACCGGTGGCGTGGTGGCATTGCATAAAGGTTATAAATTTTAATTTATGTCGATATTTACTAAGCTAGCTGCCAGTAAAATAGCCAATGAACTGTTACTACCACAAGCAGTGACAGCAGCGCTTGAGTTGATAATAAATAAAGCGCTAGCGCTGAATAATAATACCAGCGTTTCGTTTTCAGCCGTGGCGCAAAAAACCTTAACACTTAAACTGGCAGAGTTATCATTCCCCCTAAGTTTTAGTGTTAATTCAAGCAGTAAGCCGGTAGTTGTTATTGTAAGCACACTTGCAGAGCAGAGTGATTGTAGTATTCAAACAAGCTTATATACGCTGAAAAAATTAAAAGATAATCAATC
Source organism: uncultured Colwellia sp. (assembly GCA_913057925.1). Classification (GTDB taxonomy): domain Bacteria; phylum Pseudomonadota; class Gammaproteobacteria; order Enterobacterales; family Alteromonadaceae; genus Colwellia. Next base: position 16,875 of record CAJXPG010000031.1, on the reverse strand, counting down.
GCTAACACAGCTAATAAAGCAAGATGAATTAGATGTCAGTGGTGATTTAAAAGTTGCCCAACAGTTTGCCAACATTGCGCAATCACTTGAAATTGATTGGCAATCAGAACTAGCTAATCATCTTGGGGACGTACCAACGCATAAATTATTACAGTTTGGTAATAAAGTTACCAAATCGTTTTTAACTAAAAGCAAGCAGTTAGAAGCAGATCTTACCGAATATGTCGTACATGAAAAACGTTTGGTTGTAAGTAAAAGTCAAATAAAGGCATTTAACCAACGAACCAAAGAAATAGCTAATGATGTATCAGCTATATCAAAGCGCGTAGATAAATTGATTGCTGATTACGCCAGTAAATAATCTTGCCCCTAGTTAGACCAACTGATAGGAAATAATACCCGCCGTGAGTAGCCAACGTCTTTATCAAATAGTTAAAACCTTCTTACATTTTGGTTTAGATGAAATGGTACCTCGAGGCATGCTGCCTTGGTATGCCAAAGTAGGTCGCGCAAGCGCCTTTTGGTTAAGGAACAAGCATAAAGATAAAACCCCTGAACAACGTTTTCGTCTGGCTATTGAAACATTAGGTCCAGTATTTATTAAATTTGGTCAAATGCTATCAACACGCCGTGATCTATTGCCGCCAGAGTTAGCCGATGAGCTAGCGCTACTGCAAGACAAAGTGAGCCCTTTTTCAGGTGAGCAAGCACAGCAAATTATTATTGATGCTATGGGTTTGGAAGTATTTGAAACACACTTCCACGACTTTGATCTTGTGCCACTGGCCTCTGCTTCAATTGCTCAAGTACATACTGCAACATTGATTGAGGGAAACAACGAAGAAAAAGTTGTTATTAAAGTACTACGTCCAAATATAAGCAAAACTATTTTAGCTGATATCAAGGTGATGTCCTTGTTTGCCGGCATTGTTGCCCGTTGGTTGCCTGATGGTAAGCGCTTACGACCAAAAGAAGTGGTCGAAGAATACCGCAAGACTATTTTAGATGAGTTAGACCTTAACCGTGAAGCCGCTAATGCTATACAGTTAAAGCGCAATTTTGAACAAGGCAGTGATTACGATAAAGCGCTATATGTGCCTGAAATTCATAGTCAGTATAGTTTTAAAAATGTTTTAGTGATGGAGCGTATCTACGGCATAGGTGTTGGCGATGTTGATACCTTGAATCAGCTTGGCGTGGATATGAAGCTATTAGCTGAGCGCGGTGTTGAGGTGTTCTTTACGCAAGTATTTCGTGATAGTTTTTTCCATGCGGATATGCACCCGGGCAATGTCTTTGTGGATGCTAATAACCCAGCAGACCCAACTTGGATAGCTATTGATTGCGGTATTGTTGGTACGCTAAACCGTGAAGATAAACGTTACCTAGCCGAAAATTTTGTTGCCTTTTTTAATCGTGATTACCGAAAAGTTGCACAATTACATGTCGATTCTGGTTGGGTTCCCGCTAACACCAGCGTCGATGAATTTGAGTTTGCAATCCGAACAGTTTGTGAGCCCATTTTTAACAAGCCGCTTTCTGAAATATCTTTTGGTCAAGTATTGGTAAACCTATTTAATACCGCACGCCGTTTTAATATGGAAGTTCAACCGCAACTAGTGCTTCTGCAAAAAACCTTACTTTACATTGAAGGTTTAGGTCGTCAGTTGTACCCACAACTCGATTTATGGCAAACAGCCAAACCATTTTTAGAGAATTGGGTAAAAGAGCAAATGGGCGTTAAGGCGGTTTACAGTAAAATTAAAGCAAACCTACCTTTTTGGAATGAAAAGCTGCCAGAAATGCCTGATTTAGTTTATGACTACCTAAAAACTAGTCGTGAAAATCAGCATCAACAAACGAAATTGATGCAAGCTATGCTTAATCAACAAGCCAAGCAAAATCAGCGAGTTATTTATAGTGTCTTTGCAGCTGCAATCATTATTGCCACTGCGATTATTGTTATTTTATAATTAGACGCTGACTTTTAGCTTCTATAGGCTTGTTGTGTTGATTTAATAGTCATATCAGCGAGGGTTACTGTTTAGCTTCTTTTGCTTTGGCAAGACGTGCTCGTATATCAGCGATACCCTGCTTATTAGACTGTTCTACGTGCGCTTCTGTTTTCTTCTTAGCAGCGCCTAACTCCCAATTTAAATCATCTTGCGGTAATTCATGCAAGAATCTACTCGCCTCTGTACGCGCAACTTCACCAAATTGTCTGCGCTCTCGTGCGTAAGTAAATATTAACTCACGTTGGGCGCGGGTAATGCCAACATAAGCAAGACGACGCTCTTCTTCCACGCTGCCTTCATCAATACTAGTTTGATGAGGTAATAAACCTTCTTCCATACCAATCAAGAACACATAAGGAAATTCGAGTCCTTTAGACGCATGAAGTGTCATCAGTTGTACTTGATCGTTGCTGTCTTCTTCTTCGTTACGTTCCATCATATCGCGCAGTGTTAAACGGGTAACTATTTGTGGCAAGGTCATCGGTTCTTCATCATCACTGCCTTCAAGCATCTGAGTTACCCAACTAAATAGCTCAGTGACGTTTTTCATGCGCATTTCTGCGCCTTTGGCACTAGGGGTGGTATCGTAGAGGAAATCTTCGTAATTTATTTCGCGAACCATTGATCGTAAAACTGCCGCAGTATCACCACGTTCAGCTTGGTCACCAATATCAACGAGCCATTGGGTAAATGCTTGCATCTTCATTAATGCACGACCGGTTAACGTTTGCTCTAAGCCCAATTCAAAACTAGCAGCAAACATACTGATTTGACGCATGTTGGCGTAGGTACCAAGTTTTTCTAGCGTCGCAGGACCTAATTCACGCTTAGGGACATTGACTATGCGTAAAAAAGCATTGTCATCATCTGGATTAACCAATACCCGTAAATAGGCCATGATGTCCTTTATTTCTGCGCGAGAGAAAAAGGAAGTACCACCACTTATTTTGTAAGGAATACGGTTTTGCATCAGGGCTTTTTCTAATAAACGAGACTGATGATTACCTCGGTATAAAATAGCGTAATCTTTGTATTGGCTGCGGTTCATAAAACGATGGCCAATTAATTCACCAATAACCCGTTCTATTTCATGCTCTTCGTTTTTCGCTTGTACGACTCTCAGTTCAACACCGTAAGCAAGCTCACTAAATAAGGCTTTATCGTAAACGTGCGGGTTATTGGCAATCAATACGTTGGCACACTTTAAAATCCGGCCACTAGAGCGATAGTTTTGCTCTAATTTAATTAACTTTAGTGTAGGAAAATCTTTACCAAGTAATACTAAGTTTTCTGGTTTTGCACCACGCCATGAATAGATGGATTGGTCATCATCTCCAACAACGGTTAAGCGACCTCGTTCACCGGTTATATGCTTAACGAGTTCATACTGACTTGCGTTAGTATCTTGGTATTCATCAACTAAAAGGTAACGAATTTTGTGCTGCCAACGTTCCCTCACTTCAGGATAATTTTTCATTAACAGTGTAGGGATAAGGATTAAGTCATCAAAATCTAAGGCATTATAAGCTTTCATGTGTTTATGATAGCGTTGATAAAATTCAGCATACTCATGACTATCAGCATCACTTGCGGCTTTTAAGGCATCATCAGGTAAAAACAAATCATTCTTCCAATTAGAAATCATGCTTTGTAATTTGCTGAGTAAATCTTTATCGCCATCAAGTTCATCAATGGTTAATTCTTTAAGTAACGCTAGCGTGTCTTGATCATCAAACAAGGTGAAACCGGGTTTATATCCAAGCGTTTTAATTTCACGACGGACAATATCTAAACCCAAAGAGTGGAAAGTAGAAACTGTTAAACCACGAGTAAGATCGCGACCGAGCATTTTTTGAATACGCTCTTTCATCTCGCGCGCAGCTTTATTGGTAAAAGTTACTGCAGCAATATTTCGTGCTTTGTAGTCACATTTTTGGATTAAATAGGCAATTTTCTGACAAATAACCCCGGTTTTTCCTGAGCCAGCACCTGCTAATACTAAGCATGGACCGCTTACAAATTTTACCGCTTCATTTTGTCCGGGATTTAGTTTCATTACTTTAATACCAATTCTAATAAGTTATTCACTACTCAGAGCTACATTAGCGAGCTTAGAACAAGCAAAATTGGTTAAACATAGTAAGTCTATATTTCATTAATTTTGCGCTGTTATCAGTTTGCTAATTAGCTCCCGAAGGGCGAATTTAAAAGGCTTCAATGCTGCGTTATTTATTTTGAGAAGGGAGTAACCATTCTCTTCAATCAATGCCTTGCCTCTAAGCCTTTTAATTTTCGCTGAGTGGGAAAGAGCTTAATGGAAGTGGTATTTAACTTCATTATCTAAATAAACTTTCAAGCTGAGTATTTTACCTGTTTTTAGTCAAGGGCAAAACAGTTACAATGCTTCTAAGTAAATTTGATGAGAAATTATTATGCTTAATGCTAAAAAAATTGAAGAAATTGCCAAACAAGTGACAGAGTCTATTCCCCCTGGCTTGAAAAGTATGGCCAATGAGCTAGAAGATAAAGCAAAAACGGTAATGCAAAGTAAATTGTCACAACTTGATGTAGTAACCCGTGAAGAGTTTGATGTGCAAACTCAAGTTTTACTAAAAACACGTGCTAAGTTAGCTGAGTTAGAAACTAAGTTAGCTGAACTAGAAGCGCAAATCGCTGAAAAATAAATTTCCCTTTTCCAACCTATCAAGGATGAATCAACTATGACATCTGCTTCCGTTGCCTTAACTACAGGCCCTTCAGCCATCACTTGCTTTAAAGCGTACGATATCCGTGGCAAGTTAGGCGAACAATTAAACACTGATGTTGCCTATCGTGTTGGTCGTGCTTTCGCTCAACATACCCAAGCAAAAACTGTAGTGGTTGGTGGTGACATTCGCTTAACCAGTGATGAATTAAAGCAATCGCTTGCTCAAGGTTTAATGGATGGCGGTAGTAACGTTATCGATTTGGGCCTAGCGGGAACTGAGCATATTTACTTTGCCACCAGTCATTTAAATTGTGACGGCGGCATTGTGGTTACCGCAAGTCATAACCCGATTGATTACAACGGTATGAAGTTGGTTCGAGAAAACTCTAAGCCGATTAGTGGCGATACCGGTCTTTTTGATATACAAGCGTTGGCTGAAAAAAATGATTTCATTGATGTTGCACAAAAAGGCACGTTAAGTACGGTAGATATTAGTAAGCCTTACACTGAGCACTTACTCACTTACATCGACAATAAAAACATTACACCATTAAAGCTTGTGGTTAATGCCGGTAATGGTACGGCAGGTCCAGCACTTGACGCTATTGAAAGTGCTTTTAATGCCATAAATGTGCCGGTTGAGTTTATTAAGGTACACCATCAACCCGATGGTAATTTCCCTAATGGTATTCCTAATCCGCTATTGGTTGAAAACCGCGCAGCAACGAGAGACGCCGTTATTGAACATGGCGCTGATATGGGTATCGCTTGGGATGGTGATTTTGATCGTTGCTTCTTGTTTGATGAAAATGGCGACTTCATTGAAGGCTATTATATTGTTGGCTTATTAGCGGATAACTTTTTAAGTAAAGTTGAAGGCGATAAATCATCAGCGAAAATTATTCATGATCCACGTTTAACTTGGAATACCATTGATATTGCCGAGCAAGCAGGTGGCCAAGCGATTCAAAGTAAAACTGGACACGCTTTTATTAAAGAACGTATGCGTAGTGAAGATGCGGTTTACGGTGGTGAAATGAGTGCCCATCATTACTTTAGAGACTTTTTCTATTGTGATAGCGGCATGATCCCATGGTTATTGATTGCAGAGTTGGTGTGTTTACGTAAGCAGCCGCTATCAAGTTTAGTTAAAGAGCGCATTGCCGCTTACCCATCATCAGGTGAAATTAATAATAAAATTGATGATCCTAAAGCAGCGATTGCTCGTGTATTCGCTTTTTATCAAGAAGATGCTGAAATAATTGATAAAACTGATGGTATCAGCATGGAGTTTGGAAACTGGCGTTTTAATTTACGTAGCAGTAATACTGAACCGGTTGTCCGTTTAAATGTAGAATCAAAAGCAGATGAAGCATTAATGCAAGAGAAAACAAAGCAAGTATTGGCTTTGTTACTAGCAGAGTAAGTTACGTTGGTTATTGAGAGCGAGCAATATCGTTATCGCGAACTTTCATTATCTGATTTTATCAATCAGTATCAAAAAAGCATACCTGAGGCAGGGCTATTTGAACTCACCTTGCCATGGTTGTCAGCAACCTCTAAGTATATGGTTGCTGATAATCAAACGGTAATTGTACATTGTCTATACAAGTCTGAAGGTAATGATGAGCTTGAGTTAATTATTGCTTGGCCTTTGATTCATGATAATGCCAGTAAAAAGATTAGCTCACTGACAAGCTTCTATTCAGCAATAGCTGAGCCTATTTTTGTTAATCAGCCAAGTCATATTGACATTAAACATTTGCTCAGTTGTATCGAAAGTAACTTTCCTTGGCGCAGCATGCTACTGGGCCCTTTTGAGAGTAAACTTATTGAGCAGTCGTTAAACGATTACTTTCCTTTTCAGCGTGTTTTCTCTGAAACTGACAATGTTTTTCAAGCAGATATTACTGATTATCAAGAGTACTACCTACAAAGACCTAGTCAACTACGAAATACTGTTAAAAGGCGAGCAAAAAAACTTGCTAAAGCGCATACATATCGAACAGAGATCATTACCACGATAGAACAGTTTTCAGCGGCTTTCACTGCTTACAAAACAATTTATCAACAAAGTTGGAAAGGTGATGAATTCAGTTATGAATTTATCGAGCAAGTCTGTGTGGCAGCGTTAGCTGAAAATAAACTCCGTTTAGGTTTGTTATGGGTAGATGAAGAGCCAGCAGCAGCTCAGTTATGGTTTTTACAGTATTCAAATAACGATGATTATCAGCCTACAGTTACGGCGTCTATTTTTAAATTAGCTTACAGCCCCAAATATCAGCAGTTTTCAGTCGGTTCACTATTATCACTCGCATTATCAGAACATGTTATTAGCTTAGATAAGGTAAATAACATTGAGTTTGGTATGGGCAGTGAAAGCTATAAAACAGATTGGTTGGTCTCAAAACGCATTCGAAAAAGCTTTCAAATTTTTAATCACCAGACTTTGTATGGTAAGTTAGCAATAGTTCGCCACTTATTTTTAGCGCGAATAATTAATTTATTCACAAGGAATAAAAAGTAAATAATGACTTCAGAACAAAACACACAGCAAACGTCAGCACAGCTCATCACATTATTAATGGCAATCATACCTAGTTATGAAGATGATTTTTGGCATGCAGAAACAGAGCTTTTTGGCGCAATCGCTGAGTTTGACTCTATGGCCTTGGTGACTTTAATTGGTGAAATAGAAGAGCATTTTGATATTGCTCTTGATGATGACGATATCAGTGCTGAAAATTTTGCAAGTGTTGCAAGTCTTACTGAATTAGTGCTTGAACGAGTGTAGTGCTCGAACATGATATCGACTAAGGCAGAATTTTATTCAGGGACTAAAGGGCAGTTGTTTAGGTTAGTACGAACCCCAAAACAAGTATATGCGCACATACTTTTCATCTCGCCAATGTTTGAGCAAGCTAATCAAACGCGTCATCATATAACACGCTCAGCCATTAATGCTTATCATCTAGGTATAGAAAGTTTTATTTATGATCACTTTGGTACAGGTGACAGTGAAGGTGAGTTAACTCAGGCAAGTCTGTCGTTATGGCAACAAGACATCCTTGAACAAATAAAGCATATCAAAGCAGAGTCTGCCCAAGATATTATTATCTCATTGCCCTTATCTGCAGCATTATTGCTATCCTCAGAGATACTTCATGAAGTTGATGTTGTCATGCTTTTACAAAGCGATTTTAACGGTAAAAGGTTTGTCCAACAGTTTAAGCGTTTGGCATTAGTGAGTAAGCTAACTCAAGCATCAAAAAGTAGCGCTACCAAGCAAAACCATCAATCAACGGTTAACAAATCTATTGTTGATATTGCAGGTTACCAAGTAGCTGAAACATTACTCGATGAGTTAGCGAGTCAAAGTATTGCTACATTTGAGCAATGTGATGCACATTGTTATTGGTTTGAATGGCTGAAATCCGAAGAGGAAATCCCCCCAGGAAGAGTTAAACAGCAACAAGCTTTTGCACAAAAAGTGAACCAACTAGATACGCTTTCGATAACCGATATAAAATTTTGGCAGGCTACAGAGCTGCAGCTGGCAGAAGAGTTTTTAACGCAAGAGCAGCAGCTACTCACTCAATTAGTAAAAAGGTAAAATGCTGATGAATGAGCAAGGAGTTGTATTTAGAAGCGGACAGAAGCAGTTAGTTGCGATAGAGCATTTATCCGAGCCAGTTGCTAATGAATCAGCTGCTAAGCAAGGTGTTGTCTTAGTTGTTGGCGGCCCACAAACCCGTGTAGGCAGCCATCGATTATTTGTGTCACTTGCCCGAGAATTATCAAAACAAGGTATAGCCGTATTTCGTTTTGACTACTCAGGTGCCGGAGACAGTGAAGGCGAACTTACTGAATTTACCGCTATACAAACAGATATTGACGCAGCAATTAATTGTTTTATCGAGCGTAATCCCCAGTTAACTAAGCTTTGTTTGTGGGGGTTATGTGATGCTGCTTCGGCAATACTACTTTATCTGCAAGCAGGTACACACTTACAACGAAATGTGATTAATAGCTTAGTATTGGTAAACCCTTGGGTAAGACAAGAACATACACAAGCGAAGACTTATTTACGCTCTTATTATGTTAAACGTTTATTAAGCAAAGAGTTTTGGACAAAATTTCTTTCAGGCAAGGTAGCCACAAAAACGGCTTTTACTGAGATTCAGGACTTTAAAAAGCAAAGTCGAATTACTGAGGAGGTAAAGACTAAAGCTAACTTTGTCTTAGAAATGTTTCAAGGGCTGAAAGGGTTTTCAGGTCAGTGCCACATATTGCTTAGTGGTAATGATTTAACAGCAGATGAATTTAGCTTATTAGTCAAAACTAATAAGCATTGGCGTATATTAATGGCGCAAGATAACATCTACTCAAGCATTATCAGTAAAGCCGATCATACCTTTTCTCAACAATCAGCGAAAAATAAGCTAATAGAATTAACATCTAAGGCATTAGTGGAATAAAACAGTTAATTTTTCGTTAAAAAAATTGTGTTAGTTATGTTAATTGTGCTGCTAAATGCTTTACAATTGCTCAATTAATAATTTTAATCATCTGTAAAAATTCAAAGACTTTTAAGGAAGCAAAATGAAAATAGGGATTATCGTTGGCACCCGTCCAGAAATAATCAAAATGGCACCCGTTATCCGTGAATGTAAAAAACGTGGTATTGCTCATTTTATTATCCATTCGAATCAGCATTATTCACAAGAAATGGATAGTATCTTCTTTAAAGAATTGGAATTACCTGCGCCGGATTATAATCTCGGCGTTGGTTCAGGTTTACACAGCAATCAAACCGGCAACATCTTAATAGAAATGGAACCTATTTTGTTGCAAGAAAAACCTGATGTAGTATTAGTTCAAGGTGATACTAATACTGTGCTTGCGGGTGCATTAGCAGCATCTAAGCTTGATATTAAAGTTGGTCATATTGAAGCAGGGCTCCGTAGCTATGATCGCACTATGCCAGAAGAAACCAACCGCATTTTAACGGATCATATGAGTGAATATTTATTTGCCGTTGGTCCTAATCAACATGCTATTTTAGCGAAAGAAGGCCTTGCTGCAGATAAAATTTTTACTGTGGGTAATACCGTTTCAGATTCATTATTTCAACATCTAGAAATCTCTGCGAATACCAGTACCATTTTAAAGGAGTTAGAAGTCACATCAGGTGAATTCTTCCTTGTGACGGCACATAGAGCATCTAATGTTGATATACCGGCTAATTTATTAGAACTATTAGCATTATTTGATAAGTTGCATGCAAAATATAGTCAAACTATTGTTTGGCCTATTCACCCTAGAACTCAAGCTAAGCTGAAAGAGTTTTCAATTGAGCTACCTAGCTACTTAAAACTTATTCCACCGATTGGTTACTTAGACTTTATACAGTTACAAAAACATGCTCAGCTTATTTTAACCGACTCTGGTGGTATTCAAGAAGAGGCCTGTTTATTAGGTGTACCTTGTATTACTCTGCGTGAAAATACAGAGCGACCAGAATCAATAGAAGTAGGTGCTAACGTTCTTGTTGGACGCGACGCTGAAAAAGCGCTTGCTGCTGCCGATAAATGGTTAGCGGCTGACTCAGGTGACTTTAGTTGGACTAATCCTTTTGGAGATGGTCATGTTGCTGAAACTATTTTAGATATTATTACTAACTCGGTACCTAATACCTTAGAGCAAGAAATCATCGCCAAAAACGAAACATTAAGTGTTGTCGGCATGGGATATATGGGGTTGCCTATTGCCAGTTTATTAGCAGAAGCTGGTTACAACGTCACGGGTGTTGATTTAAATAGTGACAAAGTTGCTGCTATCAATGAAGGGCAGTGTCCATTTGATGAAGTAGGGCTACCGGAATTAATTACAAAAGTAGTTTCTCAAGGTTTCTTAAAAGCCAGTACAGAAATACCTTCAAGTGAAACTTATCTCGTTGCAGTACCAACTCCACACAAGGGTAATAGTTGTGATCGCAGTTATGTTTTCAGTGCTGTCGATGCTATTGCCAAAGTGGCAAAAAATGGCCAAACAGTCATTGTCGAGTCAACGATCTCTCCACAAACCAGCTTGGCTGTAGCACAACGTTTTGCTGATGCTGGTCTTGAAATTGATGTCGTTCATTGTCCAGAACGTGCAATTCCAGGTCAAACCCTGCATGAACTGGTTCATAACGACCGAATTATTGGCGCTGCAAGCCCACAAGCACAACAAAAAGTTAAAACGGTTTATCAAAGCTTTGTTAAAGGAGAAGTTTTCCTAACAGATTTAACCACAGCTGAGTGTATCAAATTAGTTGAAAACACCTCACGTGATGTAGGTATTGCATTTGCAAATGAATTATCAGAAATTTGCCAAGAGTTAGACGTTGATGTTTATGAAGTTATTCGCTTAGCTAATCGTCACCCTCGCGTTAATGTACTTACACCAGGTCCAGGAGTAGGTGGTCATTGTATTCCTATTGACCCATGGTTCTTGGTTGAAAACACCCAAGCTGGTGAGTTTGTACGCTTGGCTCGCGCAATTAATGATAAACGTCCAAGTATTGTTGCTCAAAAAACACTAGATCTATTAACTGAGTCTACTGGTTCTTTAGCGGGCAAAAAGGTTGGCATCTTAGGGGTTGCTTATAAAGCTAACGTTGATGACTGTCGAGAATCTCCTGCAGATGCAATTCATCAACACTTTGTTAAGGCAGGGGTAGAGGTAAACTACCATGACCCATTTGTACCGACTTGGCATTGTGGCCGTCAAGATACTCTAAATGAGATTGACAACTGGGCGGATGTGCTTATCTTGGTTACTGATCATGAATGCTATAGTAATTTAGATTTAGCAACGCCAGTGCTCAACACTAGAGCATAAGGCGGAACGTAAGATAAGAGCCCATTAGCTTAATTGATAATGGGCTTTATTTTTAGGCATAATTAACACAATAAGATAGTATGCTTGATAGGCATAAGAATAATTATAATAAAGCTAATCCAGATGGTTGATATCATGGGTATAAGGAATATAAAATGAAATTTGTTAAAGCCTCTCTTTGTTTAAGCGTCGCCCTTGCAATCACAGGTTGTGGTGAGAAAGTCTCATTAGAATCTCATCTGAACAACGCAAAAAGTTACTTAACTCAGAATAAAGTCAATGAAAGCATCATTGAACTTAAAAATGCTATCCGTCTTGATAGTAAAAATGGTGAAGCACGTTTTTTATTAGGTAAAGTGTATTTAGAGCTCGGTGATGGTCCTGCAGCTGCGAAAGAGTTAGAAAGAGCTCATTCTCTTAAATATGCCGATAATAAAGTTATCCCCTTACTTGCCCGTGCTTTAATCCTGATAGATAGTGATACTGAAGTTTTAGCGTTAAGCACTGTGGCAAGTAAATTATCACCAGAAGAACAAAGTCAATATTTGGCTTACCAAACCTTAGCTGCATTACGAAGTGAGCAAACCGAGTTAGCCAAAGAAAGTACTAAGCTAGCCGAATCTATTGCTGAGCAAAGTCAATACAGCATGTTGGCATCGGCTTACCTGTTATTATCAGAAAATAAGTTTGCAGAAGTACAAACGCTACTGACTCGCATTTTAACAATCGATGCTAAACAAGTTGATGCTTTAATGCTTCAAGGTCAGTTATCCATGATAACTAAAGAACATCAATTAGCAGCCGACAGCTTTCAACAATTTCTAACATTACAGCCAAGATTTGGCATGGTGAAGCTGTTATTAGCCAATGCGCATTTGAAAGCGGGCAATAATGAAGAAGCAGAAAAGCACGCTGATGCGATTATAGCTCAGGTCTCTAGCCAACCTTTTGCAAACTACATTAAAGCAATGGTACGTTTTCAAGCGAAGGATTATAAGTTAGCAAGTGAGCATGCAGAAACGGCATTATCATCAAACTTTAATCAATTAAACTTAAAGCTCGTTGCAGGTGCCAGTGCTTTTTATTTAGAAAATTGGCAGCAGAGTCACCACCATTTATCAGCAATTGTTAAATACTTACCTAACGATCATCAAGGTAGGAAAATGCTTGCGGTAACTCAGTTGGAGTTAGGCTTGATTGACGAAATAGGTGCCACGATTGCTGATTTTGATGGCAATGATGAGAGTAATTCACAATTTTTATCTTCAATGAGTTACAAATTATTAGAGCTAGGTGCTACTAGTGAGGCGAAAGCTTTACTTTCTCAAAGTGAAGTAAATAACCCTGACAATGCCTCTCAAGTCGCTCGTCAGGGGATTCTAAAATTAATGATGAATGATCCTTCTGGTATTGAAAGCTTAGAAGGGGCTATCAAATTAGATCCTGATTTTATTGAAGCTGAATTGGCGTTAGCCTTTGCCGCACTGCAAGGTGGCGATATTGCTAAAGCTAAAGAAATTGCAGAAAAGTGGCAAGAAAAATATCCCAACAAAGCCGGTGGGTTTAATTTATTAGCCAGTATTGCAATAAAGGAACAGAACTATAGCGAAGCAGAGCAAGCATTAAAACAGAGTTTAGCTTTAGAGCCTGATAACCTTTTTGCACTAACAGAACAGTTGCGCATTGCACGCTTACAAAAAGATGACAGCTTAGCTAAGCAAAGGGCTGATCATTTATTAACGTTAGCACCGAATAATAATAAAGTGTTAAGACACTATTTTGGTGTTTATCGTAATGAATCAGCTTTAAATAAGCTTAAAGCTGCATATCAACTTGATAAAAAAGATGTCAGTAAAGCAATTCTTGTCTCTGAAGCTTTGGTGAGTCTAGGTCAGTTTAAAGAAGCTGAAAATATTTTAACCCCACACGCTGAAACAGGAAAGTTACCTAAACGCTACTGGCAATTATTATTACTAAGTCTTAAAAAGCAAAATGATACTGAGAAAGTTCATACTACGCTGAAGAACTGGGTACAAGCGAATCCTTACCATATTGAAGCGGTAATATTACTGACAGATTATTATGCCAATCAAAGAAACTATGAGCGTGCGCTAAACGTGGTAAAGCGAGGGATAGATAATCATAAAGAAAACCTAGTTCTGCAATTAATTCAAATGCAATTACTGCTAAATAGCAAGCAGATAACACCTGCGAAGAGCCTTTATAAAACACTTGCAGTAAAAAACATTAACAAAGCGTTAAAAGAAGGAATATTAGGTCGAATAGCCTTGCTTGAGGAAGATTATAGTCGAGCAATTCCAAAATTAACTCAACTTTATCAAGCGTATCCAAGTAGTCAAAACTCTATTTACTTGGCTGGTGCGTATTTAGGTAATGAAGATAAACAAAAAGCAGCAGAAGTACTCGAGCACTATTTATCATCGAACCCTAATGAAGGGCGAATTAAGACAATGCTTGCAGGAATTTATCTTGAAAATGATACCAATAAGGCTATCGCGGTTTATGCCGATGTAGTTGAAAAACAACCTAAGAACGTGGTGGCACATAATAATCTTGCTTGGTTGTATCATGAGAAAAAGGATCTGGATAAAGCACTAGTGCATGCTCAAAAAGCCTACGAGCTTGCACCGCATATTGCCAATGTTGCAGATACATATGGTAAAGTGTTACTTAGTACTGGTGATAAAAGGGGTGCTTTAAAACATGCAAGTAAAGCCTCGGAGATTACCAAAGGGCAAGATATTGACATTCAGTTGAATTATATCGAAGCGCTTATTGCTAATAGTCGCTCTAATGAAGCCGAGACTCTTTTAAATAAGCTATCTAACATGACTGAAGAACAAGAAAATAAAAAAACAAAATTACAAACTCAGATATAGCACTTGATAAGTGCTTTTAAAGCGACTGCACTTGCAGTCGTTTTTTACTTTACAGGCCTGCTTTTATTAAATTGACAGTGAGTTATTAAACTGAAATTTAAACATCCAAAACAGAAAAATAAAAGATTACCAATTCGAAAGGGTTTTTCATGAATAAATTATTAATAACTTCCGCTGTTACAATTGCTTTAAGTATGAGTGCCTGTAGTGAGCAAAAAACACCAGAGCAATTAATAGCAAGTGCTAATAATTACTCTGAGCAAGGGAAGTTCGCTGATGCCATTATTGATTTTAAAAATGCAGTTCGAGCAGCGCCCAAAAATGCTAATGCGCGCCTGGGTCTTGGCAGGGCATACCTTAACCAAGGTAATTACATCAGTGCTGAAAAAGAACTAGAAAGAGCAATAACTCTCGGTGCTAATTTTGCGGAAGTTGCACCTTTGATGGCACAGGTTAAGACGAGGCTTGATAAGTTTTCAGACATTGAACAATTGGTTAAAGCGAGCGAGGATCTCAAAGACCAAGACTACTTAGTCGTATTAACTTATGCCGGAATAAGTGCTTTGTCCACCGGAAAAATTACAAAAGCCCAAGATTATTTTTCTCAGGCTATAACCATTGATGAAGCTGCTAAATATTCTCAACTTGCCATCGCATATCTACTTTACAGTGAAAGAGATTTTGCTGAAGGGTTAACCGAAGTTACCTCTATTTTAGCTGCAAATAATGATTTTACTGAGGCCAAGTTGTTACAAGGTTATTTACACTTCGCATCCAAAGCATTTATTGATGCCAGTCAGGATTTTGCTGAATACATAACAAGATATCCATTGGATTATAACGCTCAGTTCTTTCAAGTTAACACGTTACTTAAAGCACAACAGTTCAAACAAGCAGATAAGCTTACAAACAAGCTATTAAAAATATTTAAAAAATCACCGCTTGCACTGCAATACAAGTCTCAGATTGAATATCAAGATGGCAATTATATGGAAGCAAGAGAATTTGCTAGTCAAGCTGTGGGACTCGATGAAAGCTTTGTTATTGCGAAAATGGTTGCAGGGGTAAGCTCTTATAAACTAGATGAGCTAGAACAAGCTTACGATTACTTAATAGGTCTAGAGGATATGTTACCAGTGACACATCCGATTAATGTGATTTTATTATCCATTAAAGTCGAATTAGGTCATACCGATGGTTTGACAAAATCAGTTGAAAAACTAAAAGCACTAAAGGATAGCGATAGTGATACTTATTTATTACAAATAACCAGTAATGAGCTGATGAAGGCCGGGGATTATGCAAGTGCCCAAGCTTTACTAGACAAAGCGGTAGAAATATCTCCACAGAGTGCTGCTATTAAAGTACAGCATGGTGCTTTGTTGTTAAGTCAAAAAGACTTATCCGGGGTGAAATCTTTAGAACAAGCGTTGAAAATCGATCCAAGCTTACATGAAACTGAGTTTGCTTTAGCGCGTCAATACCTCACAGGCAATGAAGTTAGCAAAGCACAAGCTATAGCTGATAAGTGGTTAGCCACTGAAGTTTATCAAGTTTCAGGACATATTTTATCTGGCATGATTGCCTCAAAACATGAAGATGTTGTAGAAGCAGAATCTTTTTTTAAAAAAGCGCTTGAACTAGATGCTAATAATATTAGTGCACTCTATAACTTGGCTTCTGTTTATGAGTATAAAGAGGAAATAGAGCATGCTATAACGAGTTATGAAAAAGTTATCATATTAAATCCTAATCATTACGGGGCTATTCGTCGATATAGTGCTTTACACGTAAAGCAGGGCGATAACGCACAAGTTATTTCATTTCTAAGTGCATTACATGATCAAACTAAGCTTACTGCTACAAATACCCCCAAAAACCTTGTCATAGGTCTAGCGCAAATACTAAGCATTAGCGGAGAAGTTAACGCTGCTATTGAATTACTAAAAAGCATCAAACAGGAAAAAAATCTCCCGGTACGTTATTGGTCAGTGTTAGCAACGACATACGCAATGAATAAGCAATATTCAGATGTATTGACAACCTATGAAAAGGCAATAAAAGCTAATCCTAAGAGTTATGCTTTAGTTGTTGGTTATATTGGTGCTTTAGAGCAGCAACGAAAGTATTCTGAAGCATTGATATTGACCTTAAAAGCTAATCAAGACTTCCCTGATGACGATAACTTGATGACGACTCTTGCTTATTTAGAGCTTGCTAACAATAACTTAATCGCTGCTAAAAAACAGTTAGATGTCTTAAAAACAAAAGGAATATCAAACTTTTTGGCAGTTAAAACTGAAGCCATCATAGCCATGTCAGAAAGTGATTATGATCTTGCTATTAGCTTATATGAAGAATTATATGC
>CAJXPG010000030.1 GCA_913057925.1 uncultured Colwellia sp. | reverse complement strand
CTTCTTAAAACGCCTAATTTAGGTAAGAAGTCTCTAACTGAAATCAAAGACGTGTTAGCGTCTCGTGGACTTTCTCTAGGCATGCGCTTAGAAAACTGGCCACCTGAAAGCATTGTTGACAACGACTAGTTCGATCATCATTTTTTTAATAGTTTGAGAGAAGGATTAACTTATGCGTCATCGTCACAGCGGTCGCCAGTTAAACCGTAATAGCAGTCATCGTAAAGCGATGTTCCGCAATATGGCAAGCTCTTTAGTTAAGCACGGCGTTATTAAAACGACTGTAGCTAAAGCTAAAGAACTACGTATGGTAGTAGAGCCATTGATTACATTGGCTAAGACCGACAGTGTTGCAAATCGCCGTTTAGCGTTTGCTCGTACACAAGATAAAGAAGTAGTAGGTATTTTATTCAGCGAACTTGGTGCTCGTTACCAAGAACGTCCAGGTGGTTATACTCGCATTTTAAAATGCGGTTACCGTACTGGTGATAAAGCTCCTATGGCTTACATTGAGTTAGTAGACCGCCCAGTAGTAGAAGATGCTCCTGAAGTAGTTGAAGAGTCAGCTGAAGCATAAATTTTAGCTTAATCGCTAGTTTATGATTCAATTAAAAAACCGAGCCTTGGCTCGGTTTTTTATTATCTGAAATAAATATGTTAGTTTAACTTAAATTGCTAACAAGGACTCTGCAGTTCTTTCTTGACCAGAAGCATAATACCCCGTATAAAATATCTTAATATTTAGTTTATAGTTTACACCTTATGTCATCACGAAATCCTATCATAGCAGTTACCGGTTCTTCGGGAGCTGGCACGTCAACGACTACTGCTGCGTTTGAGCATATCTTTAGAACATTAGGCATTACTTCCGTAAATGTTGAAGGGGATAGTTTTCACCGCTTTTCTCGACAAGAAATGGATATGGAAAAGCGCAAGGCGAAAGAAGCGAATACAAATATTAGCTATTTCGGTGATTTAGCGAATGACTTTACTGCGCTAGAAAAATTATTCCAAGATTATGGCGAAACAGGTAAGGGCAAAATTAGACGCTATTTGCACACATTTGATGAAGCTGTGCCATATAATCAAATGCCAGGTACCTTTACGCCCTGGGAAGACTTTGGTGAAGGTACTGATTTACTTTTTTATGAAGGTCTTCATGGTGGTGTTGTTACTAAAGAAAATGATGTAGCGAAACATGTAGACTTACTTATCGGCATGGTTCCTATTGTAAATTTGGAATGGATTCAAAAAATCATACGCGATACCAATAAACGTGGCCACAGTCGTGAGGCCGTGACTGCCAGCATAGTCCGCAGTATGGAAGATTACATTTCATTTATAACCCCACAGTTCTCGCGCACCCACATTAACTTTCAGCGGGTGCCAACTGTCGATACCTCCAATCCTTTTAGTGCAAAAGCGATTCCAAGTCTAGATGAAAGTTTTGTCGTCATTCGCTTTAGGGAAGTAAAGAATGTTGATTTCCAGTATTACCTTCGCATGATAGATGGTTCTTTTATGTCTCGTGTAAGTACTTTAGTAGTACCAGGTGGGAAAATGGGCTTAGCCATGGAGCTAATTCTCACTCCATTGATCAAGGATTTAATGGAAAGAAAAACCCAAGCTAATAAACAACTTGACTGGATGAGCGATCTGTAATTACCGACTATTACCGTAAGTAATAGTGTTTCAGGATTGAATTTGAATACTTTAAGAATTTTACTACTCACACTCTGTTTTATATCTAATACAACCTTCGCTCAGTGGCATGATTACAGTTTTAAAGTGATGGGAACCATCTCTCACGTGCAATTATGGTTAGATACATCAAACTCAGCTAATGCTAATGAATTGTTTCAACTCGTCGAAGGTGAGATGAACCGAATTGATAGATTAATGAGTCCGTACAAACCAAATAGCGAAGTCAGTAAAATAAACAGACTGGCTGCTAATACGCCATTAATAATATCAATAGAATTATTTGATCTGCTTGTTACTGCGCAAGATATTTCAAAGTTAAGCGCAGGTGCGTTTGACTTAACCTATGCATCTGTTGGTTATAAGTATAACTATCGTGATCAGCAAAAGCCTAGCAGCAAAGAAATCCAAGCCTTGTTACCTAAGATAAACTATCACAGTATTTCACTTAGCCCTAAGCACTCCAGTATTTCACTGCGAAGTGATAAAATAAAAATTGATTTAGGGGGCATTGCCAAAGGTCATGCAATAAAACGCTGTTTAGATATATTAAAACAACATGGCGTACTGCATGCGCTAGTTAGTGCAGGAGGCGATACTGCGCTTCTAGGAGACAGGAAAGGACGACCCTGGTTAGTTGGTATTAAACACCCAAGAGCCGATGAAAAAACAGTTGTACACATTCCTTTAGAGAATGAAGCTATTTCTACCTCTGGTGATTATGAACGTTTCTTCGTAAAAGATGGTGTTCGCTATCATCATATCATTAACCCTCAAACGGGTGAGTCAGCCAATGAGGTGGTCAGTGTTTCTATTGTTGGTAAAGATGCAACCTATGTTGATGCACTTTCGACAACCGTTTTTGTAAAAGGCCTAACGAAAGGTCTGGAATTTATTGAGCAATTACCTGACTATGAAGCGATAGTTATCGATAAAAATTATCAACTTTACTTTTCTTCAGGTCTGAGGCAATAGATTGAATGGATGTCAAATTAACACGCTAGCTACCCTATTGAGTAACTAGCGTTTAAGGGTTATCCGGTAATTATTGGTTGAAAAGCCGTTAATGAGTCTAGCATTGTGCTGTTTCCTAAGCCTTGGCTAGGTACTAATGTTGAAAACTGACCTTGCTCACCGTGTAAAGCCATATAATTTAATAAAACCGTTTCCACCAGTAGGTTTACATTACCTGCAGAGGGCGCTGAGGCAGTTTCAACAGAGGCATCGGGTCTCATAAAGCCAATCTGTTGTTGAATAGCATTTTGCTCAGCAGTAGCTCCCATAAGCTGTGGTTTACCATTTGGGTTATAGACAAGAAAGAAAGAAGCGCCTGTCGAGGAGTTGTCGCCAGTCCATTCACTCTTACCGCGCCCCTCTTCAGAGTCATCAATCCTGCCATTACTGGCAACAGAGCCATCACTAAAAACATACATCATCAGCGGTTGGTTTTTTCTTGCGGCATATTCAAGACAAGCACCCATACAGCGGCCTGCTCTTAAATCCCTTAATTCACCTGTCGCTCGCTCGCCAGTGTGGTAGTCGAAACCACCCATGGTGATTGTGCCTGCCCCTGAAAAGCCATTGACAACTAGTTTCATTACCGAGGCGGTTTTTTGAAATTCATTTTCACTATCAAATTCCGCTAACGAAAAGATACCACCAGGGCCAACAATATCTACATCAAGTAAAGGGTTTAAGGTTGAAGGATCACCGAAGCGATCCGCAAGATCAGCACTTTTTACATAGCCGCAATTTACTAGATCTTTGATGACATCATCGCGGGTAACTTGGCTATTAACTTTCGCCATTTTTTGTGCACTAACCCGTTGAATACTCTCCATTACTGCAACAGCATCTTTTTGCGAAAGTAGCTCAAATAAATCACCAACATCCACTAAACCTGTTACATCGGTTGGTCTATCTATTTTGGTCGGTCTTTTACTCAAATCGATAAAACTTGCTGGGGCCATAGAATTACCACCTGAGTCGGTATTTCTTGAGCCAACTAAGGGCATTAATGAACCGTTGGCGCCTGCAGCCGCAATGGCATACATTGGGTTGTGCGGATTGTTACCCGTATCATTATCAGAACGACTTGGTATAACAGCGCCGTTAATATTAGCAGCAGTTTCTGCAGAAACCTTCTCTAATATGCCCCGCAGAAATGCAGAGTCTGAATGAAACGCTAAACCGAGATCTGTATTAATAAAATCAGAAGTACCGGTTGCCGGGTTGGCAATGTTAGGCGCCATATCACCCGGTAAACCAAGTTTGCTATAACCTGCTGTAGAAAGGAAATCGAGTTGACCGCCCAAACCACCTACTAATACATTTGAACCGGAAATATTTGCGCCACCCGCTAAGTCAAAACTAATAAAGGGGATTTTGCCTGCGCCTTGAGTACTAATACCACAACTGTCTCGTAATGCTTCAATATCACTCGATAGTGCAGCGTGTGCTTTATTTGGATTAGCAAACAAACTAAATAAAGAAGCACCAGCAACAGCATGACCGCCGACACAAAGTCCTGCCGAGATAAAGTCACGCCTCGTCATCGGCTTTCTATGATCGCCAAATAGTAGCGGGCTATCGGGATGTAAATGTTTTGATTTAGACATTATTTATAAGCTCCTTTTATTTAACAAGCATTACAGCGCTTGCTAATACTGCGGCGCAACTCGATTTTGCAATGGTTTTGGTTCTTTCATTAGTACATTGCCCTGAGCAGGTACTTAAGCGCGTAACTAAGTTATCGATTTCGGTAAATAATGCCGGCTTCTCGGGCTGTGTAGTTAAGCTTTCTGGTAGTAACTGTGAAAGTAATGGATTAATTAAGTTACTACGTCCTACCGTATCGAGTGCTTGAGTTGGTACTTGATTAAAGTCGACTTGTGGAAACCAGTTACTGCGAATGCTGCTATCTTCAATTGCCGCATCACAATAAGCGATGGCTAGCTGGGTTATAGCCATTTGTTGTGCAGATATAAAGGTTTCAATATTAGCCAGTGTTGGTAATTGTTGCTCTATCACTTCATAGGTCGATGAAACATTATCAGTATTTTTAGCTACGCCAGTTAGGCGGCTCATACTGGCATTAATTTGCGCAAAATTTCGCAAGCCTATTGTCGGACTATCATTATTAATAAAGCTTTCATCAGGCTGAACAAAAGTGGGTGCAACTCTAACATTTTGATGGTTACCCAATTGTTCAAATGTTAGAAAAAACTCATCATTATTAGCACCTTTTTCTAGCGGAACAATAGTGCCTAAACTTGAAAGTAGATGAGGCTCTGTCAAAGCTTGTTCAGTCGATAAATTTAAGTCGAGGTTGGCGTAAGCTTGTCCAACAGTGCTCTCTTTACCATTAAGACCAATACGCATTTTCTTGAGCGCGATATCGCTTGAAAATTTATTGCCGTCGAGATTCACGACTTTTGGCTCGGTGAACAAATAACTGTAATTATCATATTGGCTTACTTCGAACAAAATATAGGTATTTGCTAAGTCAACCAAATCGCTAACGGAGAAAAGTAAGAAGAATTTCTCACCGACACCCACTTGATAATTCTGACTGACTTGCTCTTGATCTAAAGCTCGATTAAATATTGATAATAGACGAATATTCCCCTGCCAAACATGATTGTTTGATGCTTCTCTACCAAGAATCAAGGCGAAGCTATCATCCCAAGATGCAAGAGGTGATAAGGCTTCATCTACTATGTCAATCAAATCGCCATTGACGTAAATTCGACGACCATTGGTGGCAGAGTAAGTCATAACTACATGCTGAAGTGTTGCTTGTAGCACCTCATCGTTATCAGGTGTGCTAAGTGCAGGACTGCCATTGGTATCACTTAATTGACTACGTAAAAGAAAATCATAGTTATACTGGCTTTGACCCAGAGTGAAGTTTCTATCATTATCTCCAGCAGAGTAGCTAATTATGCGCGCCGGACCTTCTTGAGTGACATTGCTTGGTGTAACCCAAGCTTCAATAGTCATTTCATTCGTTGATGTGATCAAGTCATGGATTTTTTTACTTGATGCGGTACTTGCCTGTGCTTTACCGCTGTTAAAAGCTAAGCCCCAACTACCAAGCCACTCAACATCTCCCGATAAGGTTAAATTTGCTGCAGGCTCAATTCCCGAGGTGTCATAGGCGATATTGCCGTTGCCAGTTTTAAACTGATAAAGCGCAATCATATCTGATTCAAAGCGACCACCACTGGCAGCAACTAATCCATCAGTAAGTAATAAAGATTTAGAGACAACACTCTCAGGGTTAATGACATCCACGACAACCCCATCGCTAAAGGCGGTAATCGCATCAGCCATTTCGAGGCTATTACTATCACAATTACTCCAACAGTTATGAAACTCATTGCGTAATCTGACAACTAATCGAGAATTTTCAGGGGTATTTAAATCGATAACTGATTTAGCCGCCTGGTACGCTTTTTCAATATCGTTACTCGCGAAAAAAGGAGATTGTGCTGTGGCGGAAGCTTCATTATGACAGTTTGCACAATATTGAGTTAACAGTGGGTAAACATGTGTGGTAAATAAAGCGGTGTCGTCAGGAAAGTTTTTACTGGTACCGGGTTCTTTAATTACCGGCGCTTTAAGCTCAATAGTTGTTGCTGTACTTACTCTGTCATCAGCCCATAGCTTAATCCACTGTTGCATGGTTTCACCACAAGCTTGATCGCTTTCTAACCAACAATTATGACCATTAGACACTTTAATAACTAACCTTGATTCATCTGGTTTAGCTAAATTTACCAAAGGGTTGGTAGCAGAATAAGCCTCATTAACATCATGACGACTGGCAAAGTAAGGCGCTTGGTTGCCATCAACATGACAAGCACCACAACGATCACTGGTTGAGATGTTATCCCATAAAGCGGTTTTATACTTTTGAATATCTTCAGTTTGTGGAGCAGGACCGGTGTATTCTACTGTTTGCGGTGTTTGTTGAGCAGGTGGTTTTGATTCAACCGTTGAATCACCACAAGCACTGAGCAGTAAAGCCATTAATGCCAGCAAAAAGCGGATAGATAAACTGGCGGTAAAATTTATAGGATTCATAGAAGTCATCAAGCTATTCCCCCATGCAATATGCGCCAACATCGGCGAATACACGTTTAAGTTGATAAGAGTTTTGCTTAAAGGCTTCAGTGGTATTACTGATTTGGCTTAAGTCCGCTTGGCTTTCAGCGTCACGTAAACATACCGCTTTGAAAACTTTTTTAACCTGACATTGTGCAAAAGCTTGGCTATTGGCTAATTCTTGCCCTAGCGACTTCATCCCAGCGCCTTTACCAGGTAAACTTGTATCCCAACCAAGCTTTTGATTTATTCCTGTACGCCAGTAGTTTTGCCAATCATCATTAGGCGTAGCAAAGCCATAGGGAAAACTAGTGGCATTATTGTGGTATTTAGACACTACGCGTGTACCAGTCTTACTGTCTATCGTACCTGAGCTATTGTAGGTAAGGGTGCCACTTTCGCCTTGAGGATCAGTGTCACTATCAAATTTATAATCATAATAGGCAAATGCTTGCGCTAAGGGATCCATACCAGTATGACAACCAGAGCAATTATTCATAAATAACCGACTATCACCGCCAGGACTGCGGCTAACATCTTGCCTGATCCTATCTACGGGTAAGGTGTTGTCTTTAAGCGGTTCAAGATCAGTACATAAATGGTTCATCAGGGTAAACCGTAGCATTGCGCGATTAGTGCCTAAATAAAAGAAAGCTTTTGCCGCAGCTCTACTGGTGAGTATTCCTGCCGTTGCTTGGGTGGGTAAACCATTTAAACTAGACTGAGTGACTTTTACCAAGCCATCAGCTAAATCAATAAAGTTATCGTCC
Source organism: uncultured Colwellia sp. (assembly GCA_913057925.1). Lineage (GTDB taxonomy): Bacteria > Pseudomonadota > Gammaproteobacteria > Enterobacterales > Alteromonadaceae > Colwellia. Next base: position 26,185 of record CAJXPG010000030.1, on the reverse strand, counting down.
AGGGCTTGGTGATGAGCGTTATTGTTTGTACTGTAGCTAGGTAAGTTAAGTGAGCTTTTACCGACATAAGCGATGTCAGCTTGCAGTATATCCCTAAAGTCCACATCATCACGTACTACGCCAATAATTGTCGCGCTATAGTCATTTAGTGCAGCAAAAACATCTTGATCCTTGTTAGTCCATGGACTTGCAAAAACCTTCAATGTGGATGAGTAAAACTCAGGAGACTCCATCGCCACATAGGCTGCTTCTGTTACTTTTCCTTGGTCAATTAAACTACTCATTTCAACCAAGACTTGTATCGATGGCGGAACACCAGTTATACGATCATGTAACCTTTTAGCTTGCTCTAAACTTGTCGCAGACGCACTAACGGAAAACAGGGAAATTAGACTTAAAAAGCAAAGGAGTGCCCTAGTTAAATTTGACTTTAACATCAGCACTTTTACACAATTTTTACTCGTCATATAGCTTGGGAGTGACATCTCCATACAGCCTCCTTGAAGATGTAGTGTTTGCAACTTTGTTGCGAAAATATATAGTAACAATGTTGTCACAGTGTATACTACTGATGCTCAAACGAGCAAACAAATTTATTTTTTGTGGTGTCGCAAATCTGAGACAGTTCAAGGGGTTAGGTGATTCTCGCCATCGAGAGCTTGGATGTTATGTTGTTATTTTTTAACTGTTTATTAGGTATGTTGTAATGAATTTTATGCCATGGATTTTTGGCTGCATATTAATGATCTTTTTACTTTCTGGCTGTAATGAACAAGCAATTACGGCAGATGAAAAAGCCGATCCAGTCTTAGTAGAATATCCAGTTGTTTACATCGAGCGAAGTGTCATAAAAGCAGATGAAGATGCTAATGCCCCTGTGACTTTTTCAACGAATAATCCTGCAGAATTTAATGCGGGTGCTCAGTTACTCATCAAAAATAATGCTTTTGCCAACTCTCCAAGTTCCAATTTAACCAATCAGCTTTTTGTCGATGAACAGGGAAACTCACTTGCTATTGATATTAGAGATCTGAGTATTTCTGATGATGGTCAGGAGTTTTTGGTATCAATTCGCGCCCCTGAAAACCCAGATCTTGATGAAGAAGAGCAAGCAAAGTGGAATATTTGGCGTTATCAGTTAGCAACTAAGTCATTAACGCGAGTCATACCAAGTGATGTTATTGCTGAGCAAGGTGATGATTTAATGGCGTCATACTTACCTGATGGCCGAATTATATTTGCCTCAACGCGTCAACGATTATCTCGAGCAATTCTTCTTGATGAAGGTAAGCCGCAATATACAGCACTCAATGAAATTGGCCAAGAGGCCGCTTTTAACTTACACGTAATGCAAAGTGATGGCAGCGATATTAAACAAATTAGCTTTAATATGAGTCATGACTTCTACCCCTTAGTTCTGCAAGATGGCCGAATTCTTTATAGTCGTTGGGACACTATGGGGGGAAACAATAAAGTTAACTTATATCGTATGAACCCTGATGGTACAGAAAATCACTTGGTTTATGGCTGGCATTCTCAACAAGTGCCCCTTGATGGTGAAAATGAAACTATTCAGTTAATTAAACCGCAGCAATTACCTAATGGTGATATTTTACTGTTGCTTAACTCAAGGGATGAAGAGAGTTATCAAAAAAGACCTGTGGTGGTTGATATAAATAACTTTATCGATTATCAGCAAAGTATTAGCACTGATGATACAACAGAAGTGGCGCAACAAGATTTCTTTCAAGGAGATCTTTTCCAATTTAACTTTTCTTCAAATATCAACACAAATGGTCGTTTAACTGCTCTATTTCCTCTACCTGATAGTAGTGAGCGTTATTTATTAAGTTGGGATTTATGTCGCGTTGAAGTGTTAGCAGAAATAAAAGCTTGTGGGCAGCTAACAGCAGAAGAATTAGCTCAAGAAGCAGTGAGTTTAGCAACTCCTTGGTACGAATTATGGCTCTATAATGCGCAAACTAATACTCAGCAGCTAGTGGCTAAAACCACTGAAGGCAATATGCTAACAGAAGCTGTGGTAATGCAAGCCTCGGAGACACGGAAAAACTTTATAGAAGATAAAAGCTTCGCTAATGGTTTGTCTGCTGAGTTAGCGAATCAACAAGCTGGCGCTATTCATATTCGCAGTGTTTATGATTTTGATGGTATCGATACTAGTATTACTGAAAATAACCCTACAGGCATTGTCACACTCAGTGACCCAAGTATTACTCCAGCAGATAATTTACCCGCTCGTTTTATTCGTGTGGTTCGTGGGGTTCCCATGCCGCCTCGTTCAGTGAGGGAAGTAAGTAATACTGATTTTGGTCGAAGTCGAAATCAGTTAATGCGTGAAATTGTTGGCTACAGTGTTGTTCAACCCGATGGCTCAGTGAAAATAAAAGTACCTGCCAATGTTCCGATTGCGCTAAGCATTTTAGATAAAAATGGCCAACGAGTCGGTGGTAGGCATAGACAATGGATTAGTGTTAAAGCGGGAGAAACCCTTGAGTGTAATGGTTGCCACACGGCAAATAGTGAGCAACCTCACGGCAGGATTGACGCTAAACTGAACACTATTAATCAGGGAGCTACTGGCGGTAATGCCTTTAGCAATGCGACCCCAAGTATTGTGCCAATACAGGGACAAACGATGGCGCAAGCAGATGAATTGATAAATGGTATAGCGCAATTAACCGCCGATATTAGTTATCAGGATATTTGGACTGATACTGAAAAATCAAACCTTAATCCAGAGATTTCATATCAATACGCCCAACTAGAAACGCCAGCGCCAACGGGCAGTAATTGTTACACACAGTGGAATGCATACTGTCGTATTCAAATAAATTACGTCGAACATATTCAACCGTTATGGCAGTTACCGCGAGAAGAGTTTGATGAACTAACATCTGAGCTGATTGCTGATAACACTTGCTCAAGTTGTCATAGTCCTATGGACAGCGATAACGTTGCTCGAGTGCCAGCAGGGCAATTAGATTTATCTGACTCAGTCTCAATTGATGAAGCCGATCACTTAACGGCTTATCGAGAATTGTTATTTAATGATGCAGTTCAAGAAGTTATTGATGGCATTGTGGTGGATAAGTTAGTGGCTGTAGAAGATGAAAATGGTAATACTGTTTTTGAACTTAATGCTGAGGGGGAGTTGATTTTAGATGCCCAAGGCCAACCAATTCCTGTGATGACTAATATTAATCAACCGGCAATCTTGTCGACCAATGGTGCACTCGCAAGTGAGGGTTTCTTTACTTTATTTCAACAGGGTAGACATAAAGATATGTTAACTGAGCATGAATTAAAGCTGTTAAGTGAATGGTTAGATATTGGAGCACAATATTATAATACGCCCTTTTATCTGCAAGAGTAGCAAAGTTATTTATGATCAATATATTGAAGGCTAAACTCACCATGCTTGCTTGTATTAAAAAGCTATTAGCCACAAGTGTTTTGCTAAGTGTTGTGTATTTTCCAGCGGCTTTTTCACAGGCTGAAACAGCAAACGAAGTGACGGTATCTGTTAGTTTTGTAGAGTTACACTCGGGTCCTGGTATTGGTTACCCCGTTTTATATGTGGTTGAAAAAGGTGAGCCATTAACCATAAGTGTCAAACGAACTTCTTGGTTAAAGGTCAGCGATAAAAGGGGTAATACTGGCTGGTTACATCAAGATGAGTTATTGGGTTTAACCTCTCAAGGAAAGCCGTTAACGCAAGCTGAATTATCTTGGTCAGACTACCAAGCGAGAGATTATGAAGCGGGCGTCATGTATGGCAGCTTTGAAGGGGCGCATTTTTATAACGGTTACTTATCTTACCTTTTTACTCCGGTATTTAATGGCGAAGTGTCAATAGGAAAAGCCCTCGGTAATATTTCAGATAGTGATTTATATGAAGTCATGCTGTTTGCACAACCAATACCTGAGTGGACTGTATCACCTTATATTGGTGTTGGTGGTGGCATAATTAATACTAAACCACACAGTGTGCTAGTTGATAGTGAAAAAAGGCAAGATGCATTAATGAGTGCAGCGTTTGGCGTTAAATATCACCTGGCTAGAAATTTTTTAGTGCGAGCAGAATATAAATACTCCTTAGTACTAACCGATCGAGATGACAATGAAGAGATTCAAGTATGGAAATTAGGTTTCAGCGTATTTTTTTAGCAGCTACATCAATAACTTTTGTGCTAGCTATGAGCTTTTCTGCTCATGCAACTAGCACTATGGCAAACATGTCTTTTGCTCCGTTTTCATCGGAAACAGAGAGTGAGACCGTTGATGTCGATGTAAAAACAGAACATGTGCTTGAAGATATTTTAGATAATGAAAATTTTGAATTGGGCGTTCAGTTTGGTCTGCTTTCCATTGAAGATTTTGAAAGTAGCCCTTGGGTAAGCGCGCACTTTGCCTATCATATTACCGAGTATTTTTATGCTAAAGCACTCTATGGTACTGCTGAAGGCGGTCTAACAAGCTTTGAACGTTTAGTAAACGTACCGCCGCTGTTAACTGATGAGCAGAGAAAGTTAAAATACTACGGCTTAAATATAGGTTACAACTTAATGCCAGGTGAGATCTTCTTAGGTCGTGATCTTGCCTTTAATAGTTTGTTTTCAATTGAATTAGGTGGTGGTAATACTGAGTTTGCAGGTGATGAGAAGTTTACCATTAATATTGGCGCTAACTACCGTGTTTTTGTCACCGATTGGCTGACTTGGGATATTAGTATGAGTGACTATATTTTTGATACCCAGATTACCGGTACCACCAAGACAACACATAACTTAAACTTTACTACGGGTTTTGCCGTATATTTTTAGCCGAACATTGTGAGGCACTATTTAAGGATAAATAAGCATGGCAACAAGCACATTTATAAATACTGTTAACGGTTTATTCAAGCAAATAGCTTGTATACTCATTGCTAGTTCATTACTAACTCTACCAGCACAGGCGTTAAAAATTGGGGATAAAGCACCTGATTTCACTTTAAAAGCGATGTCAGGAAAAAATTTAAAACTTGCCGAGCAACGTGGGCAGATTATTGTTTTAAATTTTTGGGCATCTTGGTGTGGCCCTTGTCGAAAAGAGATGCCTGTTTTACAAAAGTTTTATGAAAAGTATCAAGATCTTGGTGTTTCAGTTTGGGGCGTCAATGTGGAGCAAGAAAACCAAGCAGGTCGAGACTTTCTAGCTGATTTGAATTTAAGCTTCCCAATCTTATTTGATGACAGCAATACTATCTCTGCCGATTATCAAGTCGAAGCCATGCCAACAACCGTCATTCTCGATAGAAATGGCGTTATCCGATACACCTTTAAAGGGTATCGTGATGGTTATGAAAAGAAATATGCTAAAGCAATCAAAACGTTAATTCGAGAATAAGGCGCTAATGCGTATGAAAAATAAATTAGCGTTATTGTTTGTTAGTTGTGTGATGTCACAGTTAAGTGCTTGCTCATCGTTGGCTATCGAGCCTTGGGTTAAGCCTTATGAGCGACAAAACTTAGCAGATCCAATTATGAGCAATAACCGACACCCTATTGCCAATATGCATATTGCGCATGTTTATGAAGCGCGAGAGTCTGCACGAGGTGCTGAAGCAGCAGGTGGGGGCGGCTGTGGTTGTAACTAAAGCCAATGTTATTGTTTTTCTACTGCTCTTTATTGCCGCCACGCTAGGTTCGGTAAATGCAGCTGTATTGCAACCCGATCGAATAGATGTGCTTTATCATAGCTATAACGGTGGTGGCATGGACATTGACGGCCCAGCCATTTTACTGCGCAAGAAAACCAGCGAAACTTTTGCTGTATCGGCTTATTACTATGTCGATAGTATTTCATCTGCCTCGGTAGATGTCATGAGTACCGCCAGTCCTTATGCTGAAAAAAGAAATGAAGCACAACTGGGTGTTGAATATTTACATGAAAAAACCATTGTAGATTTCAGTATTAAACAAAGTGATGAAGATGATTACTTGTCAAAATCAGTCAACTTTAACGTGTCACAAGATACCTTTGGCGATTTAACCAATGTAAGTTTGGGGTTAGCGTATGCAGATAACACGGTAAAACGTAATGGCGATGAATTCTTTGAAGAGCAAAGCCAACAATACCGATTACGCGCGGCAATTAGTCAAATATTAACTCGAAACCTCTCAGTAAGTGTAAACCTAGAGGCTGTGGCGGATGAAGGGTACTTAAACAATCCGTATCGAAGTGTGCGTTACATCGATAACGACCAAGCATCGGGCGTTGCTTATCAGGGCGAAGTTTACCCTAATACACGCAACTCATTTACCACTAAACTCTCGGCTAGTTATTATTTACCGTATCGGGCAGCGTTATTTTTTCACTACCGACACTTTAGTGATAGTTGGCAAATTGACGCCAGTGATGTGGAGTTAAGTTATCGTCACCCAATAGGTGAAAGTTTTGAGCTAGAAGCGAAAGTTCGCTACTACCAACAGACTCAAGCGAGTTTTTATAGTGACTTGTTTCCGTATAAAGATGCGCAAAACTTTTTGGCACGAGATAAAGAGTTAAGTGAGTTTGATGATATAACGTTAGGGTTTGGAGTGACCTATGTTATTCCTGCTAAATACTCTTTTGCTGACTTGAAAAGTGAAGCGTCATTGCAATGGGATCATATTCAATTTGATTATAAAAATTTTAGGGACCCAACGGCTGAAGGTGGCGTAGGTGCCGAGCCATTTTATAACTTTTCAGCGAATGTTGTTCGGCTCTTCTACAGCGTTTACTTTTAATCGCAGTGCTAGTTTACAGACAAAGATAATAAATATTCTGTCAAAGAAAGAAAAATTAAGGTAATTATCGTGAAACATGGATTTAAATTTTTAAGCATACTAGTGCTCATTTTGAGTCATTGCTTAGTTGCTCAAAGCCAAGCAACTGCTGCAGAAAAAGAGCAGTCTAGTAGTGAGTTAAATGATGAGTTAGCACAACTTAAACAGCAAGTATTACAGCTTAATCGAGAGTTGTTTATTCTTGAAGAAGATTTACTTTTTCCTGCCAGTACACAACTAGCACTCTTTGTTTCTGTAGATACTGGGCGTTTTTTTACCTTAGATAGTGTTGAGGTAAAAATTAATGAGCGAGAAATTGCAGGTTTTTTATATACAGATAAGCAACGTACGGCACTAGAGCAAGGCGGTATACAAAAGCTATACCTTGGTAATTTAAAGTTAGGTGAGTACCAACTTACCGCTATTTTTACCGGCACTGATGATCAAGGAAGACTCGTTAAACGCGCGGCAAATTATCAATTTGAAAAAGATGATGAAGCAATCATGATCGAATTAAAACTGGCTGATGATAGTAAAACCTACCGAACGCAAGTAGTTGTTGATGAGTGGGTTTTATAAATCGTTATGTATATTAGAGGGAGTTTCTTTACTAAATCTTGCTGTCTAGTACTAAGCCTTTTGCTCATTACTTTATTGACGACTAAGGCTTTTGCACAAAGCTCAAGCAGCAAAAGTGATAACACGGATTTACAAGAAAAGTTATACCGACAAGCACTTTTTTATTATTTTCAGGGCGATAAAGATAATGCACTTGTCATGATGGAGCGCGGTCATGAAAAATTAGGCCAACTAGATAGTCGCTCATCGCTGTTTGAATCCGGTCTGCAGCTTTCCCAAGGCATGTTACTACAAGCCCATAACACCTTAATTAAATTTGAAAGCAATCTTGCAAAGGAAACCATTAAAAAGCAAACGGTTACTGTTGAGCAATTAGCAATAACTAACGAGTTATTAGTGGTTGCTTTATTAACATTAACAGAGCGTTTTCTTGAGCAAGGAGAGCAAGCAAAAGCACAGCACAGTTTAAAGCAAATTAATCAAGTGCCGAGTCAATATTACGCACAATACCATTTATTAAATCAGCTTGCTTTTTGGCCCCAGAGCGATGAGTCTTTGCCACTAGTATTGGCTAACTCATCAGAGCAAAAGGCACGTTCGACAGCTGATGAAGATCTTTTAGCGCGCTATCAAATCGCCAAAGAAAAATCACCTTATATACAATTAAACAATGCCTTGCTGTTGTTAGAGCAAAATAATACTGACGCTGCGGGGGCATTATTAACACAAATAAAGTCAACTCCTTGGCATCAACCTAGCTTAAGTTTTTGGCAAACACTTTTTGCAGAGACAGTAACAAACCTTGATGAAAAAACAGCGGAGTCGCAAGCAATACAAGACTATGCACAACTGCTACTGGCGCAGAGTTATGTTAAACAACAGCGCTTTGACTTAGCTTATACGGAGTTGAAGGCTTTCCCAAGTAATGGCCCCTATGCAGAGTCGGCAGTTTTTTTATTTGCTTTTGCGGCGCAAAATGTTCAGCAATATGCTGTTGCTAATAAGCTGCTAACTTTACACTTTAGAAAATACCCTTTTTCACCTCTGGCTTGGCAGTCAGCGGAGTTAATGGCTGAACAAGTCAGTCAACAACAATCCTTAGCACAAGGTGTCAGCGCCTATCAAAAAGTTGAAGCTTACTTTAAGCAACGGATAAAGAGTTTACATGACTTTCAGCAGGCTTTTAGTAAAGCGAATAATTTACTCGAGTTTTCAGCTGTTGAAGCAAAAGATTCACATTTTAAAAATGAAAGTCTAGTACAGTACCTACCTCAATCGCCTTGGTTACAACATGCCTTGCTCGATTCGCAATTATCCAGTTTGTATCAAGGTCTGCTTGATATTGACGAGCAGATAATGCAAAGCCAAGCGCTATTAGAAAAGACAGAGTGGTTGGCTGAAATTATTAGCTTGAATCAAGCGAGAAAGCAACGCGTGGTTAAGCAGTTGCAGCAACAAAATTACCCTGAAAAAATACAAGCATTACAGCTAAAACGTAATACCTTAGCGAAACAATTAGCTGAAAATGTTGAGCAACCTTTAGCCGCTACTTTTGCTGATAAAACACAGCTTAAGTGGTTGCAAAGGATCACTCGAAGTGAGACCGCTATAGCGACAATTTCACCACAAAAAAATACCAGTGATTATCAACAACGGCTAACGCGATTAAAAGGTGTGCTCGCTTGGCAAATGAGTGAACAACATAGTGATCGCGCTTGGCAACATCAGCAACAACTTAAGCAAGTAGATTCAGCTATTGCGGGGTTAACCAAGAGGCAGAATACAGTTAAGCAATTATCATTATCTGAAGCGAATTTATCCGCGAAAATGCTCAAGCAAACTCAGAGTAAAGTTGAGTTACAACAACTAATCGCTAAATTGACTGTTTTACGTAAAAAAATGACCGCGCTGGCGTCGAGTAAAGTAGCGTTATTTATTGATGAGCAATCGCTATTACTCAATGAGCACCTGTTGAGTACTCGTCGAGGTATGGCGAAAGTATTGGAAAAAATGTCAGAAGTTGATAGAAAAATGGCCATTAAATTAAGCTCAAGCAAACTTGCTGCAAGCTTTGATAACCGTCAACCAAGCCCTAAAAACGTCAACGCGCTAAATTTACAAGGTGAGCAGTAATGGCTGTTTTTTCATCTTTATTTTTACTGCGGGTTCAAGCGAACTTTGCTGTTTATAAGCGAAGTACTTTTAGCTGTATCTTTATTGTTACCTTGATACTGACAGGGTGTTCAACAACAGAGCAAAAAACCAATAAGAGAGCATCACTGTTTGAACTTGCAACAGAGCAAGCAGATGAAGAACATGAAGCTATACGTTTAAGTCAGCGTCAGCGTGAGCAAAAATTAGCAGCACTTTATCAAAGTATTTTAACCCTTGAGCCCGATGATAATGTTCGTGCACAAATTGAATATCGATTAGTGCAAATGAATACACAAACATTCGAATGGCAAGACGGACTCTCTGCTGATGATGAAAAGTCGATTGCAGCTAGTGAAGCTTCATTATCGGCACTAATTTTATCGTATCAGGATTTATTGAAGCGTTTCCCAAACAGAGCTGATAACGAAGCGATGCAATATCAGCTTGCCAAAGCATTAGATCTTCAAGGAAGGGCGAAAGAAAGCCTTGTTCAAATGGAATTGTTGCTGACAGCCTACCCAGATAGCGACTATGCAGCCGAATTAAACTTTAGACGTGGTGATTTTTATTATAGTTTTGAAGAATATGAACAAGCCCAGATCGCTTATAATGCTGTTGCCGATGCGAACAATAATGAGAGCTTCTTGGTTAATAGTCTTTATATGTCGGCATGGGTTTCATTTAAACTAAATAAATTACCTGAAGCAGATGAGAAGTTCATTGCCTTGTTAGATTATTTAATTCAGCAAAGTGATAGCAAATTCATTGATGATAAGTTTGAATTCTCTCAACTCGATAATAATTATGCTAGCTTGATTGAAGACGTTCAGCGCGTTGTCAGTATTTCACTAAGCCAGCAGCAACAAGCGAAGTCTTTAACTGCATTGGTCACTAATACTCAGCTGAGTAATATCCATCATTTTCAGCACATTCTTTATAGAAATCTCGCAGATTTTTTAATTAAAAATACCCTTAAATATGATGCGGAGCTTACTTATCAAGCATATATTAAGCTAGCGCCACAATCACTTTGGGCTGCACGGTATTCTTTAGCGCTTATTAATTTATATGAACAACAAGGCAAGTTTTCTGCAAGTAGACAGTTAAAACAGCAATATATTAGTCACTATGGTGTTGGCAGTAAGTTTTGGCAAAAAGCGTACTTAGCCAAGCAAGATGAATTACTGAACGCCGAGACACTCGAGCAAGAAGTTATCCCTAATTTATTGACCTTTAGCTATCTATCAAGCAGGCGTTTATATGCTGCTGCGCAAAAACTTGCTCAAGGTAACAAAAGGCAAGCAGCTTTTACCCTAGCGGCAAAATCACTCGATGGCTATCTAATACTGGCTAGGTTACCACAAGCTAATTTAGCGAAAAACCAACCTAAACAAAGTAAAGGATTGCTTCATGATGAATTATTGTTGGCAGATGCATATGGGCAGGCAGGAAAATATCGTCAAGCCTTGAATCATTACTATCAAATTGCCTACAGTGATGGCTTCTTGCTCAGTGAACACAATGAAAAAAGCCTTAATCTATTATTGGCAAAATACAATCCGCTCGCTTCAACAGTTAAGGATGAATTGCTAAGCGAGGATAGTAATGCGCCATCAACGGTTGCAGTTCCTCAATTAAAGTCGTCCACAAAAGTTAGTCGAGAAGCGGCTTACGCTGCAAGTCTTACCATAAGAACCTTACTTAAAAAAAACGGTTTAGATACAGAGGCCGCGACCAATTTAACCAATATACCTCCCGTTAAACGTAAGCTGCTGCTGAGCCGTAACTTACTAGATTTACGCTTTATCAGTGAATATTCAGATGATGCACGTGCTTTATTACTTGCTAGTCAAGCCGCACAGTACACGTTTAAAGCAGGAAATTATGCGAGTGTTAACTATTTTGCTGATTTTATTCTAGAGCATTACTTAGCCAGTGCGGAATTGTTAGCAAAGTCACCAGCTAAGTCAGTATCAGCACTCAAGCTAACTAAATCAGGTAAGAAGCAAGTGCAAATAGCGAGTGAATTGAAAGCAAACAGCCTTTATCAGCAAAAAGATTATGTTGCAGCAGAAAAAGCTTATCAACATGCCATGTTATTTATAGCAACGCCAAGTAGAAAACGCACTAAGCTTAGGAATTTATTGGCATCGTGTATTTATTTTCAGGGACAAGAGCAAGTAGAAATTGCACCTTTAATGGCCGTTAAGCATTATTTAAGAATTGCTGAGCAGGTGCCTGAATCGAGTTATCGGGCAACAGCGGAGTTTGATGCCGGAAATATATTACTCGAGCAAGGAAAGCTTCAGCAGGGGATTGATGTTTTAGTGGCTTTTGGACAAAGATATCCTACGCATAAATATAGCTATTCAATTCCTGCTAAGTTGGCAAGCGCTTACGAACAGTCTGAGCAATGGCAGCTAGCGGCTGATCAACTTTTGCTAATGATAAATGGCAAGCAGAGTAATGAATTTTCAGCAGAATTGAAAAGAGAAGCACAATACACCGCAGCAGAATATTATCTAAAAGCGGGCGAAGAAGAAAAGGCGCTACGAGCCTACCGAGCTTATGCTCACCGATACCCTAAACCGTTTATTGTTGCACAGGAAGTACGCCTTAAAATGAGTGAGTTTTACCTGAAACGCAAAGAGACTAATAAGCAATTTTTTTGGTACAGAAAAATAGTTAAACACCATGATATTGAATTAAAAAAATCAGCCAAGAATATTACTGCTCGAGCTAATTACCTTGCCTCATTTGCTGCGCTTGGCTTAGGTAAAGCACATCAGCAAAGCTTTAATTGGACTAAATTAAAGCTGCCATTGACTGTCAGTTTAAAGCGTAAACAAAAGTCAATGGCTGAAGCGATACGTTATTATCAAAAAGTGATGTCGTATCAACTGGCTGAATTTGTCCCTCAAGCCAGCTTTAATTTAGCGCAAATGTATAGCCAATTAGCACAAGATATTATGTCGTCGGAGCGCCCTAATGATCTTGATGAGTTAGCGTTAGAAGAATATGAGTTTGTGCTTGAAGATTTAGCGATACCTTTTGAAGATAAAGCCATTGAAATTCATAGTAATAACGCTCAAAGGGCTTGGCAAAACGTTTTTGATTCCTGGGTTGAACAGAGTTTCTCTGCCTTAGCTGAGCTTGATCCTGTGCAATACAATAAAAAGGAGCGTCATAGCCATGCGATTCAAGCTATTCACTAACAAAGGTTGGTCACAGCAAGTTTTACTGGGCTGTTGTCTTTTATTGATTACCGCTTGTAGCTCGTCGCCAGAAAGCGTTGAAAGGCAAACTGAGGAACATCAAGGGTCAGCAACAGAGGTCAGTCAACAAGCCCCAGTGGCAATTGAAGGTAAAGTCCTTGAAGAAAAAATACCTGAAGATGAAATAGTTAAAGGTAAAAACGCGCAAAATGCTGTTAGCTCAGCGGCGGTTAATAAATATATTGCACAGCAAGCGACAAATAAAGTAGCAATTCCGCAAGCTATTGTTGATAAATATCAACAAGCACTTGCGTTGATGAACCAGAAGAAATGGCCACAAGCACAATTATTATTAGACGAAATTATTGTTGCTCAGCCACAACTTTCAGGCGCTTATGTAAATAAAGCGATCATTTATCGAGAACAACAAGACTTTACTCAAGCGCAAATATTGCTTAGCAAAGCGATCGCGATAAATGCATTAAATTTATACGCGCATCATATACAAGGACAGATATATCGATTGCAGGGTAACTTTGTTTTAGCGGAAAAAAGCTATCAAACCGCATTAGCTATTTGGCCTGATTATGCTCCTGCACATTTAGATATGGCAATTTTGTTGGAATTGTATCGTGGCAGGTTGCTTGATGCTTACCGCTATTATTCCTCATATTTACAACTCAATGGCAATGATGAGGAAGCTCAGCGTTGGCTGGCAGGGCTAGAGATTAACATAAAACGAGCAGGGCTTGAGTTGCCCACGATAACAGAGTCGTCTGAGACAAAACAAAGCACTCCTAAAGAGAGTGAGCCTATGACAAATAAAGTGAAGGAAAGCTAATGATTAGGTCTTTTGTCATTATAGCAATGTTAGCGACAGTGTTTAGCGTTAATAAAGTCTTTGCTGATGAAGCTAAAGCAAGCAGTAAGGTTAATTCCGTTACGGACAAGCAAGCTGTTACCAAGATAAATGAGGCTAAATCGACAGCAACTAAAAGCACTCAGGTTAAAAGCGCTAAAGCACCGGTAATTATTCGAAGCCAAGTTAAAGGCTCGCAGGAGCAACCAAACGTAATTTATATTTTACCCTGGCAAGGTGTTAATAAAGTGATTGAAGTTGAAGGCAAGCAGCGCACTATTAAACTACCTAAGTTTCAGCCGATCAATCCACGTAAATTTAAACAACAAGTAAAACAATTTTCACTACAGCAACAATTAACCAAGGCTGTAGTGAATCAAGAATAAATATCGACAGAAATAGCAGTAATAACTGTAAAACAAATATAACTATAAATTTAAACAAGGAAACCAACATGGGTGTTTTTGACAGCATTATTAATTTTTTACAAACCGGTGGTCCATTTATTTACCCGATTGCACTGGTATTAGTACTTGGTTTAGCCATTACCATTGAAAGATGGCTTTATTTAAGTGCCGCGTTAAGAACCAACAGAAAAGCCTATGCTTTGATTCATGGCGCTTTAAAAAAAGGCGACTTGGCTGCTATTTCTCAACAAGCAAATAATAACTCTGCACCGGTGTTAAACGTACTTCAATCAGGTATTTCTCGTTTATCTTCCGTCAAGCGTCGTGAAGATGTCGAATATGCGATGGAAGAGACCATGATGGAGTACATGTTACGCATTGAAAAACGTACGCCATTCTTAGCTACCCTTGCTAACATTGCCACTTTATTAGGTCTGCTAGGAACCATCATGGGTCTTATTGCGGCATTTTCAGCAGTTGCTAATGCCGATCCGGCTGAGAAGGCAAATTTACTTTCTTCAAGTATTTCAGTTGCCATGAATACCACAGCTTTTGGTTTGATCACGGCTATCCCACTTATTTTATTTCATACTAGCTTAATGGGTAAAACCGCCGCCGTAGCTGATTCATTAGAGATGGCAGCAATTAAACTTTTAAACTCACTCTCTTTTGGGCAATCAGTAGATTCAAACAGAGGTTAGTATGATGAGACGTCGTCGTCGCATAAAAAACCAAGAGGCAGAGCTCGACATCACATCATTTATGAACTTGATGATAGTGTTAGTGCCTGTGTTGCTATTGAGCCTGGTTTTTTCACAAGTAAGAATCTTAAACTTACAGTTGCCAGCTATTAGTAATGAACAAAATACTGATGAAGAGCCGAAAGTCCTTGAGTTGATTATTAATGAGCAGGGTTTTGAGCTTAACTATCCTAGTGGTGTGTTGTTGAAAACGATAAGTAAAACCGAGCAAGGTTATGATTTCTTGGTGTTGTCAAAATACCTACAAGATTTGAAATTAACCTTTCAACAAAACCAGCAAGATAAGCGAGATATTGTTTTATTGCTTTCTCCAGAGACAGATTATCAAACCATAGTCTCCACCATGGACACTGTCCGATCATTTGAAGCGGTTGTTG
Organism: uncultured Colwellia sp.; assembly: GCA_913057925.1. Taxonomy (GTDB): domain Bacteria; phylum Pseudomonadota; class Gammaproteobacteria; order Enterobacterales; family Alteromonadaceae; genus Colwellia. Next base: position 11,003 of record CAJXPG010000030.1, on the reverse strand, counting down.
CGGCAAACTTGGTTGATGCAGAATTATTTCCTGAAATTTCTTTAGGCGATGCTCCTAGCAGCGCTGCCGATGAAGGAGGGAAGTAATGAAGCAATCATTTAGAGCCAAGCGATTGGCAAAGCACCATAAACGCTATAATAGCACTTCAAAGTTGAACCTTGTTTCATTGATGGATATTTTCACTATTTTAGTGTTCTTTTTAATCGTCAATCAGTCAGAAGTCAGAGTATTACAAAACACTAAAGAGTTAAATTTACCGGTTTCGATTGCTAAAGAAATGCCCGCTGAGAATATACTAGTTACTGTATTGCCGCGTAGTATCTTGATTCAAGAAAGAGTTATTTGGCAGCAAGAGCAAGTGCTTACTCAGGTTTCACAGCAAGATAACCCGGATTTAATGAAAGCATTAAAGACTGAACTTAACTATCTTTCGGCAAAAAGGGTCGAGCTTAGTAAAAGTGAGCAGGAAAATGGTAGAGCGGTAACGATTATTGGTGACTCAAGTGTACCTTATCAAGTGTTAAAGCAAATTATGGCGGCTTGTGCTGACAGTAATTACCGTGACATTTCGCTTGCGGTAAAGCAAGTTGCTAAGAAAAAACTGGCAGGGGGCGGATAAATGACTGTAGCCACCTTAAATAACATCAATGATTCAGAATTATTTCAAACCAGTACGCAGGATAAGCTGTTTTCTCGCATATTGATTATTTTGCTGAGTATGTATTTTGTTGTTGCTGTCGTTGTGCCTTTCATTGAGCAAGTTGAAATTCCTCGAGAAGTGAAAGAAAAAGTGCCGGTACAGCTAGCTAAAATTATGCTAAAGGAAAAACAACAACCTATACCTGAAAAGCCAAAGGAAGTAGTTAAGGAGGAAAAAAAGCCTGAGCCTAAAGAAGAAAAGCCGGTAGTTAAAAAGCCTGCAACCAAGCGAGAAGCGGCAAAACAAAAAGCACAGTCATCAGGTTTAGCGGCAATGAAAGATGATCTTTCTGCCATGCGTGACGCGTTTAAAGTAGAGACAGCAAGTAGTACAACCTTGAATAAAACCCAAGCTAAAGAGGTGAAAGTGCAGCGTAAAATGCTCGCTAGTGCTGCGGCGCAGCAAAGTGACACACTTAGCGCACAAAAAACCACGCAAGTAGCGGCAAGTGATGCATTAGTTTCAAGGGGCGATCAAACAATTCGTTTATCTAAAAGTGAGGTTTTAGCGGGTAGTGATACCCATGTTGAAGAAGCATTGTTAGCATCGAATTCAACGCAACGCTCTGAACTTGCACTTAGACGAACTCTTGAAGCGAATAAATCTCGACTCTATGCGCGTTATAACCGGGCATTAAGAAAAGATCCTTTTTTAAAGGGCAAGGTTCAGTTTGAAATTGAAATATCACCCAGTGGTAAGGTGAATAAGGTTACCGTTAAATCAAGTGAGTTGAATCACGCTAAGTTAGAACGACAACTGGTGCTAATTTTACGCTCTATTGATTTTGGTGCTAAAGGAGCAGAAAGCATGGTGACTATTTGGTCGATAGATTTCTTACCTAGCTAAATAATTTTAAAGTGACGGTACTGAGTAATCTTAGTTAATTTAACGGTTTAATAAGGTGAATATTACTGAGAGTTTGCAGTGAGGGCATTTGGCAAAGTTAAAGTGCCTGAAACTGTGCTTTATTCGTCGAACGTTAATCAGCATAAACCCAAAGCCTTACGCTTACGCTAAAAAGAGCTGTGATAATTCAAGCTCAAGTTGTTGTGATACTGCTTGCTGAGCTGGCGTGGAAAAGTCGGCAATTGTCGCAGCAAAAAGGTGATTGGTTAAATTTAGCTTAGCTCGCTTTAAACGGCAGTGAAATAAGCCCTTATTGGCTAAATTAGAATCTTGTGTTTGGTACTCAGATAAAGTTTCTGCGCTCAAATTTTCACTAATATTATTAATGATATGATCGCTAAATAGCTTTTTACCATTTGCATTTCGAGTCATCCCTCTAACACGGTAATCTATATCGACAACGTCAGCATCAAAGCTTTCGATAACATAATCCAGTACTTTTAATGGCGAAATGACACCGCAAGTTGATAACTCTATGTCAGCTCTAAAGATAACGATATTTTGATGAAGTTGCTCTTCTGGGTAGGTATGGATACATAAGTGACTTTTATCTAGATGAGCAACTAAAGATTCTGGCTTAGCTTCTTCAGATATCATCAAGGTAGCACTTGCTCCTTGCGGTTGATAATCCTGTTTAGCAATATTTAACACATTACCGCCAATGGCATGACAAACTTTAGTTAATAGTTGGCTTAACTTTTCACTGTGATAGTGTTCGTTAATATAGGTTTTATAGTGACTAAGTTGATTACTGTCTTGTAAGTAATGCACCTTGTAGAGCGAGAAACTTAAGCTTTTAGTTAAGTTATTAAAGCCATACAAGGTTATTTTATTATCTTTGCTCATGATTTAATTAACGGTTATGCCTCAACAATACTAAAGTCATGGGTTATTTCTACTTTAGCATTTAGCATCAAAGCGACAGAACAGTATTTATCTGCAGAAAGGTTAACCGCACGCGCTACATGTTTTTCAGCGACTTCAGTACCTGTTACAACAAAATGTAAATGAATCTTTTCAAAAAGTGCCGGCACACTGTCAGCACGCTTACCTGTTAATTCGACACGACACCCTTGGACATCTTGGCGCGCTTTTTTCAAAATACTAACCACGTCAACGGATGAACAGCCGCCAAGAGAGATAAGTACGCCTTCCATAGGACTTGGGGCTAAGTTGCCGCCATTTGCGTCTAAAACCATGGTGTGGCCACTTTCAGATGTGCCCATAAACAACTCTTCGCCTAACCATTTAACTTGTGCTTTCATTTTTGACTCTTTTATATAGGTTGATAACTTGGCTCATAACAAGCCAGTATTTGTTGAAAATATGCTCTTGGAAGAGCACTGTGCTGAAAGGTTCGCAGACAGGTGAAGCTGGTTAGCTGCTAATCATTGTGAATTACGGAATCAAAGAGGTTTTTGATCAAGCCTGCAAACTCACGAATAAAAGCCTGTTGAGCAGCATTGACTGGGTTGTTGATAACACCTGAAAGGATTTCTTCTAAATCATAGACTATGGCATCAACTTCACGAATGATGGCATTACGTTGATTAAAGGTTAAGCTTTCATTTTGACTGCAGACATTAATGATTTGTTCACACAGTTCAACTTCAATAGCAGACATTACAGTTTCACTGGCATTCTTAGGTGCTGTTGAGTTTTCAAACAAGCTGAGGTGCTCTGTAAGGTATTCTATAACTTGAATATATCCATCAGTATCTGTAACCATAATCGCTTTACTTACCTTTGCTGTAAAATATTACGTTTGTTTCAGTATAGCAGCTAGTGTAGCGTTTTTAATTGCTATGAATCAACAGCCTTATGCACAACGAAGGGCACAAGGCATAGTGATAACATTTAAGCTAAAGAGGTAGGAACAACCATTAGTGCAGCACGTTGACCGTTACCAACATTCGCATTTGGGAATACGATACTCTCACCTTGCTTAGTTGTGCGATACTCTTGACCAGCATCTGTTGATAGCACGGTATCTACAGGGAAATCAGTAAAGTTGCTGGCATCATCAGCAACAAATAACTTGAACTCATCGCTTACTTTAGTGATGTCACCAAGTGCTTCAAATAAATTAAAGTCCTTGTTATCAAAATCTTTCAGAGCTATATCAGAATTACTGATCAGTTTAGCTAAGTTATTTGCCATCGCTTGGAAATTCGCCATATTGTTTTCACCAAATGGTCTTACTTTTCCAAGTTCGATAGTGAAAGCGTGTGCAGCAAAATTAGCGCTACTGTAATAGGAGAAGGTGCCTGTTGGGCCATGACCAAATAAGATGGTATTAACGCCACTATCCGCTAGAAAACTCAATTGCTCTTTATTCCATGATTTTCCATGTTGGAATGGATAGATGGCAAATTTTTCGTATTTAGAGTTTCTTATCGCAGTATGTAAATCGTAATGGAAGTTTGTTGCACCTTCAGCACCGGCAGTAAAGAAATCACTGACATAAGTTTCTATTCTTTGTGCACGAAACTTCTCATAACACGGGGTAATATTTTTATATTTACCACAAAACAAGCGATTTAAGTTTTCGGTTTGAAAACGTTTAGCAATATTCATGGCAACCGGGTTACCCATGATAAATAACGTACGGTGCTCAACAGTTAACTTGTCAGCAATGATATCACTTACCAGTTGTTGAACTATTTCTATTGGCGCCGTTTCGTTACCATGGATGCCAGATGAAATAACAATACTCTTACTTGGCTTAGCTAGTTGCTCAGGCTCAGCCAATAATATCCCGGTATCAAGCAAACTTAATTTACAGCCTTTTACGGTGAAACTAAGCTCATTTGCTTTACCAGCTTGGGTAAAGCCCTGCTCGAACTGACGAGTTAACGCGATAAAGTCACCTTGTGCTACAAACTTGTTATAGGCAAGGCGAAATTCTTCACTATTTATGTCTGTTAGGGACGGAGTAAAAGTATTGTTGTTTGTCATTTAGAATTTTAAACCCGGGGTTAATGTTTCAGGTAAGCTTACTTTTTCTGCCTCTACTGAAGCGATTGGGTAAGCACAGTAATCTGCCGCATAAAACGCACTGGCTCTATGGTTACCACTTGCGCCAATACCACCAAAAGGTGCTGCACTGCTAGCGCCCGTGATTGGCTTGTTCCAGTTTACAATACCGGCACGGATGCGAGTAAAGAAATGGTTATACGACTCTTCGCTGTCTGATAATAAACCTGCAGATAAACCAAAGCCAGTGTTATTCGCTTCATCAATGGCGTTATCAAAGTTGGTGTAACGGTACACTTTAACTAATGGACCAAAGTACTCTTCATCAGGTACATCAGCAACAATATCTGTCACATCAATAATACCGGCAGAAACAAAACCTGTGCCAGCTTCAAGGTGCTTAAGCTCTACTAATGATTTAGCACCTAATTCAAGTAGTTTTGACTGTGCATCGACAAGGCCTAAGGCTGCTTTTTCTGAAATCATAGATCCCATAAACGGCTGTTCTTGATCATCATAGTAGCCAACGGTTAGGTTTTTAGTTACTTCGATAAGACGGGCTAAAATGGCATCGCCTTGCTCATTTGCTTCAATAAATAAACGACGAGCACAAGTACAGCGTTGACCGGTAGTAACAAATGCCGATTGCACAATATCATGTACGGCAGCATCGATGTCACTTACACCTTTCACTACTAATGGGTTATTACCACCCATTTCTAAAGCAAGAATTTTTCCAGGTTGACCCGCGAATTGCTCATGTAATAAATGACCAGTGGTAGAGCTACCCGTAAAGAATAAGCCATCAATTAATTTGTGACTGGCAAGGGCTTTCCCTGTTTCTACTTCACCTTGTACTAGGTTAATAACACCTTTAGGTAAACCAGCTTTTTCCCAAATTTTTAGCATCTCTTCAGCAACGCGAGGTGTTAATTCACTTGGCTTGAAAACAATGGTATTACCCGCGATTAATGCTGGAACAATATGACCATTTGGTAGGTGACCTGGGAAGTTATACGGACCAAAAATGGCAACAACACCGTGCGGCTTATGACGGATAAATGCTTTTGCGCCAGGCATTGGGTTTTCAACAGTACCGGTACGTTCTTCGTAGGCTTTAAGTGAGATAGCTACTTTAGCAACCATAGCACCAGCTTCGCCCGTAGTTTCCCACTTTGGCTTACCTGTTTCTAAGGCGATAGTCGTTGCAATAGCGTCTTTGTTTTCACCAAGTAATTCTGCGAACTTTTTAACAACCGCAACACGCTCTTCTAAGCTGATGTTTGCCCAGCTTTCAAACGCTGTACGAGCACTTGATACTGCTTGGTCTACTTGTGCTTCACTAGCCGTTTTACCTTGCCAGATAACTTCGTTACGCGCTGGGTTATTAGAACTAACGTCATGACCTAAACCTGCTTGCCATTGACCATTAATAAATTGAACTGGATTTGTGTGAGACATGGTGCTTCCTCTCATTGATATTGGTGACAATATTTATTTATTGTCACCATAAATAACTTGATGAATGGCGGTATACGCCATTATTTGTCGGCAGAACGCTTGGGTATTTTATTGCTAATTAGCAACTAAACGAACCCAATCACCTTCTTTGACGGTTAGTGCATCGGCAACATCTTGGCTGATAACAACTTGGTTTGCTGTATCGCGTAATGAAAGTGGAGCTTGAGTTGCTCTAAAACCTTCAACTTTACTGTTACAGATAATGTAATTATCAGTAGATTGCACTTCGCCAATAATGACTTGGCAACGCTTACTATGGCCAACTGTTCTTATATTATTAACGTTCGACTCAACGGTAGGGCCGCCATCAAAAATATCTACATAACCGCGTCTAGCAAAACCTTCAGCTTCTAGTAAGCGTAACGCAGGTACTGTTTTTGGATGAACTTGGTCAATAACTTCTTGTGCTTCTTTACTTAGCAGGTTGACATAAATTGGGTACTTAGGCATTAATTCAGCAATAAATACCTTTTTACCAATACCTGTTAAGTAATCGGCTGTTGGGAAGTCCATCGAGAAAAAGTGCTCTTCAAGCCACTTCCAAAATGGTGAACTGCCATCTTCATCTGATACACCGCGCATTTCGGCGATAATGGTGTCAGAAAAGCGTTCTTTGTGTTCAGCAATAAAAAGAAAACGGAAGCGTGATAAAAAGCGGCCATTATTATTTTTACGGTACTTGTCGCTTAAAAATAAAGTACAAATTTCACTAGCGCCAGTGTAGTCATTACATAGTGATAAAGTTTCTACTGTATTGTAAATATTGAGCTCACGTGAACTGTGAACAACTTTACCTAAATGATAATGGTAAAAAGCGTCATCTAAACCGACCGCTGCTTCAATACCACTTGTGCCAACAACTTCGCCGGTTTCAGTATCTTCCATAACAAATAGGTAACCTTCATTACCTGCATGTTCTACTTCTTTCGCAAAAGAGGCTTCTGTATGGTGGATGCGTTGTTTAAGTAATTGTTCATTTACCGGCAGTGAGGTAAAACCGTGACCTGAATCAATGGCAATTTGGTGCAGGGCTTTTAAATCACTTTTTCGAATTGGACGTACAATGATCATAAATGCTCTCGATGAAAGGGGGGGTCACCTGTTCCAACTAGTTGTTAGAACAGGTAATTAGTAGCACCGACTAAACTAAGTTAGCAATAGCTTTTTCAAAACGTGCTAAACCAAGAGTAATGTCTTCATCAGAGATTACTAATGATGGAGCGAAACGAATGATGCTTGCGCCAGCAACTAAAACCATAACGCCTTCAGCCATCGCAGCATTCAAAAACTCTTTAGCTTTACCTTGGTAGTTTTCATTTAACACAGCACCGATAAGTAAACCTTTACCACGAATTTCAGAGAAAACATTATACTTAGCGTTAATCGCATTTAAGCCATCTACATAAATTTGTGCTTTAGATTTAATGCCTGCATATACTTCTGGCGTGTTAACTGTATCAAGTACTGCTTCAGCAACAGCACAAGCTAATGGGTTACCACCGTAGGTACTACCGTGAGTACCTATTTTAAGGTGCTTAGCAATTTCAGTAGTTGTTAGCATAGCGCCAATTGGGAAACCGCCACCTAAACCTTTCGCTGAGGTTAAGATGTCAGGAGTAACACCAAGATCCATGTACGCGTATAACTCACCTAAACGGCCAACACCTGTTTGCACTTCATCAAAAATTAATAATGCATTATGTTGGTCACAAAGTTCACGAACACCTTTGATGAATTCATCAGTAGGTGAAACAATACCGCCTTCGCCTTGTAATGGTTCAATCATAACCGCACAAGTTTTATCAGAGATAAGTGCTTTTAAGCTATCAAGATTGTTGTATTCAGCATGGTCAATATCGCCAGGCTTAGGACCAAAACCGTCTGAGTACGCAGCTTGACCACCAACAGTTACGGTAAAGAAAGTACGACCGTGGAAACCTTGTTTAAAAGCGATGATTTGTGACTTTTCTGCACCGTGAACATCTAGTGCCCAACGACGTGCTAATTTAAGTGCTGCTTCGTTAGATTCTGCACCAGAGTTACAAAAGTAAACTTTTTCAGCAAACGTATTATCCACTAATTTTTTAGCTAAACGTAATGCTGGTTCGTTTGTTTGAACATTTGATAAATGCCAAATTTTTTCGCCTTGCTCTTTTAATGCACCAACTAAAGCTGGGTGACAGTGACCTAAAGCGCTTACTGCAATACCACCAGCAAAATCGATATATTCTTTGTCTTGCTGATCCCACACTCGAGAGCCTTGACCGCGAACAGGAATAACCGCTGAAGGTGCGTAGTTTGGCACCATTACATCATCAAATAAGCCGCGTTCAACTGAAAAATGTTCTGACATTTATAAAATCCTCATTTAGAAGTGGGTAATGTTTTTAACAGCTTACTGTAAATACCAGATATTGCTTAATGAATATCCAAAATAAAGTAAAAAATATTAGCAGCTGGTTAAAAAATAGAGCGATAGTATGACAGAAAATAGTCTAGTTGTCTTGTCTTGCTCGGCTGCAGGCTAGGTAAAACAAAGGCTTAGCCTATTTTATTCAGTAAAGGTGAATATTTATCGGGCTAGTATTATTTAGTAAGATAATGGGCGTAGTTGAGGGAGTAGGCACTTGCAGGATAAAATAGCCTTCTCATGGATTTTTAATAAATAATCAGAAAAAAAACATGAAAAAGGCAGGAGGTTGTTGCAATTTAGCGACAATTTAATTGAAATTAAGCTTGATATGGTCAATATCACTCTTTTTCAGTAAGGTGATTTCTGCGGCAGTTAAGTTGGCAGCACTTAAGAACAGTTTACTTTCATCACTATTAATTAAATCTTCTTTTGCCAACGCCCTAAATGCTACATAAGTTTTGGCTTTGGCAACGATTTGCGCGATAGGGTGCATTTTTTCAATCGTTTCTGCGTAGGCGAGATCAAAAACCACTTCGGTTATGCCTAAACGCTTAAAGTGCATCTGCTCTACTAGATCAGCAGACAGTTGCGCACTGCGTAAACTAAGCTGCTCAAGAAGTAAGTCTTCACTAGCCTCTATTTTTGATAAAATATTATGCAAGCGTTTATCTTTCTTTTCAAAAGCTTCACGTAAATCGCTTTTATGCATTTCACTAAAGGTGGTCAAATAACAACGCGTCACGGCGAGTCTACCAATGTTTGATAACATGCCACTGGTAAAAGCACTAAACTCATCTAAGCCTTGCTCTTTGGCTAATGCTTTAGCCGCAAGCGCAACCGATAAGCTGTCATTCCAAAGCTTTCGCTTCATTAAGCCGTAAGGTGCTGTACTTGTTGGTAGCCAGTGTTTTAGGGTAAATGTTGGCATCACCAATTTTAAATTATCTAAACCGATATAACTTAAAGCAAGTTTAGCATCGGTAACTTGAACATCGGCGCGTTTACGATACTGCGGCTTATTGACTAAATTGATCAAATCAACCGTTAGCCAAGATAATGAAGCGGCAAGATCTTTAATTTGATTCACTGAAGCTGCGCGTGCCGATAAAATATCAAGAATGGCAGGACAAGCATCTTCAATGCCTAAGATGTGATGGTAAAGGTGGTCCTTGTTATCGAAGTCGCTATTGATTTGTTTGCGAACTCGATTAAAGAAGCTTTGCATGGTTTGCTTACGAAAATGCTCTTCACCATGCTCAGCAATAATTTTGTCCTGCTGCGCTTGCACTTCAACAGACAATAATTCTCGGCGGCGGTTTTCTTGTTCACTTCCTTGATGATCAACGGTAGGTATTTTACCACTGTGCTTTTCAGCAAACTCTTTGCAGATAGAAAGACTCGTTGCACGTTGATATATATTGTTGGCAGCTTGGTTATTTTCAAAAAATTGCATGGTGATTGTTAACGTTTACCTAGGAAAATTGAGCATTTATATGTTTAGTTTGAAGCTTTACACGCTAAAGTTCTACTTTATATGGCTTTAACGGAAAAAGCTCCTGTTATTAGCTTATCGGATAATTTTTATATTGCTTGATAAAGTTTTCTAATAAACTTTGCCCTTGCTCAGTTAAAATCGATTCTGGATGAAATTGCACGCCAGCTATTGGCAATGATTGATGTTCCAGTGCCATAATCTCATCAATATCTCCACGATCATTAACACTCCATGCTGTCATAGTCAGCTCTGCAGGTAGTGACCCCTTGTTAACAATTAAAGAGTGATATCGAGTGACCGTTAATGGCATATTTAACGCGGTAAATAAACCGTTCGAACTGTGTTGAATAGTTGATGTTTTACCGTGCATTACTTGCTTAGCTTTTTCTACTTTTGCGCCAAAATGTTGTGCTATACATTGATGACCTAAGCAAACACCGAGTATAGGTGTTTTTCCTGAAAAGTGCTCAATCACCTCAAGAGATACGCCAGCAGCATCGGGGTCGCATGGGCCGGGAGAGATAACAATGTATTGAGGCTTTAATTGGGCTATTTCTTTTACACTGATCTCGTTATTTCTATAAACAACAACCTCTTGACCTAGTGCTTGAAAATAGTGCACTAGATTAAAAGTAAAAGAATCGAAATTATCAATCATTAATAACAAGGAGCTTTGCCTAACAGCCATAAAAATCCGCGGCTATTCTAAAGCTTTTATTATTTTGGGGCAATGTCATCTACGGATAAAGTGGAAGGATAGTAAGGTGTAGATAATATTAAGACAAAAAAATAAGAAGTCAGCCAAAGCTAACTTCTTATTTTATAGGGATAACAAATTCAATCTCAATAAAGCTTGATTAGAATTTAGCAGTCATTTGTACCCAGAACTTAGTAGTATCTGTTTTGCTTGCAACATCGCCTTCACTATAGCTGGCCGCTTTTACTAAGATGCCGTAGTTTTTGTTAAATGCGTAAGTACCCACTAAGTTAAG
>CAJXPG010000029.1 GCA_913057925.1 uncultured Colwellia sp. | reverse complement strand
GCTGTGACACTTTTATTGGGTGTTTCACCTGTACAGCCCAGCAGCAGTAAACTGGTCGTGGCAATATAAGGTATCTTTTTTATCATCATTTATAACTCTGTTGTTTATACAGTATTTAATCAAATTTAACTTTAGCGGGCCTTGCGTTGAGTGTACTCTCCGAAAATAGTAGCAAAATGCAGGTTCAAGCAATAATCCCTAATGCTTTGCCTAAACATAGAATACCTGCAAACGAGCCAATATGCGCGGCGAATAGTGTTTATCGCAAAGAAAAGTCTCTGAAAAGAATAAGGACAGATTGACAGAGATTTGAAAACACAAGAGCTGCTTAGGATAAGCTTTAGACAAACAACATTTAGCGACATTCGAAAACTTAGCGGTACCAAAATAAAAACCCCATTTCAGTCAACTGAAATGGGGTTTAAATTCACATTCAAACTAATGGCTTGAGCTATTATTTTGCACTTTCAACCTGATGCATATGAACATCTTGTTGCGGATAAGGGATACTAATACCTGCCTTATCAAACTCAACTTTTACATTTTCCATCATGTCGAAGTAAACACCCCAATAATCTTCAGCTGTAGTCCAAGGACGAACAAATAAATTAACTGAGCTGTCACCGTGCTCACCTACCCAAATATCAATCGCTTGATCTTTAAGTACACGAGAGTCAGCTTCAATCAACGAGCGTAATAATGTTTTCGCTTGAGTAATATCATCGTCGTAACCAATACCAAAAACCATATCAACACGGCGAGTACCATTAACATTTATATTGGTAACACAACCGTTAGATAGTAGACCATTAGGAATGATAATCCGCTGATTATCAAAGGTTTTTAAAATAGTATTGAATATTTGAATTTCTTCAACAACGCCTACATAACCTTGCGCTTTAATGGCATCGCCATTTTTAAATGGACGAAACAGTAAAATCAACACACCACCAGCGAAATTCGCAAGACTACCTTGTAAGGCTAAACCTATAGCTAAACCAGCAGCACCTAGTACCGCAATTAATGAGGCTGTTTCAATACCTATCATTGATGCAAAAACAATGATTTGAATCGCTTTTAATACCGTAGTTAAAATACTCAGTAAAAAGCGATGTAAGGTTACTTCAACCTTCTTCTTTGATAGCGCTATCTCAACTAACTTAACAATGCGTTTTATAATAAAGTTACCAACAAGGTAAACCACAACAGCTAGAAGTAGCTGTATGCCATAAGTTAATCCCATTTCGCCAAGCATTTGCGCATAATGCTCTATTTTTTCTATATTGATTTCCATGAAAGTGATATCCTAAACCTTGTTAAATAGTGGTTAATTACATAATTAACCTTTCTTTTACAATTGTAAGCCTTCTACAAAATAGTGTAAATTATATTCCGCGTTATTTTTGCCTTTCAGGTAAATTATCAAGCACAAATTCACTTTTGAAACACCAACAAGGAAAGTCTTTATCATGGCACGCCTGCTAGCCTTTTTTACTCATAAATTCTTTAAGATATTATTAGCGCTTTATATATCAATATTTTCAATCATTTGGTTAATATCCTCCCCGGTCGCTAAGCACTTTATCTCACCTATTTTGGCAGAAAAGCAACTGCAGCTATCTGATGAGGCTAGTATTCGCTTTAACCCTTTTTTAATGCGCGTTACCCTAAGTGATATCAACCTATCAAGCATTCGCAGTAACACACCGGAAACGGTATTGAAGTTAACAGAGCTAAAATTACAAGTCGCTTTATGGCAACTTGTCTTTGATAAAGTGGTCTTGAGTAAATTCACTATTGAGCAAGGTAACTTGAAAGTTACTCAAAGTGAGCATGGCCTTATCATTGCTGGAATTGCCATCGAAAGCGATAGTAAAAATGAAAGTGAAACAAGCTCCGAGCAAGACGCAGAGCAAGCCACAGAAGAATTAGCAACAACAGAGAATGAGCCAACCAGCTCAGTAGCATATCAATTAGTTTTACCTAAATTATTATTAAGCCAATTTCATATTGAAATTGAAAAGCAGCAACAAGAAGATAAAAGTAAAACCCATCATATTGAAATTGAAGAGCTTGTCATCAGCCAAGTAAAAGCAACACAAGATGAGCAAGCCGCGAATTTATCGTTATCAGCACTTATTGATCAAACCCATTTATCACTTACTGCAGATACCCAGCTAATTTCTGGAGAGGGTGATATTAACAGCCTGCTTCGCATTGATAATTACCCAGTAGAATATTTAGCACGTTATGTGGAGCCGCTGACAGAGTTAGCTGGTGCATTGTCTTTTTCAAGTCAGCAAACCCTTAGCATTGCAAAGCAAGGTGTTGACTTAAAAGTGCAAGATGCCAAATTTAAGATCGATGAACTTTTACTAGGCGTAGCAGAGCAAAAAGTTACCCTAAAAAGTTTGGTGCATAACTTCAAAGATATAGCCGTTAGTGTACGCGACAATAATATTACTCACCTAGCGGGTCATAGCAACATAAAACTTAACAATGCAGTGGTTAGTCAAAATAAAACTAACGCGACCATTGCCGCTTTTGAGCAACTAAATTTGGCAAACATTAGCTTTGTTTTAGATGACGAGCCGAGTATCGATATTACTGATATAGTTTTAGATGAATTAGTTTTCTCTAAAAAAGCGACACTGAGCGATGAAGTCATTGAAAAAGCAACGGCGAGAATTAATAAGCTTTCAGCCGAGGATGGAATTGATATCTCTGCGAAAGAATTGGTTAAGTTACCACCAGTAATGCAACTTAAGCAGTTAACCTTAAACGATTTACATATTCATCAACAAAGTATTGCTATCAACAGCATTATCTTCGACACCTTAACCGGTGACGTAATTATCAAAGAAAATAAAGATATTGCTAATCTTATAGCTTTAGAAGAAGAACCTGAGAGCCAACAAGGTGATGAGGTTAAAGCCATCAATGAGTTGAAAGATGTCGAACAACAGCAAGTTAAACAACTTGAGGAAAAAACCGAGCAAGGCTTTACTTTTAGCTTGAACGAACTGCGTTTCCTCAATGAAAACACGTTAAACTTTACTGATTTTAGCGTAGAACCTATCTATCAACGTACCTTATTTATTGATACCTTTGAGCTTGGTGCTATCAGCAATGCAGCTGACAAGAAGCAACAGCAAACACCGTTCAGTTTAATTGGCCGCAGTAATAAGTATGCCAACTTCAATTTAGCAGGACAATTACAACCTTTTGCAAAATTACCTAGCTATCACATCCAAGGGGATTTCAAAGAGTTCTCTCTTCCTGCTATTTCTTCTTACATGAAAGACTCAACGGGCCTTGAGGTAAAGACAGGACAACTTAATACAGCATTAGATGTAACACTGAAAGGTGAGGAACTCGATGGTAATGTTGTTGTGTTATTACAAGCGTTAGAAACTGGTTTAGTTGATAGCGAAGAAGCAGGTAACTTAATTGACCAAGGTGCACTGCCTCTGAATATGGCTTTAGGTATGTTAAAAGATGGTGATGGCAATGTTGAACTTGATGTACCGTTAAGCGGTTCAACCTCTGACCCAGAATTTGGCATGAGTAGCATTGTCACCTTAATTACTAAAAAAGCGATAATGTCGGCAACACAAGATTACTTACTTACAACATTTGTGCCTTACGCCAACATAGTATCAATTGCAATTACTGCAGGAGAGTTCGCCTTAAAGCTACGCTTTGATGATTTAGAATATCAAGAAAAGCAAATAGAGCCTAATGATAGTCAAAGTGCTTACCTCAAGGACTTCATCAGTTTAATGCAAGATAAACAAGACACTCGAGTAACCATTTGCGCTATTAGTACGCCTGCAGATATCGGCCTTAGCGCAGGTAAAACTGTTACAGATAAAGCTGATATAAAGCGTTTACTTGATGTTGGTGAGCAGCGTGAACATGCCTTTAAAGATTATCTTATTGAAGAAGGCAAAATAGAATCATCGCGAATTTTACTGTGCAAGCCGCAAATTGATAGTGATGAAGGTGCTAAGCCACGTATTGCAATATCAGTATAATCAGATAACCTATTAACAGCATTACTAATTTTATCGATAGATTGTAGAGAATAGCTTTTGAAAACAATGACACGCCAAGATAATTTTGTTTACCTCACTTTTGCCCTAATATTATTATTACTTGGTACCTCACTAGCGCAACAGTTTTTCGATCACTCAGTACAACGCTTAGTACAATCTGCCACTATAGTGACCTTACTGGTCGCTGTGTGGGGCGTAGACTCAAAAGATTTTGTACTGCGCAGAACCTTCATATTCCCAGTGGCCATTTTATTTTTTTCATTTTTCGGTGCTTGGTTAGATAATGCAGGTTTTGATCAGCTCTACTTACTTTTGATACTAAGTTTCTTTATTTCTACCGCCCTTAGAACAGCAAAACAGGTGTTATTTACTGGCGATATTGATGGTAATAAAATCCTAGGTGCTATTTGTTTATATTTACTGATGGGGTTAATTTGGGCTGTTATTTATACCTTAGTTGAACTAAGTTTTGCAGATTCATTTACCAATACCAATGCGACTAGCCAATGGTTTACCTTATTTCCTGACTTTATTTATTTCTCATTTGTCACCATTACCACCTTAGGCTTTGGTGATGTCTCGCCAATATTACCTTTATCTCGGTTTTTAGTGTATTTAGAAGCCATTGTTGGACAGTTCTACTTAGCCATTTTAGTGGCAAGTCTAGTGGGCTCGCACATGTCAAACTTTGGTGGCCAACCACCGAAAAATCAATAACAACAGGTATGAAAAAGTTAATAACATCAGTTCAGAAAATAGTTTTAGAAGATAAATAATAAGACAATACGTCACTAACACAAGGGACACGTAATGAACAAACAACCAGATCTTAGTAGCGAGCAAGCATTTAATCGCCGTATTATAGACATAACAATTAAGCTTGGTGCTACAGCAGTTATCATCCTTTGGTGTTTTGCTATTGTAAAACCGTTCATCTTGATTACCATTTGGGCTGGTATCTTAGCCGTCGCCTTATACCCAATGCACGCTAAACTGAGTAGCATATTAAAAGGTAATAAAAAGTTAGCTTCAACGATTATTGCCCTCGTCGGTATTTCCTTGATAGCTGTACCATCGATTAACCTCTCTTCTTCAGCAATTGATTCCGCACAACACGTATATACAGGTATTGAAGAAGGTACATTAAAAATCCCGGCAGCCAATGAAAGCATTAAAGAATGGCCTGTGGTCGGAGAGAAGTTATATATTTTATGGCAAGACGCTTCCAAAGATATTCAAAAAGTTGCTAGCCAATATCCTGAGCAAATCAAATCATTTTCTAGTAGCTTACTTTCAGCCGTAGCCGGTATTGGCGGTGGTATTTTTCAGTTTATAGTTTCACTCATTATTGCGGTTGTTTTTATTTCAAAATCTGACGCTTTACACCAAGGTGTTAGTAAAATGGCACGTCGCTTGATGAATGAAAATGGCGATAGAACCATTAATACTACAATCGCCACCATACGCAGTGTTGCCACAGGTGTTCTCGGTGTTGCAGTTATTCAATCATTACTTTCAGGTGTTGGCTTAATGATTGCCGATATTCCTGCTGCGGGTCTCTGGGCAATTGCCGTACTCGTATTAGCCATAGCGCAATTACCGCCTATTTTAGTGCTTGGCCCTATTGCCGCCTACTACTTCAGTGTTGCAGACACTACCCCTGCAGTCGCTTTCTTAATTTTCAGTATTTTAGTTAGTGCAAGTGATGCGTTTTTAAAGCCGTTATTTTTAGGTCGTGGCATGAACATCCCTATGCTAGTTATCTTACTAGGTGCCATTGGCGGTATGCTATTGTCTGGCATTATCGGCTTATTTACCGGTGCAGTTATTTTGGCACTAGGTTATGAGTTAATGATTGATTGGCTTGGCCAGAATGACGAAAGTGAAGTACAAGAAGATGCCAAAGTCAGTGAAAGCTAACGCTTAATGTCACGGGTTTACCTTCTGCCGGTGACAATATCCAACCGTTAAAAAAACGGCCTAATCATTACTGATTTGGCCGTTTTTATTTGTCACAAATATTTTTTTTATAAAGAAACCGGTAGCTTACCCTTAGCTTCTGCTTGGTTAAAAATAACCGCTAAGCTGGCATTAAAACCAGGACTAATCACGTTCTGATCTTTATCGGAATAAATTCTGTCATCAAAATTTAGAATAACAGCCTTAGCAAGCTTGCTGTAATCCTCAACTAAAAATGGTGAGCCTTTAGCAATCAGTATCGCAGGAGTTTGTAACTCATTCGCTAAGCTGAGCTTTTGCTTTAACACGCTAGCATAAGTCAATTTTTGTTGCTGCTGCGCTTTACTGCCATAGCTTGGCGTTAAATCATCCATACCGCCTAAATCGACTAAACTCGCCATCTTAATATCTAGGGTTGCGAACACAACATCAGCGGCTTTAACTTGCTTAATTGCACTTTCATCAACAATATTATCGTCTGCAACAAAGTAACTAATATTTAACTCGGAAAATTGCTTGGCTGCTAATAGTTGCGATAAAACTTGATTACTTGCGTATTGTAACGCCAACAATTCTTGTTGATTGGCAACGACAAAATGAAGCTTAGTTACTTCAGCTGCGTTTAAAGGCAATATGTCTTTATTTTTCAGTAATGTTACCGCCGCATTTGCCAATGCTTGCTCAGCATTAATATGGGCTGTTTTAGCAATAACCTTTTCTGCCAAAGCAATTTTATCTGCAAGCGGGCTCTCATCAATTTCAATATACTGCTTTTTATAGGCATGTAAACGACTGAGTGACTGTTCAAACTCTGCTAATTGATAGTCGCCTTGTGCAATGCGTTGTTGCAAGTCTTTAGCAACCATTTTAATAAACTGATAAAAATTATTGATGTCTTCTGGCGTTCTCACTTTAAAGGGCATTACCGCTAAATCAGCCCCTGCAATAAATGTTTCGACAACCGCTTCATCTTCGCTAAAAAAGTGCGCAACCCCTGCCATATCCAGAGCGTCGGTGGCAATAATGCCGTCATAAGCCATTTCTTCACGTAGCAGTTCAGCTAAAATTTTTCGTGACATGGTGGCAGGACGAATTAGCTTTTCACCACTTTTACTAACAAAAACACTGTCATCAAGCGCCGGATATTGAATGTGCGCGGTCATTATCATTGCTGGATTAGCATGCTTAATTGCCCAAGCAAATGGCGCTAAATCAACGCTATCTATTGTTGCGCGATCATGATCAACTCTCGGTAACCCTAAATGACTATCAACATGAGTGTCTCCATGACCTGGAAAGTGCTTCAGGGTTGCCATTACGCCTTGTGATTGAATAGCCTTGACGGCACTTGCGCCAAGCTCAGCAACTTGCTCGGGCGATTCACCAAAAGAGCGGGTGTTAATAACGGGGTTTTCAGCATTAGTATTCACATCAACAACAGGCGCGTAATTATTATTAATCCCGAGCGCATTCAATTCTTTAGCAATAATGCTATTTACTTGAGTCGAAAAATGAGTGCCATGCTCAGGATAACTTGCTCCGATTGCCATATTGCCAGCAAAACCTGTCATTTGTGCAAAACGGGCGACTCGTCCACCTTCTTGATCCATTGAAATTATCAAGGGTTTAGTTTGCGCAGACTTTAAAGCGGCTTGCTGAATATCATGGGTCAATGTCACTACTTGTGGTGTATCGACAACATTTTCAGCAAAAAGTACGATGCCACCAACGCCACTTAATGTGATCATCTCGGCTAATTCTGGCGGTAATTTGGTAACCGCTGCTCGACAATGTTTTGAGCTAGGGACACTTGGCTTACCATCGATATCGGCACAAAAGTAACGAATATCTAACGACATTCTTTCGGCGACCTGCTGCTCAAATGATGTGAAGTGGTAACGATTAGAAGAGTTATTTTTCATATTTTTTTCTGTAGCCTGACTTTGGCAAGCACTTAAAGTAGTCGATGCGCTGATAACCAGTACCGTAAACAACATTCGAGCCGAAGGTTTTATTGAAAGTAGTTTCATCGATATATTCAATTATTTACTAAAGGCCAGCACATACTTAACTAACTTGTTAATGCCCTGTGCAGCTTCACTAATAGACTCTGCCAACATGTACGCAGGTGTTGATACTATTTTATGCGCTTCATCAATAACCACATCAGTCACTGCACAATCAATATGGTTTAGTCCTTTCGCTGAAATTAATGCCGCGGTGGCGCTATCTTTACCAATAGTGCCCTTTACGCCTTTCGGGTAAATTAACGGTAACATTGCCGGAGCAATACACATATAACCCGCAGGTTTTTCAACGGCTGCAAATGCTTTAGCAGCCGATAAAACTTGCTCGTTAACACTATAGTTATCATTATCTAGGGCAAAGCTGCTTAAGTTTTTCGCTGCACCAAAACCACCAACAAAAATGATAGCATCGTAATCTTGCTCTCTAAGATCAACTAAGTCTTCTACATCGCCACGCCCAATGCGCGCAGCTTCAACTAAAACATTACGGGTTTCTTCTGCACTGACTTCGCCAGTAATATGGTTTATTACATGATGCTGTTCAATATTAGGGGCAAAACAGCGATAACTTGCGCCTTGCTGTTCAATCGCCAGTAAAGTTAATACGGCTTCATGAATTTCACTACCATCATAAACACCACAACCACTTAGAATAACTGCAACTTGTTTCATCTTCAGTCCTTAATAAATTCAACTTGTTAGGAAGTTTTTACCCCCCTACTTTTATCACTAAACCATACCATTAGCTGACAACACAATACTACCAATACCGAGCAAAACATTAACCAAGCAAAGGGCTTGGCACTGCCATCATAAGCAAAAGCCAAAATAGGACCCGCTAATGCGCCGATTCCCCAACGTAACGTGCCAATTACCGCTGTTGCAGTGCCTGAGTGAGTTGGGAACTTAGTTAATATTAATGCGTCACTATTTACTGCAACCATGGAAATACTCGCCATCAAGGGGAGAATTGCCAACACAGTAAAATGCAGCGGTAATTGCATCAACGTTACCAATAACAGTAACGTTGCAGTAAGTACCGCAATAGTTAAGCCAAAACGCAACATGACTCTAGAGCCTTTTCGAACAACAAAACGCGTATTAGTAAAATGAGCAATCATCAAGCCTATAACGTTAATGGCAAAAAGTACGCTAAAACTAAATTCTGAAACTTCAAATACCGTTAGATAGACAAATGGAATTGCCGTGATATAGCAGAAAAAAGCCAAAGATATCACCATAGAACTAATAATATCTAACCTTGCTTGGCTATTTCCTAACACTATCTTATAGCGCTGAACAAAGCTGTAACTCTGCTGTTCAGAGGCTTGAACCGGCTCAGTTATTACTACAGCATCGGGTAAATATTTTGCCGATAATAGCCAAACAAGTAGACTGTAAGCCGCTAAAACATAAAAAATCAGCTGCCAACTGTGCAGTAGTAGTAGCACACTACCAATACTCGGGGCTATCATAGGTGCCAGCATCATAATCATGCTAACGTATGACAATCCTTTGGCGGTATCTTTACCATAGTACTCTCGAATGGCACCAGGGACCACGACCGTTGCAGCACTGCTAACAAAGGCTTGTAAAAACCTTATCGTTAGAAATTGTTCTATTGACGTCGCCATGGCTAAACATAAACTGGCAATAAAAAAGCCACCTATACCAAACAAGACCAAGGTTCTTCTGCCATATTTATCAGCCATAGGGCCAAATAGAATAAGGCCGAGGGCATAGCCAATTAAATAAATGCTTAAACTATTTTGTACCATAGCCATCGGACTATTGAAGTCTTCAGCCAAAGTAGGCATAGCAGGTAAATACATATCTACTGCCAGAGGAGAAACCGCGATAATGGCGGCTAATAACGGTAATAATAATTTAAGCGACACTACTTTTGAGTTATTTGCGTTCACAGTCATTAGCTAGTTACCACCGAGGTTTTATCTGCGATTTTTTGCTTTGCGGTATAATCAAACACCAACTGACCGAGTACTTTCAGCGCCTGTTCAATATCACCTCCCCAGAGCACACCATAACTTACTCGCATATAATTTTGATACTTGCCAGAGGGTGAAAACACGACGCCCGGAGCAAAACTGACTCCTTGCGCAAGTGCTTGCTGAAAAAATTCAGAAGTATTCACATGAGATTGACAACGCAGCCACAAGACACTACCTCCTTGAGGTTTTGATATGCATACTTCAGGTGGGAAGTGCTCAGCAATTAATGCCCGCATCCTTTCACAGTTATAGGCTAGGTTTTTTCGCAATACGCAAAGGTGACGATCGTAGTCACCACTGAGCAAGTATTCATTTAATGTCCATTGTTGCAACATCGGTGTTGAAGAAGACTGTGCTCGCTTAATACGTTTTGCTTGTTCTTCATATTTACCCGGTAAAAGCCAGCCAACGCGATAACCTGGTGCTGCTGTTTTTGAAAATGATGAGCAGGTCATCACTAAACCTTTCTCCGAATATAATTGCGCGGGTTTTGGCTTTTGCTCAGTAAAATATATTTCGCTATATACATCATCTTCAATCAGTGGAATATCATGCTGCTCTAATAACGTCACCATGGCTTGTCGCTGTTGATCTGTTTTCATTGAACCAAGCGGGTTATTTATCGCTGTTGAAAATAAGCATGCGGTAATATCATGCTGTTTGATCGCTTGGTTTAAATCATCAAGACAAACGCCGTCTTCGGTACAGGTATAAACCTCTAGCGCCTTCATACCCAATGTTTCAATCAATTCAATAATACCAAAAAAACACGGGGATTCGATGGCAATAATATCACCTCGTTTTGCCACACACTGTAAGGCAATAGATAACGCCTCTTGAGCACCATTGGTAATAACAATATCATCAGGGTTGGCATCAACTCCCTGATCTTGATAACGAAATGCTAGCTGCATACGCAACTTAGCATCACCCGTTACCGGGCCATAACTCACGGCTTTTTCCGACACTTTACTTAGTACTGAGCGCATCAATCTGGCAAGCGCTTTATCTGGTGGATGCGCCTGAATAGGATTAGAAATACCTAAGGCAACCGTATCAGGTAAGTGAACAGCGGCATGAACTTGCTCAATCATACTTCGCCCCTGCACTTCTACCGGTTTACATTGTGCCCATTTTGCCGGCATAGGCTTTAAGGTTCTGGCTTGTGCAGCTTGAAAATAATAGCCTGATTGAGGTCTAGCGATTACCCGGCCTTGACGTTCTAGTTCAATATAAGCTTGCTTAACAGTGGGCACACTAATCTCGAACTGGCGACTTAACTTACGCAAACTTGGCAGTTTATCTCCAGGCTGTAGAGCGCCAATCTGTTCTTGGTGCTCAATAAAATCAATCACTTGTTGATAAAGGTATGCTGAAGCGCTTTTATCAAATAATTTCATTCTTATTACCTTAAATTAATACCTTTAATTACCATTAAAACTGTATAGGTTACATTTTCATATTTCTGTACATGTTATTAAATCAAACTATCAATACAATGTCACCTTTATCGAGTTATTCAGGAGGCAAGTGCGATGAGCAATCATTTTTTATATGTGGTGACCGTAGTGATTTGGGGATCAACTTGGATCGCCATCAACTATCAATTAGGTGATGTAGCGCCAGAAGTTTCTATTGTCTATCGCTTTGGCTTGGCGGCACTGTGTATGTTTGCTTACTGCCGATTTAAGAAGTTACCTCTGCGCTTTCCTGCTAAGCAACATATTCAATTGTTTGCCTTTGGTTTAACGTTATTTGGCTGTAACTATTATTTACTTTATAACGCGCAAGCGCACATTAACTCAGCACTGACCAGTATCGCTTTTTCAACCTTAATGGTTGTTAATATCCTCAACGCTCGTCTATGCTTTAACACCCACATATCACGCCAAGTCTATTTTGGCGGTGCTTTAGGGTTGATCGGTATAGTGACACTTTTCTGGCCGCAAGTGAGTAATGTTGAGTTTGGTAACAGCACATTACTCGGCTTAGGGTTTTGTGCCATTGGGGTAATGTTTGCTTCTACAGGTAATATGATTTCCATTAAAAACCAACGTGACCATATGCCGGTACTCCCTGCGACCGCTTGGGGCATGCTTTATGGTAGTTTATTTATGATGGTGGTTGCCCTAGTACAAGGGCAAACCTTTAACTTTGCTTTCACCGTTGAGTACATCAGCTCGTTATTATATCTATCCATCTTCGGCTCAGTCATTGCCTTTGGTAGTTATTTAACCTTATTAGGACGAATTGGCGCACATAAAGCTTCTTATGCAACGGTCATGTTTCCAGCTGTTGCTGTGATTATTTCTAGCTTTGTAGAAGATTTTAGCTGGGATAGTTATACCTTTGTTGGCTTAAGCTTGATGCTGGCAGGTAATTTAGTTGTGCTTGCCAAACCGGGCATTTTGAAACCAATATCTTTTATCCGCTTTAAAATGAAGAATATTTAAGAGTAAATTAATCACTGACAAGCGTATAAAAGCTAAGCACAACCTTGCTATAATAGGTAAGTCGCGATAAATGTTTACATAAAACATTACACGACAGATTAGCTGCTTTGCCGGTATTTTGTGCAAAGCAGTAATAAACCATACATTTAGCCAAACAACTTTAATGCAATTTAGGTAACCTGATGCAACGATTAGCCCCAGCTTTACGTCAAGATAACGTACCTCTCGATTTAATATCATTAATAAAGACTATTTTAGCGGCAACGAAAGAAATTTCCTTTCGTGTTAGCCAAGCACATTTAGGCGACTTAATGGGCTCAACTTTAGATGAAAACATTCAAGGTGAAGTTCAAAAGAAGCTGGATGTAGTAGCGAATGAACTATTCAAAGATATTTTACTTGAATCAGGTTTTGTTAAAGCGATTTCTTCAGAAGAAGAAGATGACTCAGTTGCGGGTGATAAAGACGGTAAATATATTGTTTCATTCGATCCACTTGATGGCAGCTCAAATATTGATATCAACTCGTTAATTGGTACTATTTTCTCTATTCATGAAGCTCCTGAAGACATTGAAGCAGGCGAAAATGACATATTCAAACTAGCGGGTAACAAGCAAGTTTGTGCTGGTTATGTACTTTATGGCCCATCAACCATGTTAGTCATGACAACGGGCAGTGGTACTCATTTTTATGTTTTAGACAGAACACATGGCGGCTACTTGCTAGCTGAACGTAATGTACAAGTACCTGAAGATACCGCAGAATTCGCTATCAACATGTCAAACCAGCGTTTCTGGCAAGCACCGATGCAAAATTATATCAATGACCTACTTGCTGGTGATACTGGCCCTCGTGGTAAAAACTTTAACATGCGCTGGATTGCCGCTATGGTTGGTGATATTCATCGAGTGCTGTGTCGCGGTGGCCTTTTCACTTACCCTGCCGATAGTAGAAAGCCAGAACAGCCTTACAAATTACGCTTGATGTATGAAGCGAATCCTATGGCATTTTTACTTGAACAAGCCGGTGGTTTAGCAATGACTAGCCAAGGTAGAATTATGGATATTGAACCTGATAGCATTCATCAACGTGTTGAAGTTATTATGGGTTCAAAGAACGAAGTTGAGAAGTGTTTAAGCTATTATAAATAGTTAACTCCGACTCACAAAAAAGGCTTATTGTTCATAACAATAAGCCTTTTTTTTATGATTCGAGCAATAGTTTATACCTTACATAACCAACGCTTTACCATTAAGACTTAATTGTCCTTGCTGATAAATAGCATCAAAACTTAACTCTTCAGCATCCTGAGTTAAATAGCCCTGCGCGACAAAGTTATCAATCATAGGCGTTACACCAAACTGAGTAAAAAAGCCTAAAGGCGCTTTACCCTTTCCGTCAGCTTTAACTGCCATGACGATTGATTGCAGGTTATTTTGATCAAATTTCTGTTCATCAATAGAAAAATTAAAGTTTGAGGCAATAGCTCCTTGCTCAGTAATGACACTTAAATCAGTAATTTTTAATACTGGCTCTTTTGCCAAAAGCTTATCAGCTATTTCTAGCATAACTTGTTGTAACTGTTCACTATTATCTGCCGAGGTTTCAGTAACATCAGCTAAAAAGGCATTTAACTCTTGCAAGGCATCTAAATCAATATTTTCTAGCACTACCGCTAAATTTGGTTCTTTAAATGTCATTGCCGAAGAAGTAACTTCTTGAGCGTGATAATTAATAGCGAGGGCTAACAGCTCATTTTTCAATGAAATATCGGTATCTAACTTAGCTTTGGCTAACGAAAAAACAGTTTGTTTGTCTTGCGTGAAGCTAACAATGTCAGCTGTAAAGTTAGCTGGGCCAGTTAAAATAGCTGTGCCTTTAAAGTAATCACCACTAACGACTGTTTGATGCGTGCTCATAGCAATATCTTTAATGGTAAACTCTTCAGTAATATCTGAAATAGTTAAACCTCCCCAGTGAAAATCACCAGTAAATTCTTTACTGGACTTCATGCTAAAGCTGCCACTAGCTGGTTGTGATACTAACTTAGTCCCAGCCTCTTCATAACTCATTTCATCAGCACGAACATGAGCAATGGCTTCTTTATTAAAACTGTATAAGGTGCCAAGGTGAATTTTCTCATTGATAAAATCAACCACCTCTTTATCAAGAGCCAAGCCTGTGAAGTGAAAATCAAATTCGGTATAACCTAAGGCAAAAAACCAATCATTTTTGCTGATAATAACAGGGCCAAAGTGCAGGGTTTCATTAAGCACTATATTTACATCTGCTATGCCAACCTGCTCCAAAGTCACAACAACTTCTGAAGAGGCATCTGCACCAAACCAGTTTGCAGAGTAACTTTTGCTAGTAACCGTTAAGCCATCAACTTCGTTAAGTTGCTTAATCAAAGTCTGTCGTTCATCCTCTACCACACTTGCAACAAACTTAGGCGTTATTAACAAAGTTAATGCGATGATAACGATGGCTATTAATATTTTCTTCATGGTATTTTAGTTTCCTTTCTCTAATAAATTTGCTTCACAAATTTTCTATTCTTAAACAATCAGTCACTTGGTGATCGATCATTAAGCTATCCTTGGCGTTGTCTCACCATTTCAAACAAACAAATCCCTGTGGCCACAGAGACATTCAAACTCGATACACTGCCAGCCATAGGTAACTTAACTAACTGATCGCAATTCTCTCGGGTTAGGCGGCGCATGCCTTTACCTTCTGCACCCATCACCAAGGCGATAGGTCCTGCTAACTTAACGTCATACAAACATGTATCCGTCTCACCTGCAGTGCCAACAATCCACACACCTTGTTGCTGTAACTGCTTCATAGTTCTAGCCAAGTTAGTCACTTGAACTAAAGGGACACTTTCCGCGGCACCAACAGCAACTTTACGTACGGTAGGCGTAATTTGCGCGGCATTATCTTTCGGGACTATAATCGCTTGAACACCGGCAGCATCAGCATTACGTAGACAAGCGCCTAAATTATGCGGATCGGTAACGCCATCAAGAATCAATAAAAATGGCGAGACCGACTTCTTTTCTGCGGCAGCTAAAATATCATCTAAATCATTTTCGGTATAAGCTTTACCTGGTCTTACACGAGCAACTACCCCTTGGTGTTGTTCGCCATCACTTTTATCATCAAGTACTTTACGGTTAACGAGTTGAGCGCCAATACCGTACTTTCTGGCCAAGTTGATAATTGGCATTAAGCGATCATCTTCGCGGCCTTTTAATAAAAATAATTCGATAAATCGCTCTGGTGCTGCGTTGATTAAGGCATTTACTGCGTGAATACCAAAAACTAACTCTTCATTTTTTGCCATTTTCTTTCTCTATGATTTAACACTACGAGCCTAACTCGAAGTTTTATTGCTATTAATTATTCGTCGCTTTTAGCTTGCTTGCGAGCATTTTTACCTGGACGTTTTTTACGGGCTGTGCGCTTCTTGGCTTTGCTTTTTTCTTTTGGCTTATCTTTTTTATTTTTCTTTGGCTTAACCTTACCTTTAGCAGACTTAGCTGTAGCATTGTTGTCTGACGATTTTGACTTTGAGCTCCTGCCACTTTTCGCTTTCGACTTGCCTTGATCTGAGCTTTCAGCGCCCTCACCTTCAAGACGTAAATCTATTTTCTTTTCGTCAAGGTTTACCGCTGCAACTTGTACTTGTATTTCATCACCAACGCGATATTTTTTGCCACTATTCTCACCGGTTAAACACATACGTACATCATCAAAATGATAAAAATCACGGCCAAGGGATGTGATATGTACTAGACCTTCAATATGTAAATCTTGTAAGCGGACAAACATTCCAAAGTTAGTGACCGTTGATATCACGCCAGTAAAACTATCACCCACATGATCTTGCATAAACTCACATTTAAGCCAATCTGCAACATCACGCGTAGCTTCATCAGCGCGGCGCTCCGTCATTGAGCAATGTTCTCCTAGTTCAATAACTTCTTCCAATGAGTAATCATAATGACCCGCATTTGCCTCATTCTTTGCTTCTTTCTCTAATATCGCTTTGATTACTCGATGAACCACTAAATCAGGGTAACGGCGAATTGGCGAGGTAAAATGACTGTATGATGGCAGTGCCAAACCAAAATGACCTTCATTATCACTTTGATAAACGGCTTGACGCATTGAACGTAATAACATGGTTTGGATAAGCTCTTGATCTGGGCGACCTGCTACTTTCGCTAAAATATCACCATAATCTTTTGGCTCTGGCTCTTCTTTAAACGGCAGTGAGATGCCCAATTCATTTAAGTAGGTCACAAAGTTACGATACTTATCTTCACTTGGCTTATCATGAACGCGGAACAAGCCCGGCTTTTCATGTTTTTCAATAAACTTAGCCGTTGCCACATTGGCTAAAATCATACATTCTTCAATGATTTTATGGGCGTCGTTACGAATAAGTGGCACCACACTGTCGATTTTTTTATCTTCATTGAATAGGAAGATAGACTCTTGAGTTTCAAAAGCTATGGCACCACGTTTCATGCGGGCATCAGTTAGCGCATGATACATTTGTTCAAGGTTTTTTAAATCTGGAACTAAACGTTGATATTCTTGATTAAGTGCTTCATCACCTTCAAGTATTGCGGCAACTTTGGTGTAAGTAAATCGTGCATGGGAACGCATAACCGCTGGATAGAATTTACTGCCCGACAGCTTACCGGCAGCACTTACCGTCATTTCACAAACCATACATAAGCGATCAACATCCGGGTTTAATGAACATAAACCATTTGATAACTTCTCTGGCAGCATTGGAATGACTTGGCTGGGGAAATACACTGAGTTACCACGAGAAATCGCTTCATCATCAAGAGCACTGCCATGCTGAACATAGTAACTGACATCTGCAATCGCTACCCATAAGCGCCAACCGCCTGATTTTTTCGGCTGACAATACACCGCATCATCAAAATCTCGAGCATCTTCGCCGTCAATAGTCACTAAGGGTAAATCGCGTAAATCTGTTCGAGGTAGTTTAGCCGACTCTTCCACTTCATCAGCGATGCTGGCAACTTCTGCTTGTACGGTATGAGAAAACTGATGAGGTAAGTCGTGGGCGCGCAAGGCAATTTCTATTTCCATGCCTGGGGCAAGATGGTCCCCTAAGACTTCAATCACTTTACCAATAGCGTGCGAGCGCTTAGTTGGCCTTTGCACTAATTCAACAACTACCATTTGTCCATGGCGAGCGCCTAGCTTGGCTTGAGGATCTATTAATACTTCTTGTTTAATCTTGCTGTCTTCAGCAACCACAGAACAAACATGATGGTCTACGTATAATCGACCAACTATTGGCGCCTTTCTTGGCTCGATGACTTCAAGAATTTTAACTTCTTTGCGACCTTTGCGGTCAGTTCGATCAACTAAAATAGCTTGAACAATATCACCATGAAAAACACGCTGCATTTCATGAGAAGAAATATAGAAATCTTTGCCTCTTTTATCTGTAATGGAAGCGTCATCAGGAGAAAAGAAACCAAAACCGTCGCGATGGCCAAGTACCTTGCCGGTTAACAGGCTATTTTTTTCCGGTATCGCATACTGCTTAAATTTATTAAAAATTAACTGACCACTATTTTCCATGGCACGCAAACGTCGCTTTAAGCCGATTAACTGATACTCTTCTTGATATTTCAGTGTTTTGACTAGCGTGTTAAAGCTTGGTGGTGGTGAGCTTTTTTCAATAATCGATAACAATAATTCGCGTGATGCGACTGGCTTCTCATATTTTTTTGCTTCACGTTTAGCGTGTGGGTCTTTATAGGTCACTATAATGGGTCAGTATTTTTAGGATATCTGACCGCAAGTATACCATAAAGTTAGTGATCACAGATTAATTTACAACCAAAGTCAGTAGCTTAATGAAATTAATTGGTGTAACTGGTTCTTTTGGCTTGTTGTACTACTTTATCTGGCATCTTTTCAGCTAACTGTTGCAGTAATTGGCTGATCTTTTTATGTGTCGTTTTATCATCTGTTAATGAGTGATGTAGCTGAGAATACAATGCCGGATAGTCTAGCGGGCTGCCGTAACCTTGCTGGTATAAACCTGCGAGACGCATTTGCGCCGCTAAATTATTTAAACTCGCGGCAGTTTTCAAATAAACAATAGCGCGATCAATATCTACCTGCATAAACTTACCAATATGGTAATAGCGACCAAGTTGTTCCAAGCCTTCGGCTAAACCTTGATCAGCAGCCGCATGCATATAATGTAAACCTAAGGGGATATCTTTTTTGACGCAGACACCGTATGCAAGCATATCCCCCCATAAAAATTGATACGAGGGCATATTTGCCTTGTTAGCACGTGCTTCAATATCTTGCACTAACTGACACTCATCAAGGACAACTTGTCCTAAATGTTTATTTTCTTTAATTAAGTCAAGCAGCTGATTATCTGTATAAATTTGCACAGCCTGCATGTTTTTTTTCATAGCAAAAGCAGAAGTATGCATAAAAAGGGAACTGACAATAATGAAGAATAAAAATATATTACGCATAATAATCCTAACAGGGTGAATCTGGCTTACAGCTATATTATCGGCATGTGAGCAATGATTCTGAATTTATTTAATTTCAATATGAAAAGTAAAAGCAATTTTAACGCCAAGTAATAGCAATATATGAATGCATTTGGTTTTATTATTTAATCATGTATCACTTTTAGGCAAAATCAACTATAACTTAGCAATACTACCTCAACATTAAATCACATAATATCAAACTTATGGCGTCAATTTATGCTAGTTGAAAAAGAGCTTTCTGAATTATCTGTTGGTCATTATGTGATCAAAATAGTAAAGCAAGAAGGCAACTACTCGTTAACCGCTGCGGGACACATTAAAAATCAAGCTGTCATTAATCACTTACAAAGTAAAAAAGTTTATCGCGTGTTAATTGATGATAGCAAAACGATTATTAGCAAAAATACCAATAACGAGCCAGCCGAACAAATACAGTCCACAATAAATTCAGCTAACCTCAAGCAGGCCAGTGAGATTTTTAATCAGTCTAAAAAGATTCAAAAAAAATTATTTGATGATGCCCTAAGTGGCAGTTCATTAGAGTTATCTCCAGTAGTAGAAGTTACCAATAAATCTATCGATGCGATATTTACCAGCCCTGACTCACTCGCTTGTATGCTAAATATTCGAGAAAAAGATGAATATCTATTAGAGCACTCTGTTGCGGTATCTGTTTATATCACTTTATTTTCTCGTTACTTAGGTTTTGAAAGAGACATAATCGAGCAACTATCCATTGGCGCTTTTTTACATGATATAGGTAAAATTAAAGTGCCTGATAACATCTTGAATAAACCCGGGAAGTTAACAGAAGCTGAGTTTACTATCATGAAAACTCATGCCAACCACTCTATCGATATTATTAAACAAACCCCGGGCATCAGTGAATTAAGCCTTGAAGTCGCCGCCTTGCATCATGAGAAACTGGACGGTAAAGGTTACCCTTTCCAAGTAAAAGCTGAGAACATTAGCCAATATGGTCGCATGATTGCTATCTGTGATATTTTTGACGCATTAACCGCAACTCGAGTCTACAAAGAGGGCTTCCCCCATAGCAAAGCTTTTGCCATATTGCGGGAACTGGCAAAGCAAGGGCAATTAGACAGCAAGTTAGTTGATCAGTTTATCAAATGTGTTGGCGTTTTCCCGGTTGGCTCTTTGGTACAGTTAGAGTCTAATAAGTTAGCGTTAGTCAAAGTACGTAATGACAAAAATCCAACTAAACCGCAAGTCCACTCATTTTACAGTGTTAAGCAACAACACTTTATTCACAAACAAGAAATTGATCTATCGACTTGTGATGACATTATTGTCAAAGGTGTTAGAGCTGAAGAGTTTGATTTAGATATGCAGCAAATAATAGATATGTTGCTAATGGAGGGATAAGCTACAAGTCAAAATATTGAAAACTTTGACTCATAGCTGTTACCAAAGTGAATTTATTTTCTAAAATCAACGCTAGCTTGGGCAGCAAAATACGCAAATAAGGTATAAACCGCTGTATTTTGCTTTAAATCTTCAGGGCTCACCTTATCTAAGGTGTCATTTTCAGTATGATGATAATCAAAATAATGAGAGCCATCGGCAGATAACCGCATACTTGGCATACCTGCATCCGTTAATAGTCCCATATCAGAAGACGCTCTACCATTATTTTTACCTGATGATTTAACACCTAACGGCGCTAAATATTTAGCCAAATCATCTACTGCCTTTAAACCTTTAGGCCCCACTCTTGGTGTCATTTCATAAATTTTACCAACACCAAAATCCCATTCAGCGCCCATAACATGATTTTTGACTTCATCTTTATGGTCAATCATATATTGCTTGGCGCCCAATAAACCGACTTCTTCAGCGGCATACAAGATAACGCGAATAGTACGCTTAGGGCGATTATCAAGCTTACTGATATGGTGGGCAGCAGCCATCACCATAGCAACACCGATACCATCATCTAATGCGCCTGTACCAACATCCCAGCTATCAAGGTGAGCGCCAATTGCAACGATTTCTTCAGGTGACTCACTACCGGTGATTTCACCAATAACATTGGCTGATTTTATCACCTGCTCAGCTTCAATGCTGGCAGTTAAGGTTAACTGGAAACTCACCGGCTTGCCGCGCTTTAACTGATTTAACAATAAATCTGCATCTGGATTTGAAATAGCGGCAGCAGGAATTTTATTAACACCTTCTTTATAACGCATTACACCCGTATGAGCGACTCGGTTACTGTCGGTACCAACCGAGCGCATGATCAGGGCAACTGCACCTTTTTCCGCAGCAATTGAAGCACCATTAACTCGCGTACCAACAGCGGCACCATAACCTTTACCAGCAATATGGCGTGACATTTTATAAGAGACGAAAGCGATTTTACCTTTAAGGCTTCCGGGCTTAGCGGCTTTTAAATCAGCTAAGCTATCGAATTGAGCTACCTGTGCAGTAATCCCCTGCTCGCCTGTGCCAACACTACCACCTAAGGCAATGGCAACAATGTTATGTGGATAAGGCGATGTGATTCTTGCCTTTGCTTCACCGCGAAACCATTGCGTACTGGTAACTTCCTCGGTCCAGACTTTATCAAAGCCTAAACTTTTCATTTTATCAACGGCCCAAACAATCGATTTGGCGTCACCCGGTGTGCCCATCATTCTCGGGCCAACTTCCGTGGTAAGTGACTCAACCAATTCATACGATAAATCAGAGTTTAACGTGGTCTTTTTCAAGGCGGCCATGCCAGCTTGTTGCTGCTTATTTAAGGTTTGTGCTGCAACAGGTTTAATAAAAGCTATAGTGAAACTAGTACACATCAGTACGACAGCACCAAACCTAGAGAAAAAGCGTTTAATCGATAAAGTTGAACTCATGAAAATCCTCTTAAAAATAATTTTAATTACCAAGCTAACAAAATATTTCATCGCTGATAAATAAAAGCTCGTGGTTTAAATAGTTAAACCACGAGCTTAATTAAGGGTAAAATAACATGAAGCTAATAAAATACCTAGGCAGCACTACTCACTTTTCTTTGTACAACTTTACTATTTTGTACGTTTATCTTTGCTGCTTGTTTACGCTCTGTACGCTTGTCTCTTAGCACAAGTAAACAAGGTGTTAATACCAAGGTCAAAACAGTCGCAAACGCTAAGCCACCGGCAATCGCTGTGGCTAACTGAGTCCACCACTGTGTTGACGGTGCGCCAAAAACAATAGTACGTTCAAAAAAGTCTAAGTTAACTTGTAACACCATAGGTAATAGACCCAAAATGGTAGTGATAGTTGTTAACATTACCGGGCGTAAACGCTGAGCACCTGTACGTAAAATAGCATCAACAACCGGGTAACCTTCCTTGCGGAGAACATTGTAGGTATCAATAAGCACAATATTGTTATTAACAACAATACCCGCTAGCGATATAACGCCTATTCCCCCCATTACGATACCAAAAGGCTTTTGCACTAATAACAATGCGAGAAATACCCCAACGGTTGAAAATATTACCGCACTCAAGATTAACAGCGCTTGATAGAAACTATTAAACTGAGTCACTAAAATCATCGCCATAACAAATAAAGCAATAGCAAAGGCATTAACTAAGAACGCTTGTGACTCTTGTTGATCTTCATTTTGCCCTTTAATTTCGATATCGACAGAAGGGTGTAGCCCTAAGGTTGGTAATTGCTTTTGCAAGATTGGCAGTTCATTGAGTAATTGGGCGCCAGCAATCAAGTTAGCTTGAATGGTAACCACACGTTTAGCGTCAACACGCGTAATGGTATCAACTTTAGGGGCAGCTTTTCGTTCGACAAAACTGCCAACGGGAACTAAGCCCGATTGGGTTTTAAGGCGTAATGAGTCAAGTCGACTGATATTACGCTTTTCTTCAGGAAAACGTACGCGAATATCTAATTCGTCATCAACATCATCGGGACGATATTCACCAAGCTTTAACCCGTTAGTAACCATTTGCACACTTGAGCCAACTAACGCCGCATCAGCACCATAAGTGGCAGCTTTATTTCTATCAATAATTAGCTGCCATTCAATACCTGGCTTTGAACCCGTATCTTCAATATCGGTAAACTTACCGGAATTATTTAACGCCGCTCTAATAATTTCTACCGATTTATCAAGCTCATTAGGAAAACGAGAACTCAACTCGAGTTTTAAATCCTTACCACTTTGTGGGCCGTTTTCATTTTTACGAACTTCAATTTCCACACCGGCTAAATCATCGGTAAGCTGATGAATATTTGCAACAATATCATCGGCTGTACGTCTCAACTGCCAATCAATAAAGTTAACTTTAAAGGTGCCTATTTGGTTATTGCCACCGGTTCGAGTATAAAGCGTTTCAATATCTTCTAGCGGTAAAATACGTTGCTCAATGCTGCGCATAATGACATCTTTTTCTTTAACCGATAAATCACCGTGAGAGCGAACTAC
This sequence comes from uncultured Colwellia sp., assembly GCA_913057925.1. Lineage (GTDB taxonomy): Bacteria > Pseudomonadota > Gammaproteobacteria > Enterobacterales > Alteromonadaceae > Colwellia. The sequence continues at coordinate 10,503 of CAJXPG010000029.1, read as the reverse complement.
CATGGTGGCGCTTTGCGGCTCGACTTCAGGGAAAAAGCTAACGCCTAACCCTGATGCGCCATAAAGCCACATCACCACAATCGCGGTTGCGAAAGTGCCAGCGACAATTTTCCAAGGATGCTTTATTGCCGTCATTAACACGCGAATATAACCGCCAGTAAAGCCAGCTATTTTATCTAAGTCACCTGCTTCAGCTTGCTCAATTTGCTTTTGCTCTTTTTTACTGACAACACGCGCTTTACCAAAAACTGAACCTAGCGTTGGTACAAAAACTAGTGCCATAGCTAATGAAGCAGTCAAGACGGCAATTAAGGTGAAAGGCAAATACTTCATAAACTCACCCATAATGCCTGGCCAAAACATTAACGGTGCAAAGGCTGCCAACGTTGTTGCCGTTGAAGCAATAATTGGCCACGCCATTCTACGCGCTGCTAAGCCATACGCGGCAACTTTATTGTGCCCTTCATTCATTTGTCTGTCGGCAAACTCGGTGACTACTATAGCGCCATCAACTAGCATACCTACCGCCATAATGAGACCAAAAAGCACAACAATGTTAACCGTCATGCCAGCTAATGCGATCACTAAAATACCGGTGAGGAATGCTCCTGGAATTGCCAAGCCAACTAAAAGTGCGCTGCGACCGCCTAAGGCAGCAATAATAACAATGACAACTAACAGCACCGCTGAGAAAACATTATTTTGTAAGTCTGTTAAGGTGTTTTTTATTTCAATTGATTGATCGCCGACATAATCAACTTGTACCTGTTGTGGCCATTTAGCGCGATTTTCTGCAACAATCACTTTAACTTTTTCGACCGTTTCAATGAGGTTTTCACCCGAACGTTTTTTTACCTCTATAGACACCGAACGATGACCATTAAGTCGCGCAAAACTGGTGGGATCTTTATAAGCGCGACGCACTGTAGAAACATCTTGGAAGGTAATAACACGATCGCCATCGACCTTAATTGGCAGTTCTAATAAATCTTGAATATTCTCAAAGACTGAGGGTACTTTTATAGCAAAACGACCTTTACCAGTATCCATAGTACCCGCAGGCACCAAGCGGTTATTGCGCTCAACTAAATTATAGATATCAGCTTGATCAAGGCCATAGCTCTCCATCAATAGCGGATCAACAATGATTTCGACCATATCTTCTCGGTCACCACCAATATCAACTTCCAGTACTTCTTGCATCGCTTCAATTTTATCTTTGAGGTTTCTTGCTAAGGTGATCAAGCCTCGCTCAGTAACAGCGCCAGATAAAATAACGGTGAGCGCTGCTTCCTGATTGGCCATAGTCACTTCATGCACTTCTGGCTCTTCAGTATCATTTGGCAGTTTTGCTTTGGCCAATGTCACTTTATCACGCACATCAGCCAGTGCTTCTTTAGGATCTAAGCCGGCAACAAATTCTAAAGTTACTGAGGCATGACTCTCCCCAGCACTTGAGCGCATTTCTTTTATGCCGGCAATGGATTTCAGTTCATTTTCCATTGGTCTGACTAACATACGCTCCGCATCTTCAGGAGAAATGCCATCATGAAACATAGAAACATAAATAATCGGGATGGTTATATCTGGGTTAGCTTCTTTAGCGATATTGCTATAGGTGATAGCGCCAGAAATAAGCAATAAGACAAATAGCATTAATACCGAGCGAGTTCGAGTTAATGCAGCTTCAATAAGCGATAACATATTAGCTCCTACTCTTTATCTTCAGTGCTGTCAGCATCTAGTTGCACTGTTTCAGCAACGTCGAAAATAGCTTCAACTTTGTCGCCTGCCCGCACAAATCCTTGCCCTAACACTATGACATCGGCTTGTTCACCTAGACCCGTTAACCAAATACCATCACTTTCACTTTTTATGATGTTAATTGGCGTAAAATGCACGATGGATTCTTTAACGGATTTCACGCCAATATTTCCGCGCTCATCTAAAGCAAGTAAGGCAGGAGAAATTTTAATTGCAGACATTTGGGCTAACTCAATAGTCAACTCACTGCTTAATCCTGCCAGAAATTTAGCGTTATTGTTATCAATTGCCACTTCAATTTTAAAGGTGTTGGTTGAATCGTTACCAACGCTCGCAATGTAACGTAACTTACCTTCAGCTTGCTGACCATTAAGTAAGCTCACTTGAGCTGCTTGACCGACAGATAACTGGTTAATTTGTTGTTCGGTAACGTGGGCACGAACAATTAATGGCTCTAAATCGGCAATCATGGCTATATCATCACCCGATGCTACATAGTCACCTACTTCAACGTAGCGAGTATTCAAAATACCTGTGAACGGTGCTTTTATGATGGTATTGGCAATATCTAGTTCTAACTTTTGTATTTCTGCTTTTACCGCTTCAAGTGCCGCATAAGTCTGCGCTAAGTGAACCTTACCTTGATAGCCTTGTTCATTTAATTTTAACGCCCCTTGATATTCAACTTCTCGTTGCGTTAGTAATGCTTGGCTTCGGGTTAGCTGCGCAGGTAAATCATTTTGAGCAATTTTAGCGATAACTTGCCCTTTGGTTACTTTTGAGCCCCTTTTGGCTAGAACTTCAACTATTTTTCCTCGTACTTCAGCTTTCAAGGTAGTAATGCGATCAGGCTCTGTTCGCCCATAAAGCTCAATAGTTTTATGAATATTTTGTCCGTGTAGTGTTTCAACCTTCACTTGTGCCTTAACTTGTTTTTCGTCATGGCTTGGTAACTTTGCACGCATCGCTGATTTTTGCTCAGCTGAAGTAGGACCGGATGCCATCCATAGCACTAAAATAACAGTAATAAATGCGGCAATTAGATAAGGGCGCTGTGAAAACCAGCGAGAATTTCGAATAAGGGTCATCATTATATCTCCATTTGATGGCCGCTATGATAACGCGTTTTATTTGAACAGGATAAGTTAACTTGCAACAAATTGTATCTATTAGCTAGACATTGCTATTTACAACAATAAACAAGGAAATTAAGGAGTTTTTAACAACTGTTTATCGGTTAACTTTGATTTAAAACCAGAGACTAATTGCAAGTCGGAGCTAATTATATATATAACAGCCCTTTCCTTGGGTTTTTGCTCGATATAAAGATTTGTCTGCGCTTTCAAGTAGTGCTTGGGTATCAATATTCAGTTGTTCTGATTGTGCAACACCAATGCTAACACCAACAGAGATGGTTTTATCTTGATAGTTTATTTCACTAGAAATTAAGCTAATTACCCGCGTTAATATCCCTGATAAATCGTGTGCTAGGACTTTATCATTAAATAAAACCACGAACTCATCACCACCAAACCGTGCAATAATGTCATGTTGGCGAAAGCAGCTGTGTAAGCGTTGTGCGGTAACTTTCAATACATGATCTCCACATGCGTGTCCGTGTCGATCATTAATTGTTTTAAAACCATCGAGATCTAAAAAGGCAATAGCAATATGAGTTACTTGCCTCTGGCTTCTCGATTTGAGTAGGGTCAATTGGTCTAATAGGTATTTACGGTTATATAGGTTGGTCAAGCTATCATGAAAAGCAAAGAACTTTAATTTATCCTCCAGTAGCTTACCTTTAGCAACTTCATCTTGCAGTTTAGTCAAGGCATCTTCGAGCTTAGCGGTACGCTCGTGTACTTTTTCTGTTAACTGATCCTTATGAAATTGAAGTTCATTGAGGGCATCACTAAGTTGAGAGTTACGTTTAAACAAAGAAAGCGCCGCTGCGATAACATGGCTGATCAGTACCAGAACATCAACATCATGCTGGCTGTATTCATCTTTTGTTCTATATGATTGAACAACAAAATTCCCTAAATAAGCCCCTTGATGATGCAGCGGAAAGCATAACCATTGTTCTGGCATAGTTCCGATCACTTCAACCTCTCCTGCAAGCTCAAGTGTCTCTATTTCACTTCGTGTTAAGCAGACTACTTTTTTCTTTTTTATCGCATAAAGTGTCAGAGTTTTGGCTAACTTTTCTAGCGGTACTAAATTGAGTTCATCCACTGAAATATCATCAATAACATCACGATAATAAGGAAAAGTAGCAAATCGCTCTGCCCCACTCATTACTACCACATAAAAATTATCGGCATAAATAACGGTTTTCAGACTTTGGTGAATAGATTTAAGTAAGTTATCCGTGCTTTTACTGCTGCCTAGGTAGGCAAAAATTTTTTGCATAAAAGCTATTGTAGAAGACTGAGATTCATCAACCATATTTTATCTATGCGCGCTAGCCATCGAAAGGTAGCTTTTACTATAGCACATAGAGAGGAGTGGCTATTTTCAGGAACAGGCGCTTAGATCTAAAATGCCGACAAGTAGTCGGCATTTATAAAGTCATTTTACTATTAGGGAGCTAGCTTAGACAACTCGCACTAATTAATTGCTTCAATGATTAAATTGAAAAAGAAGAACCACAACCACAGGTAGTTGTCGCATTTGGGTTGGTAACCACAAATCGACTGCCTTCTAAGCTTTCTAGGTAGTCAACTTCACCATCAACTAAGTATTGCAGACTCATTGGGTCGATCACCATAACAACACCTTGTTTTTCTATGGTCATATCACCGTCATTCACTTTTTCATCGAAAGTGAAACCGTACTGGAAACCTGAGCAACCACCGCCAGTTACATAAACTCTTAATTTAAGTTCTGGGTTTTCTTCTTCAGTGATTAACGATAGAACTTTATTTGCTGCAGCATCGGTAAACTTAATAGGTAATTCTGGGTTAGACATGGTGCTCTACTTAGGACAGTTAACTAGATTAAAATACGCTATTAAAGCGAATCAATAATAACAGGGGGGATTATCTTAAACCTGACTAATTTAATCAAGTATTATTCGCTAACGCCTACAGACTTAGTTGCCAAGGTACTTGCATATCTTTCTTTAAGTACTTTTGCCATCGAGACTTAGTTAATATTGCTGAAACCAAAACTGTTTCGGGGGAGAAATCTTCAGGTAAGGTAAAAGTGCCGCTAATGATTTGAAAATATTGAAAACTAAATTTAAGATCTTTAGTATCAAGTTTGGCAACGTCTGATAACTTCAAAGTTATCGACTTTTCACTCGTTCTTCCTTGAAACGCAATGTCGATATAGCCTTTACTATAGCGACGCTTCAATTGTTGTTGCACTAAAGTCACTTGAAAATTATATTGTCGAGGATTATTGGTTGCGGTTAATTTAACATTTTCCACCAACAAGCCCGCAGCTTGTTTTTCTGGTGCCATCACTTTTTCATAAAAAGCCAACTGTTTTTTTACTTCAAACTGCTCTTGTGCGGCTGTTTTAAGTAAAGATTGTGCTTTTTTATTCGCTAGTTGCTCTACAGCCAATTCAACTTCTAGGGTATGAATTCTCGCGATGCTTTCTTCTTGTTGCTGATAGAGTTGCTCTAATCTGAGCTTTTGCTGTTCAAGGCTAGTTAATTGAAAATGATGATAATAATTACCTAAACGATAACCGGTAAACAAACACAGGCTTATTACAGTTATTAAAAACAAAGCTGATTTAAAGGTACCTAAGCGCTCAATAACAATACCTAGATTTATTTTTGCTAACCATTTCATTTGTAAAGTATTATAATCCTATAATGATAATATCAATTGCAGCAATCAGAAAACATCTCGCTTTGCCAAAAACAACTTGGCAAATATGTTTGCTTGCCATTATTGGTGGCTGCGCTTCTGCGTTATTAGTGGTACTTTTTACCTTAACTATTGAAGAGATCCAACAGCTCTACTTAATAAAGCGCGACAACTATAACAGTTTAGATGAAGTAAGTCGTTTTGATTTACCGATTATTGGCTCTATTATCATCTTATTAATTGCTTGGATAACTGGATATAAGTACCTTCGTACAGGCATTCCCTTCGTTTTACATCGTTTAAAAGTCGCCCATGGTGTTATCCCTTTTAAGAATACCTTGAATCAGTTTTGGGGCAGTGCTGTAGCGCTGGCTTCTGGTTTTTCTGTTGGCCGTGAAGGGCCTGCTGTCCACCTTGGAGCTGCATGTAGCAGTTATTTGGGTAGTGTTTTAAAATTACCTTACAATAGCATACGCACTTTATGTGCCTGTGGAATTGCCGCAGGCATAGCAGCAACGTTTAACACCCCTATAGCGGCAGTAATTTTTGTGATGGAAGTCATCATGCGGGAATATAAAATTCATATTTTTGTCCCGGTAATGTTAGCGTCAATTGTTGGATCACTAATCACTCAAAATGTGCTGGGTACAAGCCATAATTTTAATTATTTCCATACGGTTGCTTTAGAGCAATATCATTATTTTACCTTAATCATATTAGGTATATTCCTTGGATTACTGGCCGCATGGTTTAATAAATACCTGGTATTAATAATCAAGCAAAGTGTGAAATATCATATTGTGCCAAGATTGATGTTAGCTGCAGTTATCACTGGCGCTTTAGGTTATTTAGTACCAGAGGCGATGGGCACAGGTACAAGTGCCATAGACCTTTCACTGACTAGTGACTTACAACTTGGATTGTTGTTAAGTTTATTAGTGGCCAAGTTATTAATGACCATGTTTGCTTTAGGATTAGGAATACCGGGAGGAATTGTTGGGCCTACTATTGGAATTGGCGCTATTGCAGGAGCCTGCACTAGTGCACTAATAGTGTTAATTTTCCCTGAAGAGCAGATTAGTACGGATTTTATTTTAATGGGGATGGCAGGCTTTATGGCGGCTAGCTTAAATGCGCCATTAGCCGCTCTGTTAGCTGTTGTTGAACTCTCTAGCCAACTTGAGTTAGTGCTACCTGCCATGATTGTCATCACTATTGCCACCATCATTTCTAGGCAGCTTTGTAAAAATGAATCTATCTTTACTATGCAATTAGATGCGCAAAACTTGCTCTATCGCAAGCCGCCCATTGAAGAATCATTGCAAAATATCGGGGTATTGGCTGTGATGAAAGATAATCTCACCATTTTGGAGAACGCAAGTAATAGAACAATTACCGGTGAACTGATAAACACTGGTGAATCACAATTAATTATTAACAAAGAACCTATTGAGAATAGTGAATATCATGATTTTTATTGGGCGCAAATTGATACTGATATAGTTGATGAAACGAGTGAAGATATTAAGCACAGTTTAGCTCAGGAATTAGTAATACATAAACTCCTGCCATTAAATCATCAAGCGACATTAGCTGAGGCCTACCTCGCGTTAGTTGAGCAACGCTGTGGGGCGGTATACATTTATCATAAAGACTTAAACCACTGTATTGGTTTAGTTACTTTCGAACAACTTAGAGTTTATTTAGTAGAAGGAAAATTGCTTTAATGACTAGTTTTTTAATCAATAACATTCTTTGGCTTAAAGCCTTTCATGTTATTTTTATGGTGGCATGGTTTGCCGGCATATTTTATTTACCCAGATTATTTGTCAATCATGCTGAAACAAACTCCACCGAGGTCGCTGAGCAATTAAAAGGCATGGAAAGACGTTTACTGTATTTTGTTACGCCTTTTGCTTTGTTTACTCTTATCTTAGGACTAGCAATAATTCATGCCTACGGGCACGACTGGTTTGTTGCGGCGAAATGGCTGCACATAAAACTAACGTTAGTTATTGTGCTTTATATCTACCATGGCTATTGCTTCAAATTAGTTAAAACTTTTGCTCAGGATAAGAACCAACGGTCAGGAAAGTTTTATCGAATATTTAATGAAATACCGGTACTGATATTATTTGCCGTCATTATTTTAGCCTACGTTAAACCCATGTGATGATGAATAATTGATAACTCGTTAAGGTCCGCCATGCTTTATTTATTTTTAGGTTATGTAATCACTCAACTTTATCCCATTGCCGAGGTTTTTTCGCGCACTGACATAGCTCCCTCAGCTATGTTCTTTGCCTTAATTGTTTTTATTATTTGGTCATTTTTTCCGGTGTTAGGTTACGCTTTAGCCAAAAAATTAGGTGCTCTTGGTCACTCTAATCATATTGTTTTAATTCTGGCTGGTGTTGTCATCGCGCTGTTAGAGAACAGCTTAAGTTATTTTAATTTTTTAAGTGATACACAACACGACATAGGTACTGCTATTGTATTTATTTTATTCTTTGCTTTTGCATACTTACCTTTTAAAAGGGCAGAATTAGCTAGCTTGAAATAGTCACGGTATAAAAATGCTCCTATACTTTTAAACATTGCAGTTATAATCAGAGTAAGATAACTTGCCTACATGTTAATACAGTGTTAACAAATAAATTAGGGTCATTGTCATGAAGTACTTATTTTTTACCTTATTAGTAATATCATTAATAACACCTGTTGCAAGTGCAACTCAACAAGCAAACTCCCCGTTAATCAAACCGAAAATTGTCGGCGGCGAACTAGCCTCGGAGGGTGACTGGCCATGGATGTCTGCCCTCGTTTTTACCTATAACGATATTGTCAGCTCTCTGGATGTTGCCGGGAGCGCTATTGATAGCAACTATTTCTCAAATAGTCCCGCAGGACAAGCCAGTGCCTCAATGGTAGATTGTGGTCTAGGTGATAACCAATGTAGCTTAGCCACAGATAAAATATGTTTAATTAAACGTGGTGAAATAGATTTTTCGGTAAAAGTTGATAACTGCCAAGCAGGGGGTGGCATAGGCGCAATAATATTTAATAATATTGCTGGCGAAATCAATGGCACGCTTGGCGATGGTTTTACTGGTTCCATACCCGTAGTTGCTATTAGTCAAACTGACGGTGCTGCTTTACTAAGTCAACTTGATAGTACTGCTACACTAAGTGTATCTGAGCAATCAGCACTAGTGCAAAGCTCAAGCTGTGGTGCTAGCTTTATTGGTAGTAAGTGGGTACTTACCGCTGCGCATTGTGTTGAAGACGCAGATATTACAACCTTAAAAGTTAATGTGGGTGAATATGATTTAAGTAATGGTGCAAACAATGCTAAAGCCGTTAAACAAATATACATGCACCCGCAATATCAAGAAAGTGCTTCGTTTAACAATGACATTGCCTTAATTGAATTAACAGAAAGTCTAAACCATCCGTCCCTTACCCTTGCTAGTGCAGAGCTAACCAATCAATTTGCAGACATGGCAAGTTATGCAACGGTAATTGGCTGGGGCAATCGCACCGCTTATGGTGCTGATGATGAACAGCCGGCTAATAGCCAACCAGATATACTCCATCAAGTAGAGTTGTCTTTACTTACCAATACCCAATGTAAAGATAAGTTAGCGCAAGGTTATAGTAACTTGCAAAATACTACGGTATCCCCAGAGCAAGTTGGTATTACTGACACCATGCTTTGTGCTGAGTTTTCTGGCGGTGGCAAAGGCTCATGCCAAGGTGACAGTGGCGGCCCATTAGTGGTTAATACCAACGAAGGATGGCAACAAGTTGGTATCGTTAGCTATGGAATAGGCTGTGCCGATGCTGCATTTCCGGATGTTTATGCAAGAGTAGGTGAGTTCACCGAATGGATTCATAGCATTACTGAAGGTATAGCAATCGAGCCTAATTATGACTTTGCTATTACCCCACAAAATAAAGTACAAACGCAGCAACTTTCTGTAACTAATAACAGTGCTTTTACTGCTAACCTCACATACACCTTAATGGTTGATAAAGTCGGCAGTACAGGTTTCGAATTAAATACCAATAATTGTACCACTTTAACTGCTCAGCAAACGTGTCAAATTCAACTCTCTTTCGATGCAAAAAACCTTGGCGAGCAAAAAACACGCATTGTCATTAATAGCGATAACGATAGTATCCCAGCCAGTCAGTCTTATATAACGGCTCAAGCCATAGGGAGTAGCAGCAATATCGCGACTCAATTAACAAACGGCGAAAGTGAACTACTTTGGTTCAGTGGCGGTGCTGAAAATTGGCAACTAGATAATACTGAGGCAGCGATAGTCAGCGGGAACATAACTGATGATCAAGAAAGTTCTGTTATGTTAACCTTCAACGGTTCTGGCAGCTTATCGTTTGATTGGGCAGTATCTTCTGAGGAAAACACTGACACTCCTGATGAGCCATATGACGCACTTTATTTGATAGTTGATGGCGAGCAAAGAGCATTTATCTCTGGCGAAGTCGACTACACAACAGTGACTATTGATGACTTAGCTGCAGGCGATCATCAAATAGTATGGCTTTACCAAAAAGATGAGTTAACTTCTGCCGGAAAAGATAAAGGTTACTTAAAAAATGTTTCCTTTACTTCGGATACAATTGTAACCGAGCCAGTACCGTTACCAATGCCAGTGGCTCCAGAAGAAACGAGTTCATCAAGTGGAGGTAGTAGCTCTTATTTACTATTAATAATGTTAGCTTTATTAAGAATACATCGTCGCAACCGTTGATACTTGATATCACTTCCCTAAAAGGCAGCTAAAGCTGCCTTTTTCATTTTTAATCTAGGGGCTGTTGATCTTTCGAGATTTTTTTTGCAGCGAATTGTTGGGTATTTATACAAGGCAGAGCTTTTGTAATGTGGTTA
>CAJXPG010000028.1 GCA_913057925.1 uncultured Colwellia sp. | reverse complement strand
ACAGAGTAGATCGTCGGCAGCGTCAGATGTGTATAAGAGACAGCGTGTAGGTCGCTAAGAGATAAGTTTTGCTTATCTGCCAAGGCGTGTTCTTTAGGTGTTGCCAAAACTAGCGGTTCATCAAAAAGTTGATAAGATTCAAATTTTTCCATTTCATCAAGGTAAGGCAAAATAAGTACATCAAGCTTACCTTCATCTAGCTGCTGCAATAACACTTTGGTTTGGTTTTCATGCAGAAAGAAGTTGATATTAGGCAAGCCCTTGTTTAAATCAGCCATAATATGCGGCAGTAAATAAGGTGCTAAAGTCGGAATCAAGCCGAGATGTAAGTCTCCTGCCAATGGATCTAATAATGCTTTAGCTGACGATTCAAATTCATTAGCTGCTTGCAGTACTTTACGCGCTTCTTTAACCAGCTGTTCGCCAGCAGGGGTTAGCATCACATTACGGCGGTGTCGCTCAACAAGCTGTAACCCCAATTGTTCTTCAAGCTTCATTAGCTGACCACTTAATGTCGGCTGGCTGACAAAACACGCTTGCGCGGCTTTACCAAAATGCTTGTGCTCATCAATGGCAGACAAATACTCCAAATCACGTAACTTAACCATAGCTACAACCTATTAAAAAATTAAAAATTACAGCAATAACCTATGATATTCGCTTAACGTGTTTAAGGCGAGCAACTTTATGTAAAAAGTTTTATTGTTGTAAAAGGTGAACTCAAAGAATACTGAATTGAGTTATCCAATAGACGTGAGCGTACAGCAAGTATAGGGGCTCTTATACCAAGCTTGGATTGGTTAAGACTGAAAAAAAGCATAAAAAAAGGAGCTAATGCTCCTTTTCAATTCATCGCAAATGGCGATGAGAATTTTTTACTTTTTGATTAACGTAATAACGTGAACCAGCCCATTAACATTGGCAACAAAGGTAAAGCAACTAATGCACCAAGCATAGCTACGATATTAATTGTAGAGGTTGTATCTTTAAAATCTTCTTCGTGGTGAGACATGGTCTAGTTTCCTGTACAGCGATTAATCAACTAAATAAGGCGCGCATTCTAGCCGATCTTTGCCGCTATAGACAGAAAAACTTGATCTAGATCAATAAAACAAATAGTGACATCTTATAACCACTTATATTCAGTCAAACAAATAATTGTTTTTACAGCAGTTAATATTTTAAACAGTGTCGACTAGTCGTCTTTAAAAATACCAACGTAGGTCTTTTGACCGGAAGCTTTACTCGCTCGATACATGCCTTTGGTATTAAACGGTAAGCTAATATTACCTTTGGCATCAATAATAATAACCCCACCAGTGCCTCCAACAGGTTTAAGTACATCATGAATCACTTCATTACCCGCTTGTTCAATAGTTTTGCCTTGGTATTGCACTCTGGCACAAATATCAGCAGCGACGTTATAGCGAATAAAATATTCACCATGCCCTGTCGCAGAAACAGCGCAGGAAGCATTATCAGCAAAGGTGCCAGCACCAATAACAGGCGCATCACCAATACGACCAAAGCGTTTATTGGTCATACCGCCTGTTGAGGTACCAGCAGCAATATTGCCATATTTATCAAGTGCAACAGCGCCGACAGTGCCAACTTTATATTCAACCGCTAATGACTGATGAGCCGCTTGATAATCTTTATTGGTCTCTTTGGCTTTTTTCATTTTAGCTTTAGCGCGTTGCAAAGACTTATATCTATGTTCGGTATCAAAGATGTTATTGCTAACTAATTTAATGCCTTGGCTTTGAGCAAAGGTTTCTGCGCCATCACCACTTAGCATCACATGGACAGATTCATCCATCACCAAACGGGCTAAATCAATAGGGTTTTCAATATGTTTTACACCAGCAACAGCACCTGCCTGACGATTTTTCCCTTCCATGATAGAAGCATCCATTTCATGGGTTTCATCATGGGTATAGACCGCACCTTTACCGGCATTAAAAAATGGTGAGTTTTCTAGAATATTTATCGAAGCGGTTAATGCATCTAAACTTGTACCGCCGTTTTCAAGAATGGCATAACCTGCTTCAACAGATTCTTGTAATTTAGCACGATAAGCCGCTTCTTTTTCTGGAGTGAAGCGCTCTTTTTTGATGGTCCCAGCGCCACCGTGAATAGCGATAGCAAATGGAACCTCTTTGGCTAGTAAGGTATTGGAGTGTGCAGACAGGAGTATACCCGTTAGCATGGCTAGCGTTTTTTTCATTATTATTATCCCTTATTGAGAGCTAACAGATTACCTCAACTTGCATTAAAGTGAGCGATTTTACAACTCACTCACGATAACCTGCATGATTTTTCTGGCTAATAACTTAACCTCAGCTCACGTTGAGGTTAGATAAATAAAAGATATTGTTGTGACTAAAGCATCACCAGGCTTGCTACGAAGTAGGCCGCTAACGTTACTGCACCACCAAATAATGCATACGGCATTTGAGTTTTAACATGTTCAAGCAGATCACAACCCGATGCAATAGCTGATACTGCGGTAGTGTCTGAAATTGGCGAACAATGATCACCAAAGATGCCACCACCTAAAATAGCGGCAATAACCAATGATGGCGGCAACCCTAATGCTTGGATAAGTGGTACACCAATAGGTATTAAGATGGCAAAGGTTCCCCAAGAAGTACCAGTACTAAAAGAAATAACCGCGCCAGCTAGGAATAACATCGGCACTACTAACACCATAGGTAGGTGTTCACCTACTACACCGGCAATAAAAAAGCCCGTACCTAACTCTTTTAGGCTTGCGCCAAGGGTTAATGATAATAACACGATTGTCACTAACGGTAGTAATTCACTGATGCCTTTAAAACCAATATCAACCAGTTCTTTATGTTCAAAGCGCTTTGAAAATTTTAATAACAGATAACTCACCGCAAGCGCTAAGCATGTAGCATACAATACCGACTTACTGCCACTACCTTGGGTAATATCACCATTACCACTCCAATGCATAAAGAAGAACATGCCAACGATCATGGTTAATAAAGGTATTAACATAAATCGAGCTTTGGTGGCTGGTACCATCGCTTGTTGGATAGATTGCTCTGCAACTGCTTGTTCAACCTTATCTTGAGATGCTGACGATTGACTCATAATAACGTCTTCTGCACTATTATTAATTAACACCTCTTCAGTGGCTTTCATTGGGCCATGAACCTTATCGGTGACAACAGTATAAAGCACCATCAATAAGGCAATAATAGCGTAGAAGTTAAAGGCAACGGAGCCCCATAAAACCGACACAGAAGATTGCCCTAAATCATAGTTATTTAACAAGGCTAAAACATACGCGCCCCAACCATTTAATAGCACTAAAATACATACAGGTGCACTGGTACTATCAATGATATAAGCAAGGCGAGCACGGCTCATTTTGAATTTATCAAATAAGTCTCGAGATAAAATACCCGCGGTTAACACACTTAAATTAGACTCAATAAAGATCACCATGCCGGTAAACATGGTCAAGCCTCCTACTTGTCGTTTGCTTTTAGCAATGCCTTTATTGACTAGCTTTTCAACCGTCGCGGTAACACCACCCGATTCTCGAACATACGCCAATAAAGCACCGATAAGTAAACTAAAAATTAAAATGCGTGCGTTACCGGCCGAGCTAACCACACTAATAACCCTTTCTACAGAGCCAATAAATGCATGGAAAAGCGCATTATCCTGATGTCTAAAGGCTAGCAATAACTCAGAGGTGAATACCGCAGAAAGTAAGGCAAGAATGACTTCTTTTTTCCAAATAACAATAATAATTGCCACCAAGGGCGGTAGCACTGATAACCATTCCATAAAAAGCCTTAACGCATATGATTTAAAACAACGCAGGCAGTGTGGCAAATAGCTAAGTTAGATTCAATATTTTCAGTGCGCTAGCGTCAAAAAACCCGATAAATAAATGCATTATCGGGTTTTTTAGCTTCTTTGATGATGAGATTAACAGTTAATTAGTAGAAATCATCTTCTTTATTGTGTGCTTGTGGATCTTCAATTATATCGCTGATATTCACTTCAAAATTAGTATTGTTATTACAATCAACCATATAAATGGTATGTGTTGAACCATCAACCCAAGTAACAGTACCACTGCCCTTTTTACTGCCACATTTCATACCGATATGAATATCTTTAAACTCCATAAGCCCTCCTCGACGCCAACAAACCAAGGTATGTGTTGTTAGATCTAACCAAAACCAGTTAGTTTATTTTTTAACCACTCAATTGCTAAGTATAGTGCTCAAGTAATGGAATGCGAGTCAATTACGCTCAGCTTTTAACTTTGCAAGGAACAAAGTTGCTCAACTGTTTCTAAAATATAAAAAAATTAAAGTGAAAAAATGAAGAGAATAAGTGCAAAGGTGAACGACTGTTAGTTTTGCGAGTTTATGGTAAAAAAAGACTACCTAAAGTACACGTTGTCTTAGCGCCAGTAACCGCAGGCATATTACTCACTAAGTTATGATCATAAGCATAAGCAAACCAAGCAAAGGCCATAGCCTCGAGTTGATCACCATCTATAGCTAGCGCGTCCATGGTGTTTAGCTCAAACCTTGTCGTGAGATATTCAGATAATTGTTCAAGTACTATAGTGTTATGGGCACCGCCACCACACACATAAACATTACCGTGTTGGGCTAAAGCATGAATACTCTGTGCAATACTTTTACAGGTAAAAGCCACCAATGTTGCTTGAATATCTACCGGGGTAATACTTACGTCAGAATCATTGTTTATTGAGGATAACTGCTGAGTTAGCCAATCAAGATTATAATATTCTCGTCCGGTACTTTTAGGTGCTTTGGCTTGAATGTAATCATCTTGCATAAACTGAGATAGCAGTGCTTGATTAACTTGTCCTGCTCCTGCCCAAGCGCCATTTTCATCAAATTTAGTGTTCCCTTGATGATGTTGATTAAACCAATCATCAAGCAGTGCATTACCTGGTCCGGTATCAAAACCTAAAACCGTATCTGAACAGCCCTGTTTAGGCAAATAAGTCACATTAGCTATGCCGCCAATGTTAACCACAAAGCATGCGCTATCTTTTTGTGGTACTAACTGTTGATGAAAAATAGGTACTAAAGGCGCACCTTGTCCACCTAAGGCCATGTCTTTACGACGAAACTGGCCAACTACACGAATACTCGTTAAAGTCGCTAATGTTTGGCTACAGCCAATTTGTAAGGTGTAAGGGTTATTGCCGCTAGGTCGATGACGAATAGTTTGTCCATGATTGCCAATCGCAATAATATCGCTTGGGTTGAGCGCTTCTTGCGTTAAGAAGTCAGTCACCGCTTGAGCAAATAAATGGGCTAACGCTACATCTAAATGAAAGGCATGGTCGATTTCATTATCCCCCGGCACATATAAAGCGGTGATTTTTTCAGCGAATTCACCACTATATGCTTGATAATAGCTAGCGACTAATTTGGGTTTAGCTTGCTCATCACTAAAGTCAACTAATGCTAAATCGATTCCATCAGCACTGGTGCCCGACATTAAGCCAATATAATACTTTCCTGATGTCGAGCTTTGACCACTAGTCATTAGGCGCTATGTCACTTGCTTGCGTTGAAAGCAGGGCATTTTTGGCACCAGATAACGCTTCAAGACGTTCATTGGCCAGTAGCATAAATTCAGCTTTATACTTCTTGGCTATCGGTCTAGCATCAGGCAATTTTACCGTACGAGGGTTACGATGAACGCCGTTTAACAAAAATTCATAATGTAAATGAGGTCCCGCCGCTAAACCTGTCGCACCAACATAGCCAATGGTTTGTCCTTGTTTAACGCGTTGACCTTTTTTCACTGAAGGGCGCTTAGAAAAATGCAGATACTTAGTAACTATGCCATTGCCATGTTGAATAAAGACATAGTTACCGTTGTATTTATTATACGTTGCATGAGTCACCTTACCATTGCCGGCAGCGACCACTGGCGTTCCTCTTTTCGCCGCATAATCAATGCCTTTATGTGCTTTCCAGCGTTTTTGTACTGGATGGAAACGTCTTGGTTTAAAGCTTGAGCTGATGTATTTAAAACTAACTGGTGCACGTAAAAAGGCTTTACGCATACTTTTACCATCAGGACTATAATATTCATCATCGGTAAATCGAATAGCCTGAAATACTTCACCTTGGTTGGTTATTTCGGCTGCGAGAATATTCCCCGTGCCGATGTACTCACCTTCAATATATTTTTTTTCGAAGGTAATATGAAAGCTATCGCCTTCACGAATATCTAGAGCGAAATCAATATCCCAACCAAAAATATTCGCAAAATTAATGATTTGGCTGTCATTTAACCCTGCTGTTACCCCTGCGTTCCAAAAACTTGAGGTAATAGTGCCAAAACTAAAGGCTTCTCTGATATCCACGGTTTTAGATTCACGATGTGACTGATAGCTATCACCCACTAAATTAATAAATAAAGTATCTGTTTTAGATAGCGGATACTCTAGCGCGGCCAACTGCTTAGTTTCATTGCTAGCAATACGTAATTTATCGCCAACGTTTAACCTTTTCAGTAACTTACTATCCTTTCCTTTTGCTGTACTAACGGCATAAGTTGTTTGAGCACTAAAACCAAGACGTTTTAAAATGAGCGCTAAAGAATCACCACTTCGCACTTTTACTGTTTGCCAACTTAAGTGGGCTAACTCTGTTAAAGCATCTTGAGCTTTCACTTTCTTTTTTAGCGTTCTGCCAGATAAGGTGCCGCTTTGCTCAATACCATCGGTATTTTCAAGGGAAGGCAGCGGTTGGATTGCTGTAGTATTTTGACTACCAACACTGCGTTGCGGCAGCACACTTTGGCTAGGTTGGCTTCCCCCAGGGACAATATCTTCTGGTAGAGCAAGCTGAATCCGTTTACCGACTTTAATATCATCGCTAGCAGAATCTTCATTACTCGCAGGAATAATAAGTAACAGTACTAGGAAGGCACTACTGCCGATGATAATGGAACGATGTAGTTTAGGTAAGTTTTGGAAAATAATTAATAGTTTTTTCAACAAGGTACGACTCGAAACTTTTATATTGGAAGAAGATAAATAAATCAAAAATTCAGGTAACTTTATGACTATATCAAAACTTTTGATGAAATACCGCTACAAGAGGCGTTATTGCACGGCAAATTTTTAAACAAATTTATTAAAAAGTGACCATAGAAATGACTTTAGGGTTTTATCCTACAGCGAAAGTAAAGTAGAATTCGGCGATAAAATATATTTTGCTTAGCTAAGAAATCAACGCTTACTAGCTTTCACCAAACATAACTTCTCCTTTGCCGGATACTTTTTGGTGAAATGCTGATTTTTCTAGGCAGTTTCAATCCAGTCAGTGGAGTTCTAAATGACCGAAGTTAACCAAGCATTTGCCGAGCTAAAACGCGGTAGCGATGAGATATTAGTAGAAGAAGAGTTACTGGAAAAGTTAAAAACAGGAAAGCCACTTAAAATTAAAGCAGGTTTCGATCCTACCGCACCAGACCTTCACTTAGGCCATACGGTGTTAATTAATAAATTACGCCAGTTTCAACTATTAGGCCATGAAGTTATTTTCTTAATTGGTGACTTCACTGGCATGATTGGTGACCCAACTGGTAAAAATGTTACTCGTAAGCCACTGACCAAAGAAGATGTTTTGGCGAATGCTGAAACCTATAAAGAACAAGTTTTCAAAATTTTAGATCCGGCTAAAACCACCGTTGCCTTTAACTCTACTTGGATGGAAAAATTGGGTGCTGCTGGCATGTTACAACTTGCCTCTCGTCAAACGGTTGCCCGTATGATGGAACGGGATGACTTCAAAAAGCGTTACGCTAATGGTCAAGCTATTGCTATTCATGAATTTATGTACCCATTGGTACAAGGCTGGGATTCTGTTGCATTGGAATCTGATGTAGAGCTTGGTGGTACCGATCAAAAATTCAATTTATTGATGGGTCGCGAGTTACAAAAATCTGAAGGCCAACGTCCACAAACCGTATTAATGATGCCATTACTTGAAGGTTTAGATGGCGTACAAAAAATGTCTAAATCATTAGGCAACTACATTGGTATTACTGATACGCCAACGGATATGTTTGGCAAGATCATGTCAATTTCTGACGTATTAATGTGGCGCTACTATGAACTTTTAAGCTTTAAGCCTTTGGAAGAAATCGAAAGCTACAAAGTTGATATTGAAAACGGTAAAAACCCACGTGATGTGAAAATTGACTTAGCAAAAGAGTTAATTGCCCGTTTTCATGACGAAGCTGCTGCACAAGCTGCGCACGATGAATTCATCAACCGCTTCCAAAAAGGTGCATTACCTGATGAAATGCCAGAGTTAGACATTGCGACTGAAAATGGTGAAATTGCTATCGCTAACTTACTTAAAGAAGCCGGGTTAGTGGCAAGTACTTCTGATGCATTTCGTATGATCAAACAAGGCGCCGCTAAAATTGACAGTGAAAAAGTTACTGAGCGTAACTTGATGATAGCTGCAGGTACTACAGCGGTTTACCAAGTGGGTAAACGTAAATTTGCCCGTATCACGGTAAAATAAAGCAAAGCTATTAAATTATAGAGTACTTAGTTACTTGTTAGCTCTATTTAAAAACCAGTCTTATGACTGGTTTTTTGTTTTTAAACGGTAATTCAATCATTAACATTTATACTTTCGACAATAGAATAACTATCCTCTTCTCTTGATGCCTTGTCTCTAAGGCTTTTAACTCTCGCTGAGTGAGAAGAAGCTTATTGGAATTGGTATAACTTCTTATCATAGTATTTTTAATTAACTAGTTGTTAAATCCAACAATTCAGCTAATGTAGACTTCATACTAAGCATTAACTAAGCAAAAGGACGGCATAAAATGACTAAACGAAAGCACCTTGCTGCAACCCCTAGATTTTTAAAACCAACTCATTACCTTTCATTAACTGTTGCTGCGCTATGCACATTCTCATCTATCAATGCCTACAGCCAAGAAACAGACCAAGAGCGTATCAAAAATCTAGAGCAACGTTTACTAGAGTTAGAGCAACAGGTGCTGAAAAATAAAAAGGCATCACAATCTGAAATCACGAAAGCCAGTAACAAGAAAAAGGTAATTATTGATAAGAGCGCAAAGCGACCTAGTCATAAATTCGAAGCTCCTGATAAAAGTATTGTTTTAAGCCACAGTGATACCACACTTCAACTGGGTGGTCACATTTGGTTAGATGCCATTTATAATAACGGAGAAATGACTAATAGAGCCGGCTTTCAACCCTCGTCTATAGCTTATTCAGCCAATACCACCAAAGATAATACCTTGTTTCATGTTGGTCCTTCGAATCTGTTTGTTAAAAGTTACACACCAACCAAATATGGTGCGATGACCACACGTTTTGAGTTAGATTTATTTGATTCTCAAGGCGATGCCGGTATTAACCTGACGCATATTTGGGGTGAAATTAACGGTTTTGGTGCAGGTCAAACCTTTACCGGATTTATGGATATTAATGCTTTTCCCAACATTCTAGATTTTTGGGGACCAAACTCAATGGTTTTTACTCGCCAGCCTCAAGTTCGTTATCGAACCGATATCAGCAAAAATGCTCGTTTATCATTTACTATTGAAAAATCATCCAGTGATTTTGCCGTACCTAAAAATTCCACTGGCGCTGCTTACAATGACATAACTGAATTGCCCGACTTTACCGCAGCTTACAAATACAGTGGTGATTTTGGCTACATAAATACCGCCATGATAATTAGAAAGCTTGGTTATGAAACAGCAACAACTAAAGATACCACCATGGGTTGGGGATTAAATGTCTCAGGAAACTTAACGGTCAGCTCTGAAGATTCAGTGCAATTTCAGCTGGTTTATGGTGAAGGTATTGGCCGCTATATCAATGATACGTGTTGTAGTTACTATAGTGACGAAACCGGGGGTATTGATGGTGGTTTAGATGGTAACGGTGATTTAGCCGCAATACCGGTCACTGCTGCCTACGTATATTACAACAAGCAATGGAATAAAAAATGGAGTAGCGCCATTGGTTATAGTTACCTAACAGTAGATAACCTAGTAACGCAAAAAGATTTAGCACTAAAAAATAGTAGTTATGCCAGCAGCAACCTTATTTGGTACCCCACCACTCAAGTCAAAGCAGGCATTGAAGTACTCTACGGTGATGTGCAAAGTAATGCTGGCTCAGAAGCCGACAATTACCGTCTGCAAATGTCGGTTGCCTTCAAATATTAAAAAGGAATACATATAATGAAGTTATCTTATTATGCCTTAATTGTACTGCAACTCTTTGTAATGGTTTTTGCCAGTCCTAGTGCTGCCAAATCACCACAAAAAGCTTCTATACAAGCAATCATTGACCAAGCTTATCATAAGTATAAAAGTGATAATTCAGGAAAAAATGCTGATTATATACCTGCATTAGCTAAGGTGGATTCCAGCTACTTTGGTTTAGCGCTAGTCACGACAGATGGTAAGGTTTATACCAAAGGGGATATAAACCAAGCTTTTTCAATTCAATCTATCTCTAAAGTTTTTACGCTTTCTCTAGCTATGGAGCAACAAGGGCAGCAAGTGATTTTAGATAAAGTCGGCGTAAATGCCACTGGCTTGCCCTTTAACTCCGTAACCGCAATAGAGCTAAATACTGCTCGCAGTGTCAATCCATTGGTCAACGCAGGTGCCATCGCGACGGTAAGTTTGCTTGACGGCAACGGTAAAACAAAATGGTCAACGCTTTCTTCATGGTATGATCAATTTGCTAACCGAAAACTCTCTGTTTTAAAAGATGTTTACCAATCAGAATCAGACACTAATGGACACAACCGTGCAATCGCTGAACTATTAACGTCTTATAATCGATTCTACGGTGATGTAGATCTCAATTTAGATATTTACACACGCCAATGCTCTGTTGCCGTAAACGCAAAAGATCTCGCGATAATGGCATCTGTTTTTGCGAATAACGGTATCCACCCAATAACAAATAAACGTCTGATGAAAAGTAACAATGTTTCACGAGTTCTAGCGGTAATGTCGACAGCAGGACTTTACGAAAATAGTGGTCAATGGGCATATCAGGTCGGTTTACCAGCAAAGAGCGGTGTCGGCGGTGGTATTATTGCCGTAGCACCGGGTGAGTTTTCCATTGCGGTATTTTCACCGAGACTTGATCAAGCAGGAAATAGCATACGTGCACAAAAAGCAATTGATTACATCGCAGAGCAATTAAATAGCAATATTTTTTAAGAATTTTTCACCCAATGTAGTGTCAAAGCAGCTATTAATCACAAAGTTGCTTTGGTACTGCACTTTATTAAATACTTGAACAGTTACAAATATTTATTTAATGACATCTTCTAAGAAATTTCCAACATCTATCTCAAAGTGACATACTTTCATCCAAGCGATAGCATCATCTTCGCCACAAAAAACTCGGCGCTCATAATTTCCTTCGGTATGAGGGATCATCTTTTCAAGTTGCATGCTTTTCGCTGCTGTTCGACTATAAATATGGCAATCTTTGCTACAGCCATTTGCTTTAAAGAGTCGGCAATGCTCAACAACATGAGGCTCTATTTCTGGCACCCCAAGCTCCCAATCATCGAAAAAAGAAAAAATAGCCCACTCGGTTCCCTTTAGGTGTGCAGTTTTATCTTGAAACTCTTGGCAATATTGAATAGCGGCCTCTTCATTCCAACAACCACCAAACCACTGTAAAACATAGTTATCTTTAACTTGTATTTTCCATTTACCATGAATTTTAAACACACGAATCACCTCTATTATTTATCCTAACTCAAATTGCCATAAAAGAGCTTAAGAGATAAAAAATATATTCTCATTTACTTATATACCCCTAATTATTATAGGGTTTTAAGCTGAAATTTTCTCAAATTACATTTATTTCGATAATTTGATCTACATCATAACGCCAATGCAACTAAAGCGTAAACTGTGACATATTGTCGCAGTTGCTTATTGTTTGTGCACACTGCTTAAGGAAATTTTAACATAAACGTTGGTTGTTCAATGTTATTAAACAGCATGTTCAAAGCGGTAAAGCGCCAAACAACACATACTTGTAAAAAACTATTACCTTCACTGGCAAAAATGCTGGTGTTGTCTATGTGCTTAACATTACCTGCGCACGCCCTCTTTGTAAGTCCCCCAAAAGATCCTATGCCTTTGATCAAAGAGATCTTTAGCGAGCAAACCAAAATAAGTGAAAAAGTTGCCACCAAAGAAGGCGGTTCACTCGTTTGGACTATCTACAAAAACGAAGATATTTTGGGTTACGCCTTTGAAACCAATGATCTCGCTAAAATACCAGCCTACTCAGGTGAGCCGGTAAACATGTTGGTAGCCATAGACCCTCAAGGTATGTATTTGTCAGCCAAAGTATTAGAGCATCATGAGCCTATTATTCTTGCTGGAATCCCCGAGAGTAAATTACATGCTTTTACCGAGCAATATGACGGTTTAAGTGTCCAAGATAGATTAAAAGTAGGTGGTAATCAGACAGAAGGTATAGTCCATATTGATGGCCTTTCTGGCGCTACGGTGACAGTGATGGTGATGAATGTCGCCATTGTTAAATCTGCCACCATAGTTGCTCGCGAACTAGGTATTATCAGTGCTAGCCAAGAAGCCATTCAACCTATGGGAACTATCTACCCAGATGTTTATAAGAAAGCAGACTGGACCACGCTGACCGGTGATGGCTCTATTCGTAAACTTTATTTGAACAGAAAAACTGTTGATGAAGCCTTTGTTGGCACTGAAGCGGAACATGTAGAAGAAGCAAACGCTGAGCAAAAACAAGATAAGTTTGCTGAAATTTATTTTGCTCAAGTGAATATTCCAACGGTTGGCCGTAATTTGCTAGGCGACAGTGAATACGACTATTTAATGTCTCAAATGAAGCCTGGTGAAAATGCCATTATATTAATGGGCACTGGGTATTCATTTAAAGGCTCGGGTTATGTTCGTGGTGCTATTTTTGATCGTATTCAAGTGTTACAAAATGGCGAAGCCATTGCCTTTAGGGATTTAGATCATAGTCGTGTCCCTGATATTTATATTGATGGCGCGCCAAGATTTTCAGAACGCTCTGTTTTTATAATCCGTGAACACCATGAATTTAACCCAGCATCAGATTGGCAACTAGAATTATTGGTACGCAGACAAACTGGCCCACTTGATAGTATATTTACTAGTTTTAAAGCAGATTATCACACCTTAGATCACTACCTAGATCGTCCTGCGCTTATCCTACCTGAGCCGGAACTGACTTTAGCCCAGCAAGTTTGGTTAGAAAAAGATGCTGAAGTTATTATCTTATTTATTTTATTAGCTATTTTGCTAGTAGTGTTGTTTTTACAAGATATTCTAGTCCGCTACCCTAAGTTTATGCATAACTTCCGTCATCTTTACCTAATAATTACCGTGGTATTTATTGGCTGGTCTTGGGGTGGGCAACTATCCATAGTTAATGTCTTTACCTTCTTACAGGCTTTTATGTCTGACTTCTCTTGGGACTTATTTTTACTAGACCCGGTAATCTTCATTTTATGGGGTGCTGCCGCAGTCACCATGATTTTATGGGGTCGCGCAGTTTACTGTGGCTGGTTATGTCCATTTGGCGCTCTTCAAGAATTAATCAATGTTTTTGCCCGTTACATAAAAATTCCGCAATTTGAATTGCCATGGGCTGTACATGAGCGCTTATGGGCAATTAAGTACCTTATTTTATTAGCATTATTTGGTATGTCGATGGAATCACTAGCCACTGCTGAGCAATTTGCTGAAGTTGAACCATTTAAAACCACCTTCTTATTAAAGTTTGATCGTGAATGGCCATTTGTCTTGTACGCCAGCACCCTGCTGATTATCAACATCTTTAATCGTAAATTCTTCTGCCGTTATTTGTGTCCGTTAGGCGCTGCTTTATCTACCAGTAATAGTATTCGTTTATTTAGCTGGTTACGTCGTCGCCCTGAGTGTGGTCAACCTTGTAAAACCTGTGCCAAAGAATGTGAAATTCAAGCAATTAACCCAGATGGTGAAATTAACATGCGTGAATGTCATTACTGCCTTGATTGTCAGGTGACTTATTACGATGAACAAAAATGCCCACCGCTTAAAAAATTAGCGAGAAAGAAAGCTAAATACAAAGAGACAGAAATAGAGGCAATCAATGTTGCCTAAAACCAAAGAACAAAAGCAATCATAAGTAAAAAATAATTAACAAGTTTAACTAAATTAAAAGCAAAGTGGAGAAAACCAATGAGTAAAGAAGAGTTAAGTTTACATAACGACTCCAATGAAGTGAAATTGGAAGATGAAGGACGCCGTAAGTTTTTCGGTAAAACTGCACTATTAGGCGCAGGTGCTGTTGCAGCACCAATGACTGCAGCTATGTTTGCTTCTACAGCAAAAGCACGTGCATCAGAAGCAAACAGTGCCGTTGTTCACCCAGGTGAGCTTGATGAATACTACGGTTTTTGGTCAGGTGGCCATTCAGGTGAAGTACGTATTATGGGCATCCCATCAATGCGTGAATTAATGCGTATTCCTGTATTTAACACTGACTCTGCTACTGGTTGGGGTCTAACAGACGAATCTAAGCGTATTAAAGGCGATAGCGCGGATATCATGATGGGTGACTCTCATCACCCTCACATGTCAATGACTGATGGTCGTTACAATGGTAAATACGTTTTCATCAACGATAAAGCGAACTCTCGTGTTGCACGTATTCGTTGTAACGTGATGAAAGTTGACAAAATGATCACCATTCCAAACGTACAAGCAGTGCATGGCTTACGTGTTCAAAAAGTTCCTCAAACTAAATACGTTATCTGTAACGGTGAGTTTGAAATTCCAATGAACAATGATGGCAAGAGCAGCATGGAAGATGTCAGCACTTACCGTTCAATTTTCAGTGTTATTGATGCTGAGAAAATGGAAGTTGCTTTTCAAGTAATGGTTGATGGTAACCTAGATAACACTGATGCTGATTATGACGGTAAATACTTCGCCTCAACGTGTTATAACTCTGAAATGGGTATGAACTTAGGTGAAATGATTTCTGCCGAACGTGATCATGTTGTGGTATTTAACCTAGCACGTTGTGAAGCAGCCGTTAAAGCAGGTAAATTTAAAACTTACAATGGTAACAATGTTCCAGTAATTGACGGTCGTAAAGGCTCTAAAGTTACTCGTTACATCCCAGTACCAAAATCACCACACGGCATGAACACTTCACCAGATGGTAAGTACTTCGTAGCGAATGGTAAATTATCTCCGACCGTATCAATTATTGCGATTGATAAGTTAGATGCCTTATTTAACGATAAAATCAAGCCTCGTGATGCTATCGTAGCTGAGCCTGAATTAGGTTTAGGTCCATTACATACTGCGTTTGATAACAAAGGTTTTGCTTACACCACTTTATTCTTAGATAGCCAAATTGCTAAGTGGAATATCGAAGAAGCGATTCAAGCGTATAACGGTAAAAAAGTTAACTACATCCGTCAGAAATTAGATGTGCATTACCAACCAGGGCATAATTCAACCTCTTCAGGTGAAACCCGTGATGCTGATGGTAAATGGTTAGTATCACTTTGTAAGTTCTCTAAAGATAGATTCTTACCTGTTGGTCCATTAAAACCAGAAAACGATCAATTAATTGATATTTCTGGCGATACCATGAAACTAGTGCACGATGGACCTACTTTTGCTGAACCACATGACGGTACTATCATTCACCGCTCAAAAGTTAAGCCTGATAAAGTTTGGTCTCGTGACGATTCAATTTTCGCTCCAACATTAGCGCAAGCTAAGAAAGATGGCGTTAATACCATGACAGATAACAAGGTTATCCGTGATAAGAAAGATCCGAAGAAAGTACGTGTTTATATGACGTCTATTGCACCTAACTACGGTATGTCTGAATTTAAAGTTAAACTTGGCGATGAAGTAACCGTTATCGTTACTAACTTAGATATGGTTGAAGATGTGACTCACGGTTTCTGTATGACTAACCATGGTGTACAAATGGAGATTGGTCCTCAAGCGACTGCTTCGATTACGTTCACAGCTAATAAGCCTGGCGTACAATGGTACTACTGTAACTGGTTCTGTCATGCACTACATATGGAAATGCGTGGAAGAATGTTTGTAGAGGCATAGCTGAAGCATAAGCTTTAATAACAATAACAAGTAAAATCGTTATTGGCCCAACACTGCAAAGTGTTGGGCTTTTTTATGCGCTAAACGAAGAGGAAACAGAACACGTTCTGTCAGGTGACTATCAAACTACTGCGCTTTGTCAGGAATTAACCAGACAACAGCGTTACGTCATTCCGGCATTGTCTTGGCCGGAATCCATTTTATTAACGTATAGTTGATGGCCATAAAACAGGTGATTCCCGACAAAAACCTCGGGAATGACGTCTCCAGCAATTTTTGACTGCTAAGCCATTAAAACTATGGGGTTTTTATGCGCTAAATGAAGAGAAAACAGAACCCGTTCTGTCAGGTGACTATCAAACTACTGCGCTTTGTCAGGAATTAACCACACAACAGCGTTACGTCATTCCGGCATTGTCTTGGCCGGAATCCATTTTCTTAACCTAGATGCTGATGGTCATAAAACAGTGGATTCCCGATAAAATATCGGGAATGATAAGGTTATCACTAAATTTACCAGTGTTTTACACTTGAACTGATGCCGTACTTTTCAAAAACTGCTTTCAGTTTTTCTTGGATCGGTATCTGGTTAATAATTTTATCGAACTGATTAGCTGTTATTTTCTGGCTTTGTTGATTCACTAAAAACGTGGTATTAAAAATTTGATCTGGCTTGCTACTTTTAAATAAAAGACTCATATCCATGCCATTGGTTTTTTGCAGGTACTGACTCGCCAAATTACCAACAACTCCCACATCCGCCCTTTTAAATAACAGCATTTTTATTACATGCGTTTCGCTTTGCGTTAAAGTCATTCTGTGTACATTACGCAGATAATTTTCATCCGTATTATAGTCAGCAAACTTGTATGAATACCCTAAGACCCCTGCCTTTGTTAAGCCCGCTAGGTTATCAAAATAAGATTGATCAGCAGCATGCTCTTTTAACGCATAAAAACCATTTTCTACCGTTACCGAAAACTGAGATTTTACCAGTGATGAATGAGATGTTTTCGGCAACCAGTCAACAGCCATTAAAAACAACGCATCAAAGCTGCCTGCTTGAACGGCTTTAATCAACCTTTTAGTTGGTAAGGCATTCATGGTAAATTCAAATTCAGTCTGCGACTCATTTAAGATGTCAACAAACTCAAATGCTAAGCCTTGCTGACTTTGAAGATTTACAATCAAAGGAAAATAACCTTCTTCAATCAGCAGGTTAACTTCAACTCCTTTCGAGTAACTTGATACTGAAAAAAGAGTGCTATAAATAAATAAACATAAAACCGTGTAATATCGCATCCAGTTTCCCTAGAAGTAGAGCTACAAAGGTATAGCAGCATAAAGGCCTTAATTGCTAGCAGCGCTTAATACTTAAAAATAGCTATCGATAAATAATGTAAACTAAAAAATAACAAAGTTGTAGAGTTATTAGCCATAGCTTTATAGCAACAATTTCTTCAATAAGTTAATACAAGTTATTTAATCAAGATCAACAGCAATTGTTTTTAATAATGGTATGCTGCTGCTAGTTACCACTTTTAAGAAAAATTGCTTTGCTACTTTTGAATAAACTACTCGCCATAACACTTGCTTTTAGCTGTTTATTTAGCCAACAATTATGTGCACAACAAATTCAACTATCTCCTAGTGATGATTTACAACAAGCACTTGATAGTAGTCAAAATGGCGATGTCATCACGCTGTCACCCGGTAGCTATCTAGGTAACTTTGTCATATCCAAACAAATTACCTTACGAAGTGGTCAAGATAAGTCTGCGATCATTGATGCTCAAGGCAAAGGGCATGCTCTACAGTTAAAAAATGCCCATATCACCATAGAAAACTTAACCATCACTAATTGGGGTGATGATTTAACTGAGCAAAACTCTGGCATTTACTCACACGATAAAATTGACAACAACAAAGTACCAGGTTTAATTATTCGAAATAATCACTTGATTGGCGATGGTTTTGGCATCTGGGTAAACCATGTCGATAAAGCCAAGATTATTAATAATCGAGTCAAAGGAAATTTAACATTACGCTCAGCGGATAGAGGCAATGGCATTCAAGTTGCCAATGTCACTAATAGTCATGTTTTCAAGAATGAAATCAGCGAAACTCGAGATGGTGTTTACGTGATTTCAAGTCAGAACAATATAATTGAACAAAATACCATGCATCACCTACGTTATGGCGTGCATTACATGTATTCGTACGATAATACCGTGAAAAATAATGTCGCCTATAACACCAGAGCTGGTTATGCCTTAATGAGCTCTAGGCGTTTGACCATAACAGGTAATAAAACCACCGACAGTGAAGACTATGGCTTCCTACTTAACTTTATTACGCAATCAACCTTTAGTCATAATCACATTAAAAATGTTTGGACTAAACCAGAAAACAAAGTGCTTGGCCGCGATGGTAAAGGCTTATTTGTTTATAATTCCGGCTACAACACGATAAAACACAATATTATTGATACTGCTGAGATAGGAATTCACTTAACCGCGGGCTCAGAGAAGGTCAAAATTTTCGGTAACAGCTTTATCAATAATCCCACGCAAGTTAAATATGTTTCCAATAAAAAACAAGAGTGGAGTCAGGATAATAAAGGCAACTATTGGAGCAATTATCTTGGTTGGGATATGGATAACAATGGCATTGGCGATACTATTTTCGAACCAAACGATGGTATTGATAAACTCGTTTGGCAATACCCTGAAATGAAAATGATAATGGATAGCCCAGCTATTTTAATTTTACGTTGGGTACAACGACAATTTCCGGTACTAAAACCGCCGGGTGTTAAAGACAGTTTCCCGTTAATGAGTGCCCCACAACTATCAGCTGTTAAAACACCAAAAATCGATCAAGTCGCTAAGCAACTTAACTCCGCGCAATCGTTAGATAATGCTAACGCAAGCTTGAAGGAATAACTTTATGAACACCCCTCTTGTATCACTGACCAATGCAGGTAAAAGCTATCAACAACTTGATGCATTAAAGTCTGTCACCTTGGACTTGAGCCAAGGTGAAGTCATGGGTTTATTTGGCCATAACGGTGCAGGTAAAACGACTATGATGAAGCTGATCCTCGGTGTTATTTCACCAAGCAGAGGTTCTGTTGAGGTCATGGGTATGGCGCCTGACTCTAAAGAAGCTTGGCATTGTCGAAGTAAGGTGGGTTATCTGCC
Source organism: uncultured Colwellia sp. (assembly GCA_913057925.1). GTDB lineage: Bacteria > Pseudomonadota > Gammaproteobacteria > Enterobacterales > Alteromonadaceae > Colwellia. The sequence continues at coordinate 15,186 of CAJXPG010000028.1, read as the reverse complement.
TGAGAACGTCAGTTTCTATGAACAACTAACTGGTTTAGAAGTACTTACTTACTTCGCTAAACTTAAAGGTTTTAATAAAAAGCAAGCGGTTGACCTACTTGAACAAGTTGGCATTACGCACGCAATGAAAAGACAAGTAAAAACCTATTCAAAAGGCATGCGCCAGCGTTTAGGTTTAGCGCAAGCTTTTATTGGCGAGCCAAAGTTATTATTACTTGATGAACCGACTGTCGGCTTAGATCCCATTGCCACTCGTGATTTTTACCAAACAGTTGATCAACTAAAGTCGAATGGCTCAAGTGTGATTTTATGCTCACATGTTCTACCCGGCGTTGAACAGCATATCGATAGAGCGATGATATTATCAACAGGGCAGTTACTGGCAATGGGCACGCTAAAAGAGCTCCGCCAACAAGCAGCACTTCCTGTAGCTATCAAGCCTTTAGGTTTAAATGGCTCTGTAGCAGCTGATACTAAACTAAACAGCTTCTTAACCAGTCATTGTCCCGATACATTGATGGTACCAGAAGATGAAAAATTGGCGGTATTAAAGCAATTACTGAGTCATGACGCTTTAGATGATATTCATGTTGAAGCCGCTAATTTAGAGCAAGTTTACCAACACTTTCTTTCACTGCATGAAAACAAGCAGCAATCATCAAAGCAGCAAGGGGCTCAAGGCTAATGAAACAAATATTAACGGTAGCCAATAAAGAATTCCACGACGGTTTACGAAATCGCTGGTTAGTGTCTATTACCCTTATTTTTGCTCTACTTTCCATTGGTTTAACGTATTTTGGTGCCGCTGCATCAGGTGCTGTTGGTGTTACTTCGCTGTCAACTACAGTAGCAAGTTTGGCCAGTTTAGCGGTTTTTCTTATTCCGTTAATTGCCCTACTGCTAAGCTATGATAGCTTTGTTGGCGAGCAAGAAAGTGGCACCTTACTGTTATTGCTAACTTATCCCTTAAGTAAAAGCCAGCTGTTGCTTGGTAAGTTTCTTGGTCAAGGCAGTATAATTGCCCTTGCTACCTTTATCGGTTTTGGCTCATCTGCCGTTTTACTGTATTTCCAATTAGGTGATAGTCAAATATTTACCAGTTTTTCAGTGTTTATTTTAAGTGCTATTTTATTAGGCTTAAGTTTCACAGCAATTTCATATTTAATCAGTTTATCGGTCAGTGAAAAATCAAAAGCCGCCGGTTTTGCTTTAATTACCTGGTTCTTATTTGCCCTTGCTTTTGATCTAGCTTTGTTGGCTCTGTTAGTTGGTGTCGAAGAAGGTATTAGTCAAAGCTTTTTGACGCAGCTGATGATGCTTAACCCTGCTGATATATTTCGCTTAGTAAACCTTGCAGGGCTTGATAGCAGTGATGTAAACGGTGCGCTTGCTGTTGCTATCAATGCCAGTTTATCTCAAGGACAACTTTTTAGCGCTTTATTGGCTTGGGTTGCCCTACCGTTAACCGTTGCCATATTTATTTTCAGAAGGAAGAAACTTTAATGCTACGTTTTTTAAAAACTATCACCGTAATTACTTTTATCGCGACCCTTGCTGCTTGCTCAGATAACTCAGCGCAAAAAGCAGTGGTTCATCAAGCCGTCGCTATGGAAAGCAGTGATGAATGTCACTTATGTGGCATGTTAATTACTCATTTTGATGGTCCTAAAGGGGAAGCATTTCGAAAAGAGCAAGGCGATAAAGTTTTTAAGTTTTGCTCTACCCGCGACATGTTTAGCTATTACTTAGATCCTGAAAACAAGCGCAATGTTAGCCAAATGTTAGTGCATGATATGAGCAAGATGCCATGGGGCAGCGACAGTATTGATGACAAACACTTTATTGATGCTAAAAAGGCTTGGTACGTGCACGGTTCAGAAAAAACCGGCGCTATGGGTAAAACCCTTGCTAGCTTCAGTTTAGAAAAAGATGCACAAGCATTTGCTAAAGAGTTTGGTGGTAAAGTACTGGGCTTTGAAAGTATCAACCAAGATACTTTATGGTAAGTCCTGCTTGGCTTAGCTATTAAGACTTAAATGTTAATGGTTAAAAATGAAAAAAGCTTGTTGAATTTACTCAACAAGCTTTTTTGTTTTCATAACGCTCAGCTTTTCGCTAAACCTTATAATTTTTCAACTTTATAACCTTTGGCTTCTAAAAGTTGTAAAACACTTTTATCACCGACTAAGTGGGCAACGCCAACTAAAACAAATTCTTTATCTTTATCGCCAAACATTGCTTCTATTTGCGGGATCCAGTTTTGATTTCTATCAGTCAGCATAGCTTTTACTGTTTTAGGGTCTTCACTCATTGGCTTAACACCTAACTCATAGATTTTATCTTCATCACCAGTACGCCATGCCGATAACAAGCCTGAGAATTGCTCTTTAAAGCCTTTCATTTGTTTAAGGTTAGATTTAATAAAACGATCTTCATCACCCTCGCCCAATTTAGCAATCATATCTAGTTGAAACTCGACACTTTCAAAATAGTTAATCGCTTTTTTATCATTTTTTGCCTGTTTGCTATAAAAAATATCAACGCCTTCACCAGAAAGCTGAGCACGTTGTGCTTCAAGCATGGCAAACATTGTCATTAAAAAACCAGGTTTAAATTTCTCAACCATAGGTAACTGCATACCTAAACTTGCTAAATATTCGGTAAGTTGCTTTTCTGTTCCAGCAGAGATTTTATTAGCGATAGTTTTACCACCAGAGTAAGAAACTTGCTGCATCATTTTCATTTGAAATGCAGTGTCACCTTCATCAGGTAATTTTGTTTCTAAAACAATAGAATCACTTTTTTTGTATGCTTGGCTGAATTCATCAGGCAGTGGGAATTCAGATGGCGGTAAAATATGTACCGTACCGCCAATGTAGATGTGGTCGTTGCCTTTGCTTACCTGCCAAACAGAAGATTGGGCATAGCTAGATAATGAGGTGATGCTAGTCGCTAGAAATACCGCACCCAATGAGAAATACTTTACAGTATTTTTTAACATGTAAATATCCTTATAACTTTACTAATAAAATGAATTGCTCAAGCTTTATTGAAAAATGAGCAGCTCTTTATAACCCATTGCTCGTACTGCTGCAAATTTGCTGACAAGCACTTATGTAGATAAGGCGCTTATTTTTATCGTGCTTTTCCTGTTAAAAGCGATCGACAGTTGATAGGCTAGAGCTTTATTTATCAAGATATAGTTAGTCCTGTGTTTACCGACGTTGCCTTTATCACTTCAAAACCTGCCAAGTTACTTATGCTAATCGCTTTACTGCTTAGCTTAATGAGTTGTAGCTCGAGAAAGAATCCGGTTATTTATTATAATAACTTTGATTTCTCACAGGTAAAAAATTACAGCTTTTATAACTCGGGATCCGCTTTTTTTGATAGCCAAAGTCTAAATCATGCACAACGCAATCGCGTTGAATTGGCGATTGAAAAAAGCTTAAACGCACAAGAGTTTAACTACACTGCAATAGATGATGCCGACATTATTGTTACCTACCACTGGGTGAAAAATAGCCCTGCAGATTATCAAGCCTATAATAAATCGGTATTATTTTGTCCTCATTGCCTCAGGGCTAATACATGGCAAAAAGTTAAATATGATTGGGTGGTATTCCCTGGTGGTTTGATCATAGATTTAGTGGATCCTAAGAATAATCGTTCGGTATGGCGCAGTATTCATCCACTAAAATTTAAGACCAAAGATAACAGTATGATACGGAATGAGAAGCTAACCTATGCCGTTGATGCCATGTTGTCGCAATACCCAAGAAAGTAAAAACCTAAAAGATAATTATTTTTTGCGCTAACACCTATTCAAGTAGCTGTTCACGTTTTATAATACGCCGTCCAATTACCTAACAATGTTACTTTATATGAACTTTCCAAATGATGAAACAGGCCAAGTATTAGCCGAAATGCACGAAGCGGGTATCGACTTAAGTCAGTCCCACGATGTAGTATTTTTTCATTTGTTTGAGCAAGAGAGTCAAGCAAAAGCAATGGCTGAGCATATTAAAGCGCAAATGCCTGAAGTAGCATGTAATTTACATCCCGATGAAACCCCTAACGTTTGGGATTTAGACTGCACTGTTGTTATGACACCTTCACATCAAGCAATAGTAGAGCAAGAAGAGCGCTTTGAGAAAATTGCGGCAGGCTTTTCAGGTTATAACGATGGCTGGGGGATTGAAGCCTAATTTTTGCTTCTGTACAGATTGATGTTTGCCTTCTACCTAAAAAAATACACCATGTATGTCACCATAGCTGCAGAGTCTGTAGCGCTTTATATGTGCAAACAGCATGGTGAAACATTTAACAAATTTCGACGTTTTTTCGCTATCCGAATAGTGCGTAGCATTGGCGCTCAAGTCAATTTAACCGGTACTATCGATGAAGATACCGATATTTTGATTGTTAACCACCAAAGTATGATTGATATCTTCTCTTTAGAGGAAGTGGTTGGCCTTGATGTTCGCTTCATCGGGCGTACCGGCATTATGGATGTTTGGCCTGTTTCTCGTATTGTCGATATTGTTGGCCATATCACGGTTGATCAAAAAGACCGTCGCGCCATTATAAAACTTCTAAAAGATGTCAAAGTCTGTAAAGGCAAGAAAGTGGTTATCTTTCCTGAAGGTACGCGTTCACGTAGTGGTAAAATAGAACCTTTTGAAGCTGGGGCTAAATTACTGGTAGAAAAGCTTAAATTAAAAGCTCAGCCTGTGGTTATCAAAAATGTCTTAGACATTTATGATGAATCGAATAAAACAGCCACTTCAGGCACTATTGAAATTGAAGCTTTACCTGCGGTTACCGCGACTGAAGGTTGGTATGAAGAAATTCATCAGCAAATGAGTAAAACCTTCAACCAACGATAATTCTTTGTTGGTTATTTCTTATTTTTTACCTTTACTTGGCTTTTCAATAATATGAAAAGCCGGTAATGATACATGCCAATAAATAGCCGCTAAGCGCAACAATAATGCCGCTGACATAGAAGCGACAATCGCTTGTCTATCACTCCAACCCAACCAATGTAAAAAGATGAACAAACTACCACCAAGCATTGCCGCTAAAGCATAAATTTCTTGGCGTAATATCATTGGAATTACATTACATAAAACATCTCGGATCATACCGCCAGCCACGCCGGTGATCGTTCCAAGCACAATAGCAACAGGAACAGGCGCTCCTAGGTACAATGCTTTTTGTGTACCGAGCACCGCAAACAAGGCAAGTCCGAGTGCATCAGCAATTAATAAGAAACGCTTAGGGATTCGTTTTGGCTGCCTGATCAAGACGATGGTAAGTAGCGCAGTAGCTAAGATAACGTATAAGTAATAAGGCTTTTCCACCCAAAAAACCGGGGTTTGCAATATAACATCACGAATGGTTCCACCGCCAACAGCCGTAACCGATGCCAGTACCACCACGCCAAATGGATCCAATTGATATCGCCCTGCCATTAACGCGCCTGATAAGGCAAATACAATAATACCAAAAATGTCTAAATAGAATAAAAGTTCATTCATCGTTGTGCCTATTCACAAAAGGTTTTAGCGAAAAGTGATTAATTGCCAGGTAATAGCGGCAAAGGAAAGTAACATCAAACTACTTACAAGTATTAGCTTTATTTTACTACTGGCCTTAATAATATCTCTAGGCTCAGGTTGCTTGGCAAGATCGTTAAATGCCGTTTTTCTTAGCTTCACTTGCTGATACATAGCCACTCCACCAAGGCGTACGCCTATAGCATAGGCAAAAACCGCAATAACATAGCTAGAATTGAGCTTAAAGAAGTGTACCTTGGAAAGACGCCAAGACAATTTAGTCGAATTGCCGAGTGCGCTGATAAAAATGAACAGTGCCATTAAACGTGAAGGCAGCCAAGCAATTAATGCAATAAAAAGTTGGCTATAAAAGCCAAAGTGACTAAACGTTGCAAGTTTATTATTCCAACTGTAGTGCATTTCTAACAGTAAACGATAACTTAGTGCAGCTAATGGTCCAAAGAATAAAAAAACAAACGCCACAACATATATTTGCTGTAAGCTCCTAAGCAATTGCATTTCAATGCTAGCTTTACTTAAACCAACTATGGATAGCTGCTCAGTTTCTCTTAACACCCAAGGTTTGAGTGTTTGTTTAGCAAGATAGTTTTGTTTGGCAACTAACGCCTGAGCAATGGTTTTATTTACTTGCCCTAAGTCTAAAGCGCCTAAGGCCAGATAAAGTAACAGTCCTTGCCAGACATAATCTACTGCTACAAAGTCAGCAAATAACCATAAAATAATGACGATAGGTGTCAGGGTAACTAATACCGCGAGTAGGCCAGCAATCACCTGTTGTTGACTGCTATTTTTACTATTATTTACCTTTTTGCCTAGCTGTAGGCAATAAAACTGAAAAAACCTAAGCGGCTCATGCGCGACAAAGTGGCTAATTACAGATTTAATCATCAGCACCGCCATGAGTATCAACACATGGTAACTAAAGGGTGTTAATTCTGTCAGTGCTGTCATTGGTTATCCTGCCGATTCAAACTAAGCTGCGCTAAGTGTTTTGCCCTTAAGCTGGTTAAGCATATTTAGCACCAACTGCGATGAATTAACCGCGGCGGTTTCTAAATACTCTTCGAAAGTATGCGGCGACTCTTTACCGGCAATATCAGAAAGCGAGCGAATAACAACAAATGGCGTATTAAGCTGCAAACAAGCTTGAGCTATTGCTGCACCTTCCATCTCAACAGCGGCCATGGTTGGGAAGTTAGCACGTGCTTTAGCAACATCATCTTCCTTGGTCATAAAGGTATCGCCTGTAGTAATTAAACCAACAATTGCTTGAATGTTTTGCTCAGCCGTTTGACTTAATTGCTCAATACCTTGTTTTGCTGCTGCCACAAGCTCGCTATGTGGCATAAAAGCGGCTGGATTTGCTGGCAGCTGTCCTACTTCATAACCAAAAGCCGTTAAATCAACATCGTGATAACGCACTTCAGAACTCACCACAATGTCGCCTACTTTTAAGCTAGCATCAAAGCCTCCAGCTGAGCCAGTGTTGACTAAATAATCAACGTCAAACCTGTCAATCAGCACAGCCGTCGCTAGCGCAGCGGCGACCTTACCAATACCCGATTGAACAATAACAACATCGCTGCCATCTAATTGTCCTTGATGGAAAGTGTAACCCGCATGCTCAGTTGATTGGGCACCTGTTAGTTTAGCTTTTAAAATGGCAACTTCTGGCTCCATTGCGCCAATAATACCTGCTTTCATGATTGTTCCTAATCTGTTGGAAAAAATAAATAATTATGACTTACTATAGCGTTACTACGTGCTATTCGCAGTATTCTTGTAGCCCATAAAATATAAGGTTATTAATGACTCTATTCTTGGTGATTAAGTCATTATCTTCTGAAGTTAATAAGTCAGCTAATGCCGAACCATTCCCCCCGGTAAAAATAATTTGCTCAAGTTCGCCCAACTGCTGAGCTTGGCTTATGGCTTGTTTGATTAAACCTAACGTCGCGGCCCAACAGGCATTATTGACATTATCTGAGGTGTTTTTACCAAAGCTTACACTTGCTTGTGCTTTTTCCTTAGCAAAAACTAGGGTGCTATTAGCAAGAATACTGTCAAATAAGGCCTGAATACCCGCTAATATCCAACCGCCTTGATGTTGACCAAGATTATCAACAAAGTCGACTGTAGTTGCGGTTCCTGCGTCAATAATCAGCACATTCTGATTGGGGTAAAGCCGTGTGGCGCCAAGTAATGCCAGCCAGCGGTCAATACCCAGTGTGGTCGGCTCTTGGTATGCTGAAGTCAGGGCATTTTTTTGCTGCTCGCTATGCACTTGAGTAAAAGCAATAGTATTTTCATCACACCAGTTTTTTAATTGTCTGGTTAGGTTTTCATGAGCAACATTGGCGAGCACAACCTTGCTTGCACGACTAAATTTGTCTTTAAAATAATCCGTACTAAATGCTTTATTGCTCAGTTGAGTGGTCTTCGAAAACTGGCCCTCTTTAAGCTCAACGTATTTGGTTCTGCTGTTGCCTATGTCTATTAAAAGAATCACTCATCCATCCTCAAGCTTACCTCTCCACCGTAAATCAGTTGTAGCTGACCGTTGACTTCAAGCAGCAAAGCACCTTGGTTATTGACTCCCCGACATATGCCATGGGTGGTGCGATCACCGGTGATTAACTTAACGCGTTTATCTAAAAAGGCATCATGGTTATGCCACTCATCTAGCATGGGAGCTAAACCAGATTGTTGATACTGGGTCAATCGCTGCTGCAAACACGCGATCAATTGAGCACTTAAGGCGTTTCTATCAATTTCAACATTACTGTGAGACTGCAAATCAGTCCACTTTTGTTCAATCAATTTCCCAGCATCTTCAGGCATGTGAAGGTTTAAACCAATGCCGATAACACTATGGCTAGGCTCCAGCGCTTGTCCTTCTAAATCAATTAATATTCCAGCTAATTTAACGCCATCAAGGTAAATATCATTTGGCCACTTTAGCTGAACTTGTATATCACTGTGCGCTTTTACTGCATCACTTACTGCCAGTGCTGTCACTAAACTTAATCCCATGGCAGCAGATAAGCCTTGCTCTAAATACCAGTACATAGATAAGTAGATTTGTGAGCCAAATGGTGAAATCCATTGACGACCACGTCGGCCTCGACCCGCACTTTGATATTCAGCTAAACATACTTGCCCTTGAGAAAGTTGATTGGGTAAGCGACGCATTAAATAATCATTGGTCGAATCAATCAAGCTATGCACTTCAACCAACGGTAAAGAATTATGATTACCTTTGGTATCAATGGATGCAGCCAACACGCTAATAATTTTTTCTTTTTCAAGCAAGTTAAGTGGTTGCGCCAACTTATAGCCCTTGCCTGTTACACTGTAGATATCTAACCCCATCTCAGTCAGTGCTTTTACATGTTTAGCAATGGCTGTTCGGCTAATACCTAGCGCTTCTCCAAGTAATTGCCCTGAGACAAATTGACCTGGTGCTAACGACTTAATCAGGTGCTCTTTTACTGTTTTAGTCATCACTGTTTCTACTTATTGGCTTGATATCGCTAAGCGATGAAAAATCTTTTTCACCTTGCTCGGTAATCATCCTTACCTCTGGAGAAATATTAATAGAAAACTTATCAAAAACTTGCTGCTGAACATATTTTGCCAAACTGATGATATCTGCGCCATGTTCGCTAGCATAATTCACCAAAACTAAAGCTTGTTGTTGGTGAACCCCAACGCCATGGTGACGAAAACCTTTTAATCCGGCTTGATCAATTAACCAACCAGCCGCTAATTTAACCTCGCCATTGGCTTGTAAGTAATGCGGCATTGTAGGGTATTGTTGCTGCAATTGTGAGAATTTTTCAGCACTTACCACCGGGTTTTTGAAGAAACTGCCAGCATTGGGCAAGGTTTTAGGATCTGGTAGCTTGCTACTGCGTAAAGCGATGACCTTTGCCATAACTTCATCAGCGCTGCAGTCCTTATTAAGCGTGTCTAAACCTGCATAAGAAAGCTTTGCTTGCCACGCTTTCGGGAATTTAAAGGTGACTTGGGTAATTAAGCCTTTATTGTAAAGTGCTTGCTTAAAGATACTGTCTCGATAAGCAAATTGGCATGCTGCTTTACTCAATGGCAATATCGTTTGGCTGGAAAATTCGAACCATTCCACTGTTTGACAAAAGTCAGCAATATCGACGCCATAAGCACCAATATTTTGTACTGGTGCTGCACCAACACTGCCAGGGATTAATGCTAAATTCTCTAGACCAAATATCCCTTGTTCAAGACAAAAGCATACTAAGTTGTGCCAATTTTCAGCCGCCCCTACTTGAACAATAAAGTGATCATCTTGCTCATTAACTTCAATGCCGGTGAATTTAGGCTGAATAATAATCGGCGCTTGTGACTCAACGAATAGTGAATTACTGCCCTCTCCAAGAATATAAAAATTCTCTGAAGATAAGTCAGGTAATTGCTGTAACTCTGCCAAAGACGATGGAAAATAAATGCGTGAACAACTTACCTTAATATTGAAGCTGTTACTGCTTTGTAGCGAGTAATCTAGGTTTGAGTGCATAGACTTGAAAATGAAAAGCTGAAAGAAGCATTATTGTACTTTAATATCAGCTTAACACCAGTTATTAGCTAGGATTAGTAAAGAAGCTGCTGCAGAATTTACTTGCGTGCAGCTTTGGTTTATATGCGCGTTAATACTTCAGTTAATGCCAGGCGTGATTTTGGTAACTTGGCATTAAAGTCATCTTCTGGGTGATGATAGCCAATAGCTAGAGCGACATCACACTGGTAACCCGCTAGCTCCTCGGCGAATTCTTGATTAACCAGTTCAGGATCAATCCCTTCCATTGGCGTAGCATCGATTTTTAACCGCGCTAGAGTATGTAAAGTATTACCTAAGGCTAAATACGTTTGCGCTTTGGTCCAGGTACTGGTATCGCCATCTGCTTTGGTATTTAACTCGGCAAATAAATATACGCCAAAAGCCGCTTCTCTATTTTCTGCCTGCGTACGATTATCTTCAATACCTTTATCAACTACCTTGGCATAATCCTCACGGGTATATTTAGGATTATGCGCAAAAAGAATCACTTGTGAGCTATCAAAAATATGCTTTTTATTATACTCGTGCATATTAGCGAAGGTATTGGTCATACGCTGTTTAGCTTTACCGCTTTCAATAACAATAAACTTCCATGGCTGTGAGTTAATTGATGAAGCCGAAAGACGCATCGCTTCAAATAATACCTGAAGGTCTGCCTCTGGTATTTTACGGCTAGCGTCATACTTTTTAACTGTGTGACGGGAGTTAAGATCTTCAATAATAGGATGAGTCATGGTGTTTTCCATACAAGTAAGTTCAATACTCGGGTAATTAATATTCAGCTAGTGAATAAGTAGTTAATTAATAGCGCTTACGAAATCGTATTAAGGTCAATAATACCAGTAACCAAGAAAAATGCATGGCACCACCTGAAGATTCTTCTATGATATCTTCAACAATACCATCAGGCGTAGCATCGCTGTTATCACCCGTACCATCACTATCTGAATCTTGAGACTCAGTGGCATCTAATGGAAAAACATCTTCTTCATCTGTAACGCCATCACCATCATCGTCAGTATCAGCATTGTTACCTATTCCATCACTATCTGTATCAACAGACTCAGTTGCATCTAAAGGCAGCGCATCTTCATCATCTAAGATACCATCGCCGTCATCGTCAGTATCAACGTTATTTCCAATAGCATCTTTATCGGTGTCAACAGATTCAGTAGAGTCTAGTGGAAAAACATCTTCTTCATCTGAAACACCATCGCCGTCATCATCAGTATCAGTATTATTACCAATAGCATCTTTATCAGTATCAACTGACTCGGTTGCATCTAATGGAAAAGCATCTTCTTCATCTAAAACGCCGTCGCCATCATCATCAGTATCAGCGTTATTACCAATACCATCTTTGTCAGTATCTAATGATTCAGTAGAGTCTAGCGGGAAAGCATCTTCCTCATCTTTAACACCATCATTATCGTCATCACCATCTAATGTGTCATTGATATAATCGCCATCGTTATCTGAAGCGGCATCAGTTAAGGTTTGTAAGGCCATACCATCAAGTCGACTTTCCAAAAATTGTATTTGGGTTGCAGAGATTAATGGTTGAATCCAAGAACTCACCGCTAATAATTCATAGCTCTCAAAATCTTTGGTCTTAAATAACACAGAACTTGATGAAGGCGCTCCTGTGTAAAGGCTAGCATTGCCAATATAATAATCACCAACTACACGTAAATTATCAATACGACCTCCGCTGATATAGGTTTCTAAATTTTTGTCCGCACTTACTAATATCGAAGGTTTAGTCTTTGTTTGCCAAGTTATGCCCTTATCATGACTTACCAACAAAGCATTATTGGTACTATAAATAATTGTATTTTCACCGATATGTTGAATGTCATAGTCAGAGCTGATTTCATCGTATAACCCTAAGTCGGTCCAAACCCAATCAGTACCATTATCAGAATAACCAAAAACTATCTGCTCATTGTCCCAACCTGAGTCACCCACATCGGTAAGTTGTCTAATCGCTGTAGTAAATAAACGATTATTGTTTTCCCATACTCTTTGCGCGCTGAATTTGATGGTTCCAACATAGTCTTCGTAACCTTCAACTGAAGTGATCTCAACGGGATTCCATTGATCTGTGTTAGCGTCACGGATCCAGTAGGGATCATTTCGACTTGAGGTCTCAACAATGGCAGTTCCATCAGCAAGAAAGGCAACGTTAGGAGATTGAAAATTCACCCATGATTCTTTCGTCCAAGTAACGAGATTATCAGATACATAAGTGGCATTATCTGTTGGCGAGTTATAGTCATTGGTAAAAGCGATATACTGCTGTTCACGTGGATCCCACTGAACTTGAGCTATTCTAGGTAGAGTAACCGCATCTGACCAATCAGATAGATCCGTTGAATAGCGAATATCTGTCCAGTCTTGTTCATCGCCATCAATGTCAGCGTTATAAGTCTTATGCGAAATATAAATACCATTGACTAGATACAATGAATCGCTTTGTGGGATTTCAGCAATTTCTTTTAGCCCTGTTTGATCAAAGCTAAAGAGGGTAGTTAATTCAGACGATAAATCTTGATATAAAGCATTGCTAAACAATAAAGTTTTATCTGCTAATTCAAGAGTTTCTATATTAGAAAGCTCTACGCTCTCAGCTGCTTTTACCCAATGGGCATCAACTGTATCACTGGTTAACATTTGATGGCCAGCAAGGTTACCATAATAATGATCATTTCTAGAACCATCAGCAACGATACCCAATGTAGTATAAACCATGGCGCTATCTGACTGTGGCGTTAAACTAAAAGCAATTTTTGCACTATCACTACTCAAATAATCGCGTGCAATATCTGTAAAGCACTGCCAACTATGATCAGGTAATCCGTAATGGTTTTCGAGCTGAGTAACTCCTTCAGGGTATGCTTGTGGTGTCACTTCAAGGGCTTGAGTTTCACCGTTTACTTGATGACTACCTGTAGCAGTCACTTCAATAGCATTATCCCAAGTTGCAGGTACGGCAATACAGGAAGCTATTACATAACTGCCATCATCAGAGCCAGTGATTGTTCGCTCAATTAATGAAATGTTATCTTCATCCTGAAATATAGTTCGTTCGCCGGCATCAAAATCACAACCCGCAAGAAGGGTAATTGCACTTATTAGACTTATCGTTTTTTTCAACTTCATAGACTGCACCAAAAATGTAATTTTCTGTGACGAGTCTACTATATTGGACAATTATGCACAAAACTCATTGATAGCAATAACCAGCGCTAACAATGAGTTCGAATATAAGGGCATGACTTTATTATAAATAATATTTCTGCCTTATTACTTATTCACATCTACCACGATACGACCAGTAACATCACCCTTAAGTAATTTTTCTGCCACTGTAATCGACTCTTCTAAACCAATGACATGCGCAATTGATTGCATTTCATTTTCAGTTAAAAGTTCAGACAGTTTCTGCCATGCTGCAACTCTGTCTGCTTTAGGACGCATTACGCTATCAATACCTAACAAAGAAACACCGCGTAAAATAAACGGTGCTACTGATGCCGGTAAATCCATACCTTGTGCAAGACCACAAGCAGCAACACTTCCGCCATATTGAATACTGGCGCAAACATTAGCTAGCGTATGACTGCCAATTGAATCAACAGCTCCTGCCCACTGCTCTTTCATTAACGGTTTACCAGCAGATGATAATTCTGCTCGATCAATGATTTCACTCGCGCCTAAATTAGTTAAATAATCATGCTGCTCGTTACTACCTGTTGAAGCAACAACGGTATAGCCCATTAATGACAATAGTTTTACAGCAAAACTTCCCACACCACCGGTCGCCCCGGTAACGAGTACCTTGCCATTTTCAGGGGTTAAACCATTTTTCTCTAACGCAAGAATACATAACATTGCAGTATAACCCGCGGTGCCAATTGACATAGATTGCAATGGCGAGATGCCATCAGGTAAATGAATTAACCAATCACTATTTACTTTAGCTTTTTGAGACAAGCCACCCATGTATTTTTCACCGACACCAAAGCCATTAAGTAACACTTGATCGCCCACATTAAACTCATCAGTTTCGCTTTGCTCAACAGTCCCGACAAAATCAATGCCTGGCACCATAGGAAAGCTTCGAATTACCGGCGCCGTCCCTGTAATAGCTAAAGCATCTTTGTAATTTAGCGTGCTGTATTGAACGTTAACTAAGACATTACCTTGAACTAATTTGTCATCTGACAACTCAGCTACTGATGCGCTGTAACCTTTGTCATCTTTATTTACTAGTAAACAGTTAAACATATAACCCTCCAAATATAGACCGGTCGTCTATTAATTAACAAAAAAATTTTACTTTCTAATCAGCTGTAAAAAATGCCCAATAAAAAGGTCAATCGGCTGTATGCTTTTAACTAATTTGCAGCGACTTACCGCACCTTCCCAGCCGATCCAAAAAAATTCAGCCAGTGATTCACTCTCTTGCTGGCTAGTTGTACTATTAATAAGCTTTATATTGCTCGCCACTTTACGTTGCCACCCCTGCATAACCTGAGACAACTTGTCCCGATGACTTGGTGGTAACACAGACACTTCTTGTTCTAAATTGCCTACTAAGCAACCACGGCGGTACTGATACTTTTCAATGCCTGACTTAGCATCTTCAACGAAGCTTAATAACCTTTGCTCCGCTGACAGCGTTTCATTATTTAAATGTATTGCAAGTTTACGAGAAAAATAACCATCGTAATGGCTAATTACCGCTAAACCAAAATCCTCTTTATTGGCGAAGTAATAATAAAAAGATCCTTTTGGTACTGAAACCTTCTTTAAAATCTTATCCAAACCAGAAGAAGCAAAACCAAATTCAGTAAAATGTTCAACACCACTGTTTATCAGTGCCGCCTTCGTTTGTGCGGTATCTCTGCCTGACTTCGCCGGCCTGCCTCGCGATTTTTTATCATGTGTTATTTTCATGCGCCCATATTAGACCTGTCTCTTATACACATCTGACGCTGCCGA
>CAJXPG010000027.1 GCA_913057925.1 uncultured Colwellia sp. | reverse complement strand
TCGTCGGCAGCGTCAGATGTGTATAAGAGACAGATTTTAAATACTTAAGAGGGTGTTATAATTTATCTTAGAGGCTGCTAAAAATAATTTATTACTTCCTCTGCTCCTTGTTCTTCTGGGTAATCTCGGTATTTTGATCTGATTCTTGAATATGATTAATTAACCAACCCGCCAAGAAGTCGGTAACTTGTTTTAAAGAGTTGTGGCCTTCTTTACTATAGATTTTTAAGTATTCATCCACAGTATCCATCATGGCTTTATGCTCTTGGTCAATAAGTTGAGTTTGTCAGCGATCTCTTTACTGAGTATTGTGATTAGCAAAAAATAATTTGATAACTTAGTGCAACACTGTGCTGCTATTGCGTTAGAATGGCCACTTTCCTTCATCACTTCTTATTTGAGAATCTTACTAGATGGTTTCAGCGATAAAGAGCTTACTGCCGATGAGTGCTTGGTATATGTTACTCTCAGCATTGGGCTTCGCCTTGATGGCTGCCAGTGTAAAAGAAGTGAGTGCTTTGGGCATTCCTGTCCTTGAAATTGTCGCGGCTAGAGCGATAGTGTCGGCCATTATCAGTTATGGTGATATCAAGCGTAAAAAAATCTCCGTTTGGGGAAATAACAAGCCGCTGTTAATTGCCCGAGGCACGGTGGGCGCCTTTGCTTTAATGTTTGTTTATTATGCGGTAACCACACTACCCTTGGCAGAAGCTACTATTTTACAGTACTTACATCCTGTTTTTACGGCTATTTTGGCGCTAGTCTTTTTGAAAGAAATGATACAGCGCTCAACTATTGCCTGTATTGTTATTAGCTTGGTAGGTTTATTTATCATGATTCAACCTAATTTGAAGGTTGATGGTGTTGTTGAGTATCCTTGGCTTAGTATTGGCGCTGCAGTACTTGGCGCATTTGGCAGTGCAGTTGCCTATGTTATCGTGAAAAAATTGACTAAAACTGACGATAGCTCGGTCATTGTTTTTTACTTCCCCATGGTATCTCTGCCTATTGCAATCATTATGCTTGGTGATAATTTTGTCGTACCGAGCATGGCGGCAATTGTTTTATTAATTTTAGTCGGTATTTTTACCCAAGTTGGACAAGTAGGTCTAACTAAAGCGCTGCATTGTGAGGATGCTAGTAAAGCTACGGCTTATGCTTATGTTCAGGTGCTTTTTTCGGTGATGATTGGTTGGGCGTATTTTAGTGAGGTGCCCGCTATCACGACTTTTATAGGTGGTGGCTTAATCATGTTTGGCGCATTAGTGAACGTTCTTTGGAAGCGTTAATATTTATCGTTGCGCAATCTGTAAATCGCTACAATTACATTTGAGGGTTATAATTAACAACTCGATGAAGCCCATCTCCGCCTTCATCTTGTTGTCTCACTTCGTCTTTGAATTTATCATAAAAAGTATGATTTTTTTCATCAATTACCCCAGAAATACCCTCATTAACTAACTGAAGCTCTTCGACTTGTGTGTTAACAAGTTCTGTAACACTCTCATTGTCACATGAGATGGTGACTAATAATGCCATTGCCTTGTCACTTAACGCTTTTGCTTTACTATAATTTTTTTTCTCTAATGTTTGCATTGCTTGTAAGCTATAAATTGAAGATCTTAATCGAGTACTTAATATGTCTAACTGATTGAGTTCGTCTTGAATACCATCAATTGCGGCATAACCATTTGATTGTTCAACTTTTAAAATCATTGATAGTAAGCTGGTGTTCTTCAGCATATTAACTTGTTCTTTCAGCAAGCCTGGTAATGGTAATAGAGAATAAAAGTGTGCTTGTGTTGCAGGTAAGGAATTAAAGTTATTTAGTTTTCTTTCTAGGTCTGCTTTTGCTTCAAGACGGCCAGGGGTAGTGTTAAGTGTTAGCAAAGCATTGAGTGCTGCGATGCTTCGCTCTAAGCAAACCACAGAGCTCATCACTGTTAAAGGCAAACATAGTCGACCATTGAGCAAATGCTGTCCCCGAGAGAGTGATGATTGTAATCGAGCAATTTTCTTATTTTTGCTTGCTTGATTTTTTTCTCTTACGGTTGTTACATAATCAACAAAAACACCAAACATAAGTAAGGCAAAAACAATTATTGAAAGGATGAACATACTAGCGACATTACCTTAAAAAAATTAAATAAATCCAAGATAGGATTTTACCGAGCACTAAACTTATCAAATGCTTGGTAAGAGTCAATGACTGAGTTTAAATAGTTATAAAATCTTTGATCTTGTAGGTTTGTGTTAGTGCATAATGCTTTCTTTTCATCACACTTGATTAACCTAAATGAAAGGGAGTGCTATGGGCTCTTTTGAAAATAGCTAAAGAATAGTGCCATGCTATAATCTTAACAGTGTAGAGAGGCTTTCCTTGCTTAGAGACTTTTGGTAGTGCGCTTAACGTCGTTTCATTCACCTTACTTTATCAATATTTGAGATTATGCTTAAAATAATGCTTTTGATGGTAATGAGTTTGATGGTTCATTCTGCAAATGCAGAATCAAAATCAACTTATTTATTGAGCCAATTATCTGAAGCTAAAGACTACTTACGGGTAAAACCTTCCCTTTCATCAAAAATACTCAAACAGCACCTTGCTGACATTGACCAGTTAACATCTACAGAGCAGTTAACATGGCTCCAATATTTATTACGCTCATCCATTGCGTTAAATGATATGGCATCAGTTGAAAGTACCGTTAGGTTAATGCTTACTTATCCGGAGCTAGCAGAACTAACCGATAAATTTGTCTCACTACTGAGCAGTTTAGGTATATTTATACGCAGATCAGGTCACCCACATGAGTCTATTTTGTTATTTGATTGTGCCTTAAAGCAAGTGGGCATTAATGATAAGCAAAAGATCAGTTTACTTATTAGCAAAGGCAATAGCTTGAGCTCCTTAGATAAGAATAAACAAGCTAAAGAGGTCTATGCTCATGCATTGGTGTTAGCTGAGCAGAGTAATGAACAGGTTCTACAAAGCGCTATTTATAATACTTTAGGTATTTTAGCGATTAAAGAACAGGATTACCCGTTAGCTGAAAAGTATTTAAAGGAGGCTTTACAGCAGTCTCAGCGAATTTCCAGGCGCTCAGGACAAATCGTCGCAGGATTACAGCTGATGATGTTGTCTGTATTACAGCAGGATGATGAATTGTATCAAAAGCTGCATTACCGAATCAGCCGACTTACCTTAGCCAGTGAAAGTGTTAGTCGACACGCATACCTTTATTGGATTGAAAAGGCACACAAAGTATCGATGGGGCAACGTCTTACTGAGCAAGAACAGCAGGAGCTATCAGCCAAGTTGCAGCAAATAAAATCGCTAAGTATTGCTTTATATAATGAAGTTGTTAAAGAGCTAGCTAAGCCTCTAGGGGTAAAGTCTGATCTGGTCATTCAAAAAAACAGTGTATATCAAGGGGATTTATTAAATGATATACACCAGTGTAAAGCGCTACGTTAAAGCTAGAACCTCAGCTTTGTTAGAAAGCAGGTAGTGGGTTTTCGTTTCTAGCATCTTCAATATCTTCAGCATTACTGAGCCTACAAGGATAAGAGGTGCTACCACAGGTTTTGCCTTTTATCCTACTGCCTGTTGCTGGGGTAAACTGAGCTTTGTATTTGTTTAATCGGGCAAGCTGGCTGGTCATTGCTTCTTTAAAGCTCATCGCATGATAATTTACGGTAATGACTTCAATATCAAGGCTGGCATTAAGTTTACTGATAAAGTCTTGATGCTGACTTACTGTAGCTTTTGTCAATGTTGAGGTACTTGCTTCCATCTCAGAAATCAATTGTGCTAGTCGTTGACGACTATCTTTATAGTCTTGTCTCACTATGCCTTGATAGTAACGAGCAGATTTCTTTATATCCCTTTCAACAAATTCACCTTGCTGATAAATTCTTGCTAAAAAGTAACTTGCTTCTGAATGATTGCTGTTACTTGCTTGCTCAAGCAACTTGATACCTTGTGTTAAATTATCTTGCTCAAATTCAACAAAGGCTCGATCAAATAACACTGGCCCGTATTGTTTTTCCACCAATTTATCAAAATACTTTTTTGCGAAGGCTATATCTTGCTCTACACCTATCCCTGTTTGATAGAGTTTTGCCATCGTATGAAAGGCGCTTAGCGAGTATTTAGCAGCACCAGGAGAGTGGTTATAAGCAACACGTTTAAACCAGCTGATAGCGTTTTGAGTATCTTGTTCAAAGCCATCGCCATAAAGGTAGGCACTTGCCACGACTAGCTGTGATTTTGCATCGCCCCAGCGGCCAAATTTGCGTATCTGAATCAATTGGCTATGACATTCCTCTGAGAGGCAAATCTTTTGATAGTTGTTGATTAATGCGGTTAATTTTTCGTGTGATGTAAGTGCTGGATTGGCTGGTTTTTGTGTTGGTTCAGATGCAATGGTTACTGGTGAAATGGCCAGCAAGCTAAGCGCAATAATAAATGTAACTACCTTTATATACATAACTCATTCCTTGTCGTTCATTGCCGGCACTGTAATGAATAATGCAGTAGCGCTTTAAGCAATATGGTAAATATAATTTATAGGCTAACAGGTTTAGTTAAGAAAAAAAGTCGATGTAGTAAGAATCGAGAAAGAATAGATATCTATTTTAACAAGTAGAGATAAATAACCTTAAAAAGGCTAAGTCAGCGTTAATTTAACTGCGAGTGGATGATGCAATTTGCAAAAGTTTTCGATAGAAATGCAGGCATTAACTGTCTACAAACTTATTGATTTAGCTTTTTTATTTCAGACGAGGCAAAAATAGCACAAGCGCCGGCAATCAGATAAAAGATGATATTGTCATGAGGATTGTTAAAAATGGCTTCATCAATAAAGTAATACGATGCCATAAATATCCCCGCAATGCCGCCGCCAAATAATGCGCCAGAAACAGTAGACATCAATAAGTTTTTGCTAGCAATTGAGTTTTGCTTAAGTGAATTGTTACCAGACATATTTTTCTCTTTAAAGTACCGGCCTAAATGGCCTTGGTTTAGCTTAAGCTTTGTTTTAGTAATTTTTTTATAGCGAGCTTTATTATAGTAAGCTTTATTACCGCGAACCCTTATGCAGCTTGGTTGTCAAAAGAAGCCTTGTTCCAATGTATATAGCCTCTGATATTGAGTAATAAAAAGGCAAAGTTTCCTAACGCCATGCCATAGCTAGACATAAAAAACACCCCAAGAATAATCCAAAAGACATTAGAAAGTGCAAATACAATAAAGCCAACTTTGCGCTTATTACCCAGTAAGTAGGCGGCAAATAAACTCAATGATATTGCTAACCAGTCAATACCATAATGCGCGAAAATATTTTCCATGAGCTGAAACTCTCTTTTGTAAAATTAATGTATATTAGTGTCGTAATGATAGAAAGCTAAGATGTTAAAAACGCTTTTCATATAACGGAATAAATCTTGGTGCATTAAGACAGACTAGGTTTAGAATGACTAGATGATTGGCTTAGCTAGCGTTACTTCTACCTTGGCTTCGCGAAGTACTTTTATTATAAACTCTTCAATCGCTAAGGCTTGCTCTTCATCGATTAACGCATGATTACAGTCACTATTGCAGTTTTTCAAATCTACAGCTAACTGATTAACTAGCGTTTTAGCGGCTTCAGTATCTTGCTCAGCAGCTTCAATATTTGTCCAGAAATCAAGTAGCAGTTGCATGCAAGTAGTTACATCGCGAGCAGTGTAAGCCGGCTCATTGCCATCGTCATCTCCCGTTTCAATAAAATCTAACATGTCATATTGAATGGCTTTAAGTAAACTTTTCATAGATTATTTCCTTTAATAGCTAGCCATTGCCAGTGTTGTGTCATTGTTTATCGTGTGATTAAAGTGCATTAAACTGATCTAACCATTCAGTAAAAGAATTTGATACTTTTTCTACTTCAGGCAAACCATGCTGATAAAACCAAACAGCGGCATCGTCTTGTTTTTGTAAACAATCACTTAATTTAAAACAAAACATACTGCCTTTGCTATCTGAGGCAAATAAAATATGTCCTTTGGGCATGCCGCTCATCTGATAAAGTTTTGATAGCGAATAAACATCTTCTACACTCAAAAAGTCTTGAACTTCAGATATATCGACACTTAAATCACACACTTTGCTTAATACATTTGGCGAGTGCACTAAACCATAGTTACACAGTAGATATTTGTAGCTGTCTGGTAAAACAGCATGCAATTGCTGTTCTAATTCAGCGATATCAGCAGAGCTGATCGGTACCATGTTGTCTTTACTACTCCAGTTTTTAACAAACAGATCTATGCTTTTCATTTGTGCTCCAGTACCGTTTTTTTCTGAATAAAACTCACGGCTTAAAATCGTTACTTTTAGCTTACTATTTTACATTATTTGCTGATGAGTAATGCATGATTAGGGTTAGTGGTTTGCTGTAAATATTGGCTTATTTCTTGGTGAGCTTGGCGAAACGGCTTATATAAATGGGATTTAAGTTCTTTTTTAACCTGTTTAACTTCAAGGCCTTTGATAACACAGAACAAGGCTAAGGCATAAACGGTTTCAAGCTCAGGCAGTGCCGCTTGGCGATTGAGACTGCGGTTGTTACATGAGCCACAGCCGCCTTTAAATTGATAAGCGGTATTGGCAAAGATAACGCCAAAGCCCATGAAGCAGGCAACTAAATCGATAGTTTGCGCCATCACTTCTTTACCACCAGGGGCGCTAGCGGTAACGGTTTCATGTCCTGAGGTTGATAGCCCTGAAGCGGCTAGCCCAGAAGCTTGTTGAGCAACCAGTATACCGGCTTGGTGTTGTACTAAATAAGCAATTAAGTCTTGTGGTTGATTAAGCTGGCTTTGATGAAATGCGATTTCGATAGCGGGTACTTGGTTAACTTGCTGCCCTTCAAGTTTGAAGCTTATTTCACTTCCAAAAGTTATTTGAGCATTGTCACCGCGCAGTCTGTTGCTAAAAGATAACTGCGGCATAGTCTTAGCAATAAAGGTATCGGCATTAACAAGCTTGATTGGCCACTGACTCATGCCAGTATACTGACAGGTATTAGTAAATATATTGCTAGCCATTTCATCAACACTGGTTGAACTTCCAGGATAAAAATGATTATTGGGTAAAACTAGCTCACTTTGATCTTTAAAGAACTCGCCATCTAGCTGTTGCATGCACCAAGAAAAACTATCATAAATCCATTCTTTTGATGATTCATCAATAACGGGTTTGGTTTTGAATAAGTTTGAAAACATTTACACTGTACCTTTTTATCTTTTAACTTTGAGCGCCGCTATTTATTGGCCAAAAGGATGGACTTTCGATAATTCGACTAGCTCATCTCGCACATTTGCCAGTTGCTTAGCGTAAATGGCTAGGCTTTGTAAGCCAACGGATAATCGAGATTGTACTTGAGACACTCTATTATCGAGTTGAGGTGCCCAAGCTTGATTTAAAAAGTCATCAACATTTTCAATGATAGCGTGTAGCGGCAGCCAAGTAAGGTGACTATTTTTTGCTGCATAGCCCTTTAACAGTGAAATTGGATTGCTACCCCCACCAGAAGCAGAAATACCGATGGCAAAGGCAGGTTTATGACCTAAAGGTAAGCCATTGGCTGAGCCGTTTGCTGTCAGCAGTAATAGGTTTACCAGTGCCGGCGGGATCATTCCGCCCCATTCAGGCACGACAAAAACTACAGCGTCACAAGCATAAAGCTGCGCTAATACCTGCGCTTTATTTTGAGCTAATGATTCAGCGTTATCTCTGCCTGTACCGTAGTGATCTAATAAAAAAGGAAACAGTGAAATATCGAGTATTGACGAATCAATGTCAGCCTTGTCATTTAATAAATGCTTTTGCACGGACTGAGCTACAGCAAGGCTTTTAGAGTCTGCTCTTTGGCTGCTAGCGATAAGTAAAATCTTCAATGTTATCTCCAATGATTAAAGCACCAAGGGCATTTTTCTAGTGGCTTTAAAATTGGCTAAAGGGTATCGAAGAATCGCCAACAAGCCAAGCAATTGCTTTGATTTTTAGCTTATTCAGTGAGGTTCTGGGCTTTGCAATCAATAAATGGTTTACTTTAAAATTGATTTTTTGCTAATTCAGAAAAAGCAAAGCCTGAGATACTGAGTATCACAGGCTTTATAATATGCAATTCAGCTGCTAGGTAATTAACTTACCCTAATGACTGGTACCTTTCTCATAGTTAATTTTATTGTAAACATTATATTTGCCAGAGGGTTTCTTCATTGGCATACGTTTTACAATTTCTAGGGTTTGGGCATCATAAACGATTAACTCGCCGTCTATATCCCAGACACTGAGCAAGACAAACTTACCATCTTTGGTAAATTCAACATGAGCTGCATTTTTACCCGGTGCAGGCGCTAAGGTTTTAACTATTTTCAAAGTACTTTTATCGATAACGTGTACTTTGTCATTATTCGGGCCAAAAAACACATCAGTCCAAGCATACTTTGACTTTTCATGGCTACGCATAAAGAAGCCTGGGCCTTGGGTTTTTATTTCTTTGATTATGTTCCAGTTTTCCATATCAATAACGGTAATCTTACCCTCTTTGATATTGGGTGATGCAAAGACTTCCTTACCTTGATAGTCCCAGGTAATACCTGAGCCTAAATGCGGCATACCGGTTAAGCCAATCGAAGCAATTTTTTTCTTAGTATCTAGGTTTATCACTTGGCCGTTGTGGCTATTACGTGCGGTGCCAATAAGGTTGATATATTCAGGGTCAAAAAAGAAGTCATTTAAATAATCATCCGTTTTGATACGGCGAATAGGAAATTGATGGCCTTCCTTAGATAAGTCAACTTTCCAATCCTCGGCTTTAGCTTCAACACTGTAATCGTGTGCCCAACCTTTAAATACTTCTACGCCACCTTCATCACTGTAGGGGATTTCCCAGACTTCTTTGACATCTTTCAAGGCCACAATAAAGCTGTAACGAGGTGGTGCGTTATAAACAGCGCTAACCCGTGAACTATTGCCATCCTTATCTGTTGCTGCAATCACTTTTAATGGCGATAAATCTTTGGTATCAAGAATAACGACATTGTTAGGTAAGTAGTTCCCCACCATCAAGTATTTTCCATCGCTCGACATCGCAATATTGCGAGTGTTAATTGCCGCACGTACTTCACTGACAGTTTTACGATTATAAATATCGTACTTGCTTATCCAGCCATCACGTGAGGCAAAGAAAACAAAGCGGCCATCAGGTGAATATTTCGGACCGCCATGCAAGGCAAAACGGGTTTTGAATCGATCTAAGCGCTCGAAAGTATCACCATTTAGTAAGGTTGCGCTGTGATCACCTAATTCAACCACAATAAATAAATTCATTAAGTCGGCATCGAACTGAGCGGTATTAGGCAATTTACTCTGATCAAAATGCTGCACTTTAGAGGCAGTAATATCAGCTTTTGTCCAACTAAGTGATGCTTTTGATGGTGTATAGATATAGCTAGCCAATTTAGCAATTTCACCCTGTGTTAAGGTCTGACTAAATGCTGGCATTTGTGTCGCAGCTCGACCTTTATTGATGACCTTAATCGCTTTGTTTTTACGAAATCTAGCAAGATTTTCAGGTAGCAGGGCAGGCCCCATAGCACCTAGTCTATCTATACCATGACAACTTTGACAATGTACTTGATAGAGTTTTTTCGCTGCTGCTTCATTGGTTGCGGTCATAGTCACTTTTTTCTTACTACCTGAAGCGGCTTGTGTGGATGTGCTGGTGGTAGCTAATACCAATGTCGCTAAAAGCATTGCAAGGGTTGTGCTTAGGGTAAGGAAGTTTTTCATGCGCTAAACCTGTTGAGATTGAGCTTGCCTCTATAAGACTTTTATAAAGGCAAGCTGGTAATGCAAAGACAATTTATGCTGATTTAATATCTTGAACTTGTATGTAGTCATTAGCATCTAAAAAGCCAGGAGTGGTCAACTGTTGTTCCGTTAACTGATTAACGACATCACCAATAACAATCAGTGTTGGCGGTTTAATATCATGCTTTTTAACAAGGTCTGCTAAGGTGTCAATAGTGCCACGGTAAGTTTGCTGCTCAGGTTGAGTGCCTTTATAAATAAGTGCTGCCGGAGTGCTTGCTTTTCTACCATGGTTAACCAACTCTTTAGCAATGGTAGGTAAGGTATTAATACCCATATAAAAAACCACTGTTTGTGCATCTGAAGCTAAACTTTGCCATGGAAGATTTAATTGACCGTCGTTTTGTAAGTGTCCTGTGATAAAAGTACAACCTTGAGCCACACCACGATGAGTTAAAGGTATGCCTGAGTAAGTAGTACAACCTGATGCGGCAGTGACACCTGGACAAACATGACAGCTAACACCGTTTTGTAATAAGTACTCCGCTTCTTCACCACCACGGCCAAAAATAAAGGGGTCGCCACCTTTTAAGCGTAAAACTCTTTTACCAAGTTTTGCTTGCTCAGCTAAGATTTCATTAATTTTATCTTGAGGTACACAGTGTTTAGCTTGCTCTTTGCCGACATAAAAACGTTCACAGTTTTCGGGAAGTAAATCGAGGATCTCATCACTAACTAAACGATCGTAAATGGCAATTTGTGCTTGCTCAATAAAGCGCATAGCTCGAATGGTTAGTAATTCAGCATCTCCAGGACCTGAACCGACTAAAGCAACTTCACCTTGCCTTAATACTGACTTTCCTCTTACCGATGTTTCTAATGCTTTGTTGTTATCTATGCTTTTCATGCTCTCGCCTTATTCTTTTAAAGCCCTATATAAATAATTAATAGCTAGGACGGCTTTATGGCTAATTAAAATGGTTCTTTGCCACTTTCAAGGTGGCTTTATCGTTATTATGAAACTTCTTTAAACTGGATTTGCTGCTCTGCTTGGCCACGATCTGTTGGTGCAGTGTAGCCAATTTCAATATCGTCTAAATAACAGCCGGGATCTTCAGCCCAAGCATCTCCTGCTTGTGCAAAAGCGCGGGTACGGGTATTTCCGCCACAAATGTTTAAGTATTTACATTGTGCACAGCGACCTTTCACTGGGCGTGGACTCTGTCTAAAGCCAAGCATGAGTGGGTCTTGGGTATCGCGCCAGACATCAGAAAACTTTTCAGTTTTCACATTACCAATAGGATGATTCCACCAGTAAGTGTCAGGGTGGATGGTGCCGGTGTTATCAATGTTGGCAACATTAACGCCGCTGGCATTACCGCCCCAATTAACTAAGCGTTGTTTTAAATTTTCAACGCATTCAGGGTGAGTTTTTCCAAACTTCTTGGTAGCCCACCGCAATAAAAAAGGACCGTCGGCATCATTATTACCAGTTACAAAGTCGGTAACTATACCCTGATTGATGTGTGACCAAGCACGCTCGAATAATAACTCCATGGCGTCTTTAGTCATTTTAAACATGGCATCTCTTTCAGCGTTTCGCTTACCACGTCCAGAATAGTTTAGGTGTGAGAGATAAAACTTATCTACTTGATTCTCTTCCATTAAATCTAGCATGGCAGGTAAGTCTTTTTCGTTGTCTTGGGTTAAACAAAGGCGCATACCAATTTTTATACCGGCTTCTTTACAAAGCTTGATAGCGTGCATCGAAGTTTTAAAGCTGCCTACTTGGCGACGAAATTCATCATGGAACGCTTCTAAACCATCAATGCTGATGCCAACATATTGGTAATCTGCAGCTTTTATTTGTTCGATGTTTGATTCATCAATTAAGGTGCCATTAGTTGAAAGAGCAACATAAAAGCCTTTCTCTTTGGCGTAAGCGGTTATTTCATAGATATCAGGACGAAGTAGTGGCTCACCGCCTGAAAGAATTAACACTGGCACATGCGCTACTTTCAAATCATCGATAGTTGCTTTAACTTGCTCTGTTGAAAGTTCATCTTTAAAATCAATGTCTAAAGACGTTGCATAACAGTGTTTACAACGCAGATTACAACGACGAATTAAGTTCCAAATAACGACAGGGCCAGGCATTTTTCTTGACGCCTTTACTGGCTTAAATTCCGCCATATCATCATGAAGTGTTTTTAATAACTGTGAAATTCTAAACATTTTATATTTACCTTGCCGTAGGGCGTTGCTCTCGGTTGGTTTAAAAATGAGTTTTCCCAGAAATTAGCTTTCTTAGGTTATCTTTTTAAACGCAAACCTGTTTTTTTCAGTATCTCAGTGCTTGTTAACATATCATTACTTTTACTGGGGATGTTTTGACTTGAATCATTGTTGCGCGTTACCAATACCTCTTTTAACAATTCTTTGATCTGACCCCGATACTTAGCTATTGCTTCGGGCGTCTTTCCATGCACCATGGCAAATAAGTTGTAATTCCAGTGAGGTAAATGGCGAGGTCTAAGGTAACAATGACTTACAAAAGGTAGGCGACCAACGGCGTCGCCAAATTTTTCAGCTTGTTCATCATCAATATCCCAAACGGTCATACCGTTAAATTGGTAGCCTAACTTATAGTGGTTTGGCACTGCGGCAATGCGTCTAATAATGCCGCGTTCTAGCATATCCTTGGTTAATGCCAGTACTTGTTCGACACTAATCTGCATTTGTTCGGCAATAGCATGATAAGGCTTTTCAATAATGGGTAAGCCTTTTTGGGTGAGAAGAATGTACTGGCGCTCTAACGCTGTTAAACTCGGTTTTTCTAAAGTGGTTATTTCGTCTGACATAATCTGCCTTGCCATGGTAAAAATGTTAAATGTGAATTTTATAAAGAGTTGCGATAACTTCTGGCTATCAAAACTTAAACCGGTAAGTACAAGCCGACGTAAAACTCTTTAAGTTTTGGTGTGTTAAGCACACTCAACCCTGTTTTTTCTTCTATAGCTGCAATAACTTGTTCAATTTCATCGGCAGCTTCGGTGGCGATAACAAACCACATATTGAAACGGTGCGTTCGGCGGTAGTTATGTGCAATTTGTTCAAAGGCATTGACTTGTTCTGTCACTTTTTCAAAGTCTTCTTCTGGGACCGCAAGGGCCGCAAGCGTAAAAGCACCACCTAAATAAACCGCATCAAACATAGGGCCAAATCGACTTAATACTCGACTGGCTTTTAATTCATTTAAATGTTGAATAACCTCTGCTTCAGTACTGCCTAGTTCATTCGCTATTTGCTCGAATGGACGTTCGCACACCGGCAAGCCGTGTTGTAATAAGTTAATCAAGCTTTTATCTAACGCAGAAAGCTCGGCTATTTCATGACAAATTTTTTCTTTGTTCACCGCGGTAGAAGCAGAAGAAACTTGTGTCGGCGGAGTGGCCTGCTGAGTTGTTTGCTCTAAAGTGACGCTGTCCATCTGCTTATCCTTGCTTTTTGTTCGCAGCTTTATTAGACGCTACTTTTGCGTAACGAGCGCCGTGCTGCTTGTAGGCTTTAAAACTAAAGAGAACATCTTTTTCGATTGCCTCTAAGGAGAGTTGTTCTGTGATTTGGGCTATTTGCGCTAATACTAAGGATCTATCTGTGCCATGTATCATGCAAAACAAATTATAAGGCCAATCTGGCAGGCGGCGAGGACGCTGGTAACAAAGCGAGACGGGCGCACACTTTGCTAATCGTTGTGCAATGCTATCCATGTCTTGGTTAGGAATATTCCAAACCACCATGGCATTGGCATCATAACCAAGCTTTCTGTGTTTGATGACTAGACCAAAGCGACGTATTAGGCCCTCTTGCTGCCACTGTGCAATTTGTCCAATGACTTGTGCCTCAGTTAGTCCAAGTTGCTCTGCGACCAATTGATAGGGAGATAAATGATCGGGGAGCCCTTTTTCAATGAAAGTGCGTAAGGCTCTTTTCTCTATTTCATTTAATGCATCATGCTGGCTTTTGGTTTTTTTAGCGTCAGCGTTAACTGTAGTTATAACGGGACTTTCTTTACCTGTCACATTGATACTAAACGCCAAATCAATATGGTAAGACGCTTCCATTGGCAGTACTAATACCGGTAAACCTGTCAGTAATTCAATGTTGGCAAGTGTGCTTTTTAGCGCCACCATGTCGCTGGCCGTAACCACAAACCATAAATTGTAGCTGTGCTCTCTACCATAGTTGTGATTGACCTGGTCAAATTGATTCACTATGCCGGCGACTTTATCTAACTCTTCTTCAGGAACTGCGAGCGCTGCTAACGTGCTGGCACCTGCTTTTTTATGATCAAATACCGGTCCTACTCGTGATAAAACTTGCTGCTCAGCCAGTGCTGTTACTGCGTTAAAAACCGCTTGTTCATCAGTAATAATATTTGCTTTTGCTAACTGCGTGGCAATTGCTTGATATGGCCTAGCGCAAAGCGGGAAACCCTTTTGCGAATTATTAATAATATCTTGTTGTAGCTGTGAGATAACGGCGCTATTACTTGTCATCTTTATAGCCCTATATGATGTGCACGTTTGTGGAAAAGGTTGAAGAAAATTATGTTGAGGGTATTTGGGAGTAAACAACCAAATAAGTTTTCCTTCGATGAACTGTGCACTTGCACTTCAATATGAATCATTGTTACAACCCTATGTGATGAGCACGATTGGTAAAGAAAATGCCACTTGGGCTTTTCGAGGGTATGGTTTTTAATAATGCTTGAGTTTGTGTATCGTAAACCTGTATTTCATTACTATCACGGACCGACATCCATACATGCTCGCCACGTGGCGTAAACTCCATATGCAACACTGCCGGACCAGGTGTTAGCGTGTTAACTAGCTCAAAGGTTTCAGAGTTAAAGACTTGAATGGTATTATTGTCAGGGTAGGCAAAATTAACCCAAATTTGTCGGTTATCAGGTTGCGCCATAACAAATATTGGTTGGCTATGCGCCTCAATTTCAGTGACTTGTTGCCAAGTTTTAGTATTAACTACTAATACCTTGTGTTGACCTACTGCAGGCATAAAAGCGTAGTCACCAGCCATTGCCCAACCTTCTAAGTGTGGCATTTTATAGACAGGTAATTTTTTATCGCCTTTACCATAGTCGCCTAGGATACGTTTAACACCTTTATCAAGATGCCATAAATCAAGTAACGCCATTCCATCTTCACCAAATAGACCGGCAATGTAGTAGCGACCGTCAGGGCTAATTAGTGCATCATAGGGAAATAAGCCAATATCTTTAAATTTGGTAATTTCTGCTTTACCACTTGAGAAGTCAGCTACCCAAGTTTCATGACTATCAAATAAGCTGAAAACAAATTTATTACCGGGGGCATCAACCAAACCAACCACTTTTGAGCGGTAAGCTTGTCCATCTTTAGTTTTCCCTTTTGAAGGGACAACCGTCGCTTCAATATTAGCGACAAGTTCTAGGGTTTCACTATCAAATACTTTCACGCCACCCGGCGTGTAATTGGACACCGCAACTAACTTGCCATCTTGGCTGATGGCACCGCCAATGCTGTTGCCTGATTGAATAACTCGTTTGTCGATTTTGTCTTTAAGAATATCTATTTTAGTCAAACCACCATCGCGGCCAAAAACATAGGCGTAACGTTGATCGCGAGAATAAACGATAGAAGCATGAGATAAATCGCCTAATCCGTCTATTTCAGCTAATACATTTTTATTGGTATGGTTAACGACTTGTACTTGACCAGTAGCTCGTTCAATAATAACGCCCATATCACCGGTAGAACGTAATGCCGAGGCACTGGCTTGATGCTGGTTAGGCACGTTCGAGCTAGTACACGCACCAAGCATTGTTGCGAGTAAACTGATAGCTGCGACTTTTATTAATGGGTTATTCATTCGCTTTCCTATGATTAATCTATTCATTATTCTTGTTTACAAAATAAAGCTAAGGATTTTTCTTGGCTTAATGATCAACAACTGTTCCCGCTTTTAACTGCTGGGAAATCCATAAGGCTTCTTGCTCTGTTAGTAAGCTCTTCCATGGCGGCATAGCAGTACCAGCACGACCGTATAAAATAGTATGTTGTAAAAAAGCTACTGTTTTACCTTTGAGGTTTTCGGTTAATAAAGCTGGGCCTAAGCCCCCTTTTAGCGTCATACCATGGCAAGAACCACAGTCTTGTTTAACAATATGATTTAGTTGAGCTTTTCTTTCATTAGATAACGGTTTTTCACTCGCAGCAACATGGCTAATAGTCAATAAATGAGAGAGCAAGAGTAGGGCGAATAACTTGATTATTTGAGGACTCATTCTATTTCTGCTGTGCTGTTATTAAGATGTTTTAACCTTACAGCGCTTAGGGAATTAGTTTTTTGTTAAAGATCATGGTTTGAACAGGAAAGGAAACGATTATTTGATTTAAATCATCTAAGGGAGAGTTATCGCCAATATTTTAAGGTTTTTTAGGCAAAAAAAATGAGCTTTCTAGTAAGCTCATTTTGTTTTCAATTGTAACTACTGGGTGATTAACTGTTAATAAATTCCTTTATTATGTAAATGCTCAGAATATTGCTTATCCGTGCCATTTATATGATTTATTAACCAGTCAGAGAGGAATTTTGATATTTCATCTAATGCATCATGACCTTTTTCATTGTACAGCTGTACAAAGTTTTCTACCTGCTCAATCATCACTTTATGCTGTGCTTTATGGGCTACTAAATCGGGATACTCATTCTCTTCCATTAGTTTTTCTTCGCGATTGAAATGATACTTTGTGTAGCTAATTAATTCGTTTAACGCTTCCTTTTCAAAACTCTCACTCATGGCGTAATCGTAAGCAATGGTGAAGTTGTTTAATAAGCCGATGAGCTTTTTATGGTCGTCATCAATATGTTCAATACCTACGCTGTAATCCTCGCGCCACTGGACTTTTTCAGGGTTTGCTTTTCTTTTATATAGCACAGGAATTAGCACTAATACCGCGATAAGAATCCATGACACTGGATTTGCCAAACTCGATAAGAAACCTAAAAATATTGCGACAATTATTAGACCGATAATAGCCGCATAAATAAACGACTTAGTACGATTCTCCATGAGTAATACCCCTAAAATAAATATGGTTTAATGCTGGTGATGTTGAGGTGAATAGTAGCGCTTAATATTGATGAATAAGAGTTTTTTTAACATAGAAAGTACCATTTGTTGACCTTGATCAACTTGTCTAGTCATTAACCGTTATTTTTTTTTAAACTTGATCTGAATCACATTTCCAAAAGCTAAATTAGTTGATAGTTACATTCAGTTACATAAATGAGGCATTGCTGTTCGACATAAATCGTGTCAACAAATTTCCTGAAGATGGCTTATTTTGACGAGTTTCAGTTATTTATTTAACAGATAAATCAATAACTGAATAAGAAGAAATTAATTAAGCCTCTATTACATGGCTTATTAAAGTATAGAAGTATTTTTATAATATCTGGAGAGTAACCAATGAAAACAGTAAAATATGGTCTTTCAGCTCTTGGTCTTGCAATTGGTATGGCGGCTACGGGTGTTAGCATGTCTGTGGCAGCAGCTAAACCAACGTTATCTGAAGCTGACTTTGAAAAAGCGCAATTACATTACTTCCAACGCTGTGCAGGTTGTCATGGTGTTTTACGTAAAGGTGCTACGGGTAAAAACCTTGAGCCAAAAGCAATGCTTAAAAAAGGCCAGAAGCGTCTAGAGAAAATTATTTCTTTAGGTACTGAAGGTGGTATGAATAACTTTGATGATTTATTCAGCAAAAAAGAAATTGCTAACTTAGCTACTTTCATTCAAATGACTCCACCAGTGCCACCAGAAATGTCTTTAGAGCAAATGCGCTCTCACACTAAAGAATTTGTCGCACAAAAAGATTACCCAACTAAACCATTACACGGCTTAAACTGGAAAAATTTCTTTGTTGTAATTGAACGAGATGCAGGTACCGCGGCAATCATTGATGGCGATACTAAAAAAATCGTTACGCATATCGACACAGGTTACGCAGTACACGTAATCAAAGGTACTGAGAAACATAAAATCGGTAAAGCAAAAGATGTCGGTCGTTTCTGGTACACCATCGGTCGTGACGGTAAAGTTAACAAAATCGATTTATGGCAAAAACCTGAAAAAATGTTAGTTGCTGAAACTAAAATGGCATATGACGCGCGTGATATCGCTGTTTCAGGTGACGGTAAATACGTAATTGCTGGTGGTTACTGGCCTGCGCATTTCGTTATCATGGATGCTGCTACGTTAAACCCACTTAAAGTTGTATCTACTCGTGGTTATAACACCAAAGGTGAATTCATTAACGAAGCACGTGTAGCGGCTATTTACACTGCGCCAAACGCATCTTCTTTCATCGTTGCGGTTAAAGAAACAGGTCAAATGTTGCAAGTTGATTATGATGATTTAGAAAACTTAACCATCACGTCAATTGCTTCTGCTGAGTTCTTACACGATGGTTTCTTCGACCCTTCAGGTCGTTACTTCCAAATCGCTGCTAACGCATCAAATGCGATGGTAGTTGTTGATACCAAAGAACGTTCATTAGAAAAAATTATTAAAGTTGATAGCTTACCGCATCCAGGTCCTGGTGCTAACTGGGTTGATCACAAATGTGGTCCAGTTGGCGGTACTACTCACTTAGGTGTCGGCTTAGTATCTGTTTGGGGTAATGATCCAATTGGTCACCCAGATCAAGCATGGAAACTTTGTTACGAAGTTGAAACTGATGGTGCTGGTGTATTCATCCGTACTCACGAAAACTCAGACTACGTTTGGGCTGATCAGTTGAAACACCCTGAGCCAGAAGTACAACAATCAGTACAAGTTTTCGATAAGAAAACGCGTGAGATTGTTAAGACTATCCGTGTTACTGAAGAAGAAGGTAAAGCAGCGCTTCACATGGAATTCAACAAAGGTGGTACTGAAGTATGGGTTTCTGTATGGAACCGTACCGATGCTAAAAATCCTACGGGTGAAATCGTAGTATACGATGCCAAAACGCTTAAAGAGAAAGCACGTATTAAAGGGTTAACTACACCAACGGGTAAGTTCAACGTATATAACCGTATGAACCACAAAACCTAACTAACTGCTCACTTTGTTGCTGTATCGTCTAATTTATGCGGCAAGAGTACTCATTGACTAGCGTCAACTCCGTGCTCTTTTCTTTAAATAAAACGATACAGCTTAAAAGTGAAACAGTAGTTATAAGTTTTATAGATTCAAACTAAAGGCATGGCTGATGCCATGCCCTTTTTATGTACAGGATGTACGGTATATCGCGGTGCTATGGATAGCAAAGAGCGTGTATTTTCATTTGATAAATCGTGATAGTGAAAATAAAAAGGGTTGTAATAGTAATTTTATCAATACGTTACTACGCCTTATAGCACTGTTGCTTTCTGAATAACGCATAACAGCAAGCCAGTGGATAATAATTTCCCAAACGCATATTGCACATGGGAAGAGAGCTGAATTCATAAAGAGTCAATTATGGCAGATAACACTTTTTTAAAACCTAGTTTTTGGTCACGCAGACTAATTTGGGGCACTACCGTTTCAGGTGCCGTTATCTTTTTTGTCGTGGGTATTATTTTCTGGGGTGGTTTTAATACCGCGATGGAAGCAACCAATACCACTGAATTTTGTATTGGTTGTC
Source organism: uncultured Colwellia sp. (assembly GCA_913057925.1). GTDB lineage: Bacteria > Pseudomonadota > Gammaproteobacteria > Enterobacterales > Alteromonadaceae > Colwellia. The sequence goes on along the minus strand of CAJXPG010000027.1, from coordinate 15,095 downwards.
ATGAGATGAAAGACAACGTTTACAAAGAATATACTCCAACTATTCACTATACCAACAGAACGGGTGTTCGTGCTGGTTGTCCTGATTGTCATGTTCCAAAACCTTGGATACATAAAATTGTTCGTAAAATTCAAGCATCTCGTGAGGTGTTTTTCTGGTTAACCGGAAAAATTGACACGCCAGAGAAGTTTGATGAACATCGCTTTGAATTAGCACAAAATGTTTGGCAAGCGATGAAAGATACCGATTCAAGAGAGTGTCGTAATTGTCATAACTTTGAATCAATGAATCCTGAATTTCAAAAGCCTCGTGCCCGTAAACAGCACATGAATGCCTTTGAAACAGGGCAAACCTGTATTGATTGTCATAAAGGGATTGCTCATACCGATGTCCGTCATAAGCTTTCAGATGAAGCTCTTGAAAATATTGAAGCGCCAAACCCTGATTATATCCGTGAAGTGCCACAAGAGTATATTGACGGCTTAGCGCGTGTTGAAGCAAGGGAAGCAGCTGCTGCGGCAGAAGCGAAAGCTGCAAAAGCGGCAGAAAAAGCTAAAAATCAAGAAATGTTAGACGCTGCGGTAGCTCAAGCTATTGCCAATGCTGGTGCAACACAAAAGGCTACTAAGTCAGCAGCTTCAGCAAAAGCAGCGCCATCAGCAAGTAATATCAATGTTGATTGGGGCAAAGCAAACTCAAAAGATATTGGTGTTTTCTATCCTGGTACGGCTTCAATTGAGTGGATTCTAGGTCGCAGGCACGGTGGCAAACGTGCCTTCACTAAAGGAGATCGCTGTACTGAATGTCATGCAGAAGAGATAGCAGATATTGGAAACAATATTGTTTCTGGTGAAAGTGAAAAAGACTTAGAGCCAAATGTTATTCCGGGTAAACGTGGCTTTATTGATGTCACCATTGATGCGACTCATGATGCTGAAAACCTTTACTTAAGATTTAGCTGGGCTGATGGTGAACATGCTGCCGTACCTTTTGTCGATGGCGGTAAAATGGATCCTGAAAACCCAATGAAGTTAGCTTTCATGATTGCTACAGACGACGCTGAATATGCCGATAGAGCCGGTTGTTGGGGCACATGTCATGCTGATGCTGCAACCATGCCATTTGCACCCGATGCCGATACCTTAAAAGGCTCAGACTTAGCCAAGCGTTTAGACTTTAATACAGTGCCAGGTACAGGTGTTACTAAATACCTGACAGAATCTCGTACTAAGCTTGAGCTGAAAGGTCGAGGCGGTAAAGCGCTTGGTGGTTGGGATAAACTGAAAGAGCAAGGTGAAATTGATGCCGCTCAACAGGCTAACCAATACATGGATATTGTTCGCTATAAATCAGGCAGTAAAAAAGTTGAAGATGGTCAGATTCTAGCGCAGCGTGATATGCACGGTGGTCAAGGCGCTGAAGTAGAAGCATCACTAAAAAATGGTACTTGGTCAGTCATTGTTAAGCGTAAGCTTATATCTGACAAACCAGGTGATGTCAGCATTGAAGCAGGCAAAGTATATAACTTTGGTTTTGCTATCCATGATGATTACTCAAGTGCGCGCTATCACCATGTATCTTTTGGCTATAAATTAGCGCTTGATAACGCTGATGCTGAAGTGAATGTGACTAAGCAATAAGCAAGCAATAACTAAGCAATAACTAAAAAATAGTTAGCATTGCGAAAGAATCAAAGCCTGTTACTTAACTCGTAACGGGCTTTTTTATTTATCTTGTTGATAATAGTCATGACAGAGGGGTTGCAAGTGGTATAATTACGGCTAATAAAGCCAGAACAGCTTGAACTTCACCGCAGGAACAATCATGGATAAAGACATTTACAAAAATAACCCGTTACATGGTACTAGCCTTGAAACGGTATTAACTGAGTTGGTTAAACATTATGGCTTTGAGATTTTAGCGGCTTACATGAATCTAAATTGTTTTAAGCAAAACCCTAGCGTTGCTTCAAGCTTAAAGTTTTTAAAGAAAACACCTTGGGCGCAAGAGAAAGTAGAAGCCTTTTATATGTATCAATATCACAGCCTACCCAAAGCTGATGATGCTAACTTTGAATTACCGCCAAGAGATCGTATCGTGCCGTCGGGTTTAGAGCAAAGACCACCAAAAGAACTTACTCTAGATGACGCTGAAGAGTTACGTATCAAAAAAGCACAAAAAACCCGTGAGCGAACAGCACGTTCTGGTCCTGCTAACCCTTGGGGCAATCGCTAATCTTTAATTTTTAATCTTTAAATGATAATTGATAATTGAGCTAAGCGAGATTGTTTCACCTTTTTAATAAATTCATAAAGTGTTACAAGCTAAGTCGGCTTTAACTTGGTCATTGATAAAACACAGGGCATACTGTAGTTACCTGGTATTGCTCTCACCTGCAACTAAACTAAACCAGTGACTTTTAATCTGCTGTAATCTCTAATTCAGTAATCAGTAAGGATACTTATGAAAACACATAAAAAATGCTTGTTACTTGTTGTACTGATAATTGCCGCTATAAGTTCATATAGTTACGGTGTTTCAGCGGGGATACTTGCTTTTGTTGTTCTTGGTATGACGTTAGAGTTGATATTTTGGCTTCAGTTATTCAAGAAGAAAAAACTATTCTTAAATAGGAAAACTTAGAGCCCCTATGGACTTATTTTCATCACTGCTTGATGAGCCAATTAATATTTTACCCTATGACGGTATCGTTAATTATTACGGTGAAGTGATATCGGCAAGTGATAGCGATTATTACTTTGACTGTTTGTTAAATAGCATTGATTGGCGCTGTGACCAAGCCCTTGTTTTTGGTAAGTTAATTGAAACCAAAAGAAAAGTTGCTTGGTATGCTGATACCCGAAATGGTCAGCCTTATTCTTACACCTATTCAGGGGTGACAAAGCAGTCCTTACCTTTCACCCAAGCACTTTACGCACTAAAGAACTTAGTTGAGCAACAAACTGGTGAGCATTATAACTCTTGCTTGTTAAACCTATACCATACTGGTGATGAAGGCATGGCTTGGCACAGTGATGGAGAAAAGGATCTTAAAACCAACGGTGCCATCGCGTCACTTAGTTTTGGTGCCGAGCGTAAGTTTGCCTTCAAGCATAAAGCATCTAAAGAAGTTGTGGCGTTACCGCTAAAAGCGGGCAGTTTGCTGGTTATGAAAGGAATCACTCAGCAGCACTGGCTTCACAGGCTTCCACCCACCAAGAAAGTCCACTCACCTCGCATTAATTTGACTTTTCGCACTATCGATAAACCTGAGTTTAGCTAGCACATCATTGGCTTGAAAAATGCAGTATTTCTGTTAGTGACATTAAATAAACGTAAAATGCGAAACAAAGTCTTTGGGTGTTATTTTATCTTGAACACTGCCGATAAATAAATAGACGAATAGTTTATCAGCAGTGTAAATCACTCAACAGTTACTACTGTTTTCGTGTCATGCTAACGGTGAATATTATGACTATCGAAAAAAAGCGTCATTACCTGCTATATGGTAATCGAGCGATAATTTATGTGGCCAGTTTGGTAGGACTTTTCTTTGATGTAAATATTGCATACGTGGTAGCGTTAACGCTATGGCTGTGGCTACCACAATGCTTATTGCTTGAGTTGAGTTTACTTAAGGCTTTTAAGCACTAATACAGTTAAATGTATAGGTCATTAGCTATAGTAAATTACCTACCTTAAGCACTCAAATGAACATAAGATGAAGTACTAGGCATCATTAAGCCATTATATGCTTCAAGTTGCTTTTGCGATAAAGGGCTTGGTGCAGTGCTTTCTGTTACTGTTTGAGGGTTATTTGCCATCATAGGTAATGTTTCTGGTTTTTCTACCTCAGGAAGTTGGCCCACGCCTTCCTTCACATTTTGATGTAACTCATAGAGTTCAGCGTAAGTGTCGGTCAGTGTGGAAACTGCGCTGTTATTGCTAGAGTTATTATTGTTAGTACTGCTATCAGTACCTGTTTGCATATAGATATCAATCACCTTTTGCTGCTGTTGATAATAAGCATGCATCAAATCAATGTCTTTGGCTGTTTGATAGTTTGATTTTATATCTTCAACTTGTTGAGCCATTTTTGCATCGGCACTATCTTGCAAAGTATTCTTTTGCTCAGACGATAAAAACTCACTTGGGTTTGTCTTATCAATGGCAATAATTGCATTGCTGCCAGCGCTAATCTCTTGCTGGCTTGAAGAAAATAGTTGAGTGTTTAATGAAGAAATCGTTGAAACTGTCATGGTCATTACCTCGCATTCAATCCAAAGTTGATAGGATTTGTTTATGCTTAGATAATAGCCAATGTCATTAAGAGTAATTGTAGTACTTTGTAAACTTGGCGAAACAAAGTGTTGTTAGTTTTTGAACGATTTACCTTGAGTTATTTTACTTAACCTCAGTTCTGGTTAAGAGATAAGCTAATAGCTTTACATAATTAGACTTATCGTTATTTTCAAACTCACAGGCAGAATCCCCTAACAACGTTTACTCGCACTGTTAAGTAACAGCTTTGTGGTTTTGAACCGCTTGCTCAGTCGGTGAATATTGTGTTTTGATTTCTTTAATGGCATTAAGCCTGGCCTCTGCCATTGCTTCTTTAATAGCGAGACCTTTTAAGCCCTGTTCAACAAATACTTTTGCATTGACACTTGTTGCAGCTCGCATCGCAGATAACAAATACTGTTCCTGTGGGTAAGGGCGATTTTCAAAGCCTAACCGACCCAAAAAGTCAGCTTTACTTGCCATCAGAAAAAATTCAAATTCTTCAGGTTTACGCCAAACATCTAACTGATTGAACATCTTAAATATCGTTGTCGCTTTAAGCTCAAACGCTTTGTGACAATGTAGGTGGAATTCGCACACTTTAAGTGCCAGTTGTTTATATTGATTCGGGACTTTTAGTTGTTGGCAAATTCGTTCAACTAATGGCAAACCCGCGGTTTCATGGCCTTTGTGACTTGGCCATAAATGCTCCTGAGTCACTCCTTTACCAAGATCATGACATAAGGCAGCAAAGCGAATTGCTGTTTTATTGTCTGACTGCTCACTGGGTAATTGCTCTGTTAATAATACTGCCTGTTGAAGGACCATCATAGTATGAACACCACTGCATATTTCTGGGTGCCAAAGGGCAGGGTTAGGAATGCCCCACAATACATCCAGTTCAGGCCAAAGCTCTTTTAGGGCACCACATTGGTGTAATGTTTGAAAAAATACTTCGGGATTACCTGAGTTAATGTCTGAGTTAGCGCCACCATCAGCAAGGCTGAGCTGCATTTCTTGCCATACTCGCTCAGCAGTTAAGCTCTGCAATTCGCCGCTGTTACTTATTTCTTTCATCAAGGCAAGTGTTTCAGGCGCTATGGTAAAACCATATTTGTGATAGCGAGCAGCAAACCTTGCAACGCGCAATACTCGTAAAGGATCTTCAACAAATGCATCACTCACATGGCGCAATATTCGATTGTTTAAATCTTGCTGACCATTGTAGGGATCAATAATTTGCTCATTTTCATCCATTGCCATGGCATTAACGGTTAAATCACGTCTGAGTAAATCTTGCTCAATGCTAACATCAGGGGCGAAATAACAACTAAAGCCAGTATAGCCTTGTCCTTGTTTTCGTTCGGTACGCGCAAGGGCGTATTCTTCCTTTGTCTCAGGGTGCAAAAATACAGGGAAGTCTTTACCAACTTGTTGAAAGCCTAGTGTCAACATTTGCTCCACTGTACTACCAACCACTAAGTAATCTTTATCTTTTACAGGTCTGTTGAGCAATTTATCACGCACAGCACCACCAACAAGGTAACTGCTAATTGTGATAGTTTTCTTCGGTGAACTGGTACTAGACAAATGAAATCCTAATGTTGTCGGTTATAACTATCAGTTTACCATAAAGCGAATTAAGCTTGTGATTAAACATTGTTACTAAGATAAAATAGTAGCAAATACCCTGGCCTTATTTAATCAATTATTACTTAAACTCGGCTCAAGTTAATGGATAATATCAGCTCGGGTTACTGATTAATCCACTACAATTTTGACATCTGCAAAACAAGCAGGTAGTTTCATTGGCAAGATTTCTTGTTTTGTAAAGCTGATGTACCGTAACTTCTTCTCCTTAAGTGAATTACCTTTTTCTATATCTCCTGATCCTAAGTATTTATTTATGAGCGAACGGCATAAAGAAGCCTTATCGCACTTAACTTATGGGCTAGGTGAGGTAGGTGGCTTTGCGCTGTTAACTGGCGAGGTTGGCACAGGAAAAACCACGGTCAGTCGTTGCTTGATGGAGCAATTGCCAGAGAATACGCAAGCAGCTTTTATTCTTAATCCAACACTATCAAGCCAAGAGTTACTGGCGACAATTTGTGATCAATTTAAAATTCGCTATCGAAAATCCGATGCCAGCTTAAAGATATTAACGGATAAAATTTCAGAAAAGTTACTGAAAAACCATGAAAACGATATCAATACTTTATTAATCATTGACGAAGCTCAGCATCTGCAACCCGAAGTGCTTGAACAGCTGAGACTGCTGACCAACTTGGAAACTAATACTAAGAAGTTACTGCAAGTTATTTTAATAGGGCAACCTGAGTTACAGCAATTATTACAGCGTCGAGATCTTCGTCAACTAGCTCAGCGAATTACTGCGCGTTATCATTTAATGCCGCTAACAAAGCCAGAGCTTCAACAATATATTGAACATCGATTGCAGGTGGCCAATTGCGCTCGACCAGTTTTTGATAAAGCGGCTTTAACTAAGCTTCATCAATTTTCTCAAGGTATTCCGCGGTTAATCAATTTACTCTGCCATAGTGCATTAATGCTGGCTTACAACCAAAATGACAGTGTAGTAAATAAAAAAACGGTCATTGCTGCTGCACAGCGCGCTTTGGGGGATGATCTTAACCACCGGCAAAATAATACTGGTTCAAATAAAACGTTGCTAATTACCACGGCACTGAGCATTACTGCGTTTGCAACGTTAGCGGGGTTTTGGTGGGGCCAAACGCAAACATCGCAGCAAGCTGAAACTGTTGAATCTGTTGCTATGGAATCTATTAAGAAGCCTGTCAGCAATGCGTTAACTAAATCAGCAGCGGCAAAGCTTGAAGTCAATCCTGAAGATGTTAATCATAAAGAAATTAATCATGAACAAGCGCTTTCTAACGCTGAACCTAAGCAAAATGACAAACTAACAGATAATCAGATAGATAATCAAACAGGTAAGCAAACAACAGAGTCTTTAGTAGAAAAAAAAACTCGCCAAGCTGTAATAGAGTCTGCGCCTGAGCCACAACTTGTTATCAGTTCAAAAAGCAATCAAATAGTGAGTGACAATACTCTATCGAGCCAGGTTGTCGATTCAAGTAATAGTACTGAGCTGTCAGAAAATACTAACGCGAAAGTTGATAACAACCAGCAGTATCAAATAAGTGAAGTTGATGGTGTTTCCGATGATTTAATGGCGCGCTTTCAGGCCGCTATTGATGCAACAGCGCAGCCGCAAGAAAATACTGCAGGTGACTTAGCCGCAACAAAGGCGGATGATTTTGTTGATTATGCAAATACCGATGTTGATGGTGCAGAGAATATCAAGCCGCTAAGCCAAATGTCGTCCCAGTTACAAAATGCTTTACCTCGATTGCAATTTGAGCAACACATTTATGCGTCTGATGGACAAGGTTGGGTTAATGTGAATGGTAGAGATAGATATGAAGGCGATTACATTAGTGATAATTTAATTGTTGATAAAATTCTTCCACAACATGTAGTGTTATCATTTCAAGGTGAAAAATTTACCCTGCCGGCGTTAACTAACTGGTAGCGACCAAGGCTTTCTCGTTATAGTTTTATTTGGAAAAAGAAAGCCCCGATAAGTAATCACTTAGCGGGGCTTTCGTATTGGATTTAATCGCTTATTGCCAAGCAGGCATTTTATCTTCAAATGCCTTGATAGTATCAAGTTTATTCAAGGTCCAACCAACACTATCAACGCCGTTTTCTAGGCTGTATTGTTGAAATTCATTTAAAGAAAATTTAAATGATAAATCACCGCAAGTTACCACGTTGTTTGGTAAGTCAACTTTTAAGGTTAACTGCGCGTTTGGTGCAAGTTGAAATAATTGCTCAATTTCATCTTCACTTAGTTTAATAGGCAAGATGCCAATATTAATTGAGTTACCATAAAAGATATCAGCAAAGCTTGGTGCAATGATTACTTTAAAACCATATTCTTGCAATGCCCAAGGCGCATGCTCACGCGATGAACCACAGCCAAAGTTTTCACGAGCTAGCAAAATGCTCGCATCTTTATATTCTGGTTTGTTGATTATAAAATCAGGGTTTACTTGCGTGCCTGCATGATCAAGATAGCGGCTATCATGAAATAAGTGCACACCAAAACCAACACGCTCGGTTTTTTGCAAAAACTGCTTTGGAATGATTTGGTCTGTATCGACGTTAGCAACATCTAAAGGGACAACCAAACCTGTGTGTGTATTGAATTTTTCCATTGTTCTTTCCTTAATCAGGTTGTAGTCGGTTACGCATTTAAATCGACAAAATGACCGGTAATCGCAGCAGCGGCTGCCATTTCAGGGCTCACTAGGTGAGTACGGCTACCACGGCCTTGACGGCCTTCAAAGTTACGGTTACTGGTTGATGCACAGCGATCACCTTCAGCTAAAACGTCATCATTCATGCCTAAGCACATTGAACAACCCGGTAAACGCCACTCAAAGCCAGCACCGATAAAGATTTTGTCTAAGCCTTCATTTTCGGCTTGTTCTTTTACGCGGTATGAACCTGGAACAATAATCGCATCAACATTAGCGACAACTTGTTGCCCTTGATATTGCTCAACAATACCAGCAGCAGCACGTAAATCTTCAATGCGAGAGTTGGTACAAGAGCCGATAAAGACTTTATTCACTTGAATATCGGTAATCTTGGTACCCGCAGTTAAGTCCATATATTTCAGCGCATTAATGCATGATTCTTTTTCAACGGCATCACTGAAATCTTCCGGTGAAGGAACAATACCGTCGACACTGATCACTTGTCCTGGGTTGGTGCCCCAAGTCACTTGTGCTTTGATATCCTTAGCTTCAAGGGTAATAACTGCGTCAAACTCTGCGCCATCATCTGATTTTAATTGCTTCCAGTCGCTAACTGCTTGGGCAAACATCTCACCCTTAGGTGCGTATTCTTTACCTTCAACATAATCAAAAGTGGTTTGGTCTGGTGCTACTAGTCCTGCTTTGGCGCCAAACTCGATACTCATGTTACACACTGTCATACGCTCTTCCATACTCAGCGCTTCGATAGCTTCACCACAATATTCAACCACGTAACCGGTTGCACCAGCACTGCCAGTTTTACCGATAATGGCTAAGATAATATCTTTAGCACTAATGCCAGCTCCGACTTGACCTTTAACTTCGATTTTCATGGTTTTTGCTTTATTTTGACGCAAGGTTTGCGTGGCAAAAACGTGTTCAACCTCAGAGGTACCAATGCCAAAAGCTAATGCGCCAAACGCGCCATGTGTTGCCGTATGTGAATCACCACAGACGATGATAGTACCTGGTAAAGTCAAGCCCAACTCTGGCCCCATAACATGGGCAATACCTTGGTTTTTATGGCCCATGCCAAATAACTCAATACCAAACTCTTTACAGTTTTTTTCTAACGCGCGTAATTGGTTGGCAGCGCCTTCACCGGCGGCATCAATTTTTATTGATCGGGTTGATATATTATGATCCATAGTCGCGATAGTACGTTCAGGATGGCGAACTGGGCGATTATGGAAGCGTAAGTTGGCAAAAGCTTGTGGTGAGGTCACTTCATGAATTAAATGACGGTCAACGTAAAGTAATGGCGTCTCGCCTTCAGCTTCTTCAACTAAATGGTTTTGCCATAATTTTTCATACATAGTTTGTGCGGTAGTTGTCATTTTATGCGCTCTCTTTTTTCTGGGCAGTGATTTGTTGACAAATATAATCACCTACTTCACTGGTGGATTTGGCATTTGCTCGTTTATCAGCAGGTAATAAATCAGCTGTTAATATGCCGTTATCTAATGCACTTGCTACAGCATCTTCAATAGCTTTTGCTGCTACATCTTGGTTGAGGCTAAAGCGTAACATTAAGGCTGCTGATAAAATTTGCGCAATAGGGTTAGCAATGCCAAGCCCGGCAATATCTGGTGCACTTCCACCGGCAGGCTCATACATACCAAAGCCTTGCTCATTTAAACTGGCTGAAGGCAGTAAGCCCATAGAGCCGGTAATCATCGCACAGATATCAGATAAAATATCACCAAAAAGGTTAGGGCAAAGCATTACGTCAAATTGGTTAGGATCACGTACTAATTGCATTGCCGCATTATCAACATATAAGTGTTCAAGCTCTACTTCTGGATATTCAACGGCAACTTCTTCAACCACTTGACGCCATAGTTGGCTAGTCGCTAACACGTTAGCTTTATCAACAGACGTTACTTTGTTATTACGTTTTTGTGCAGCTTGAAAGGCAAGGTGGGTAATTCGTTTGATTTCACGACGCGAATAAAACATTGAATCAAAACCTGTTTCTTCTTCGCCTTCACCTTTACGGCCCTTTGGCTCGCCAAAGTAAATGTCACCCGCTAATTCACGAATAACTAAAACATCAAAGCCTTGCGAAGAAATATCGCTACGCAATGTTGATAGTGATGAAAGCGCAGGTTGTAATGTCGCTGGACGCATATTACAAAACAAATCGAAATGACCACGTAAACCTAATAATGCACAACGCTCAGGTTGCTCGGTTGGTGGCAAGTTAGCCCATTTAGGGCCGCCGACTGAGCCAAACAAAATGGCGTCACTTGCCTGACAACCCGCCATTGTTGAGTCGGGCAGGGCAGTACCGTGATTATCAATGGCAGCACCACCGATGTCATAATCTTGAGTTGATATCTCAAAGTCGAATTTATTCGCTACCGTGGTTAATACTTTCTTAGCTTCAACCATGACTTCTGGGCCGATACCATCACCGGCTAGTATTGCTATGTTGGACATGTTAATAACCTTATAATTTCAAAAATTTTTAGAGCATCACGATTAATGTCGCAATGCTTTTTGTTATCTATTACTTATCTATTACTTATCTATTACTGATTTATGCTTGCTTTGCCGACTTTAAATCAGCAATAGTCATCGCGCGATGAATGCTGTTAAGACCGTTGATTAATGCTTGGCCTGATGCTTCGATAACATCGGTTTCTAAACCATAGCCATGGAAATTTCGACCTTGCCATGTGATCACTAAATCTGCTTGACCAAGACCATCTTCACCAGAGCCTTTATTTGATATTTTGTAATCACTGACTTCAAACTCAATATCAACACTTTGTTTAATTGCTTGATAAAGTGCATCTACTGGGCCATTACCCGTTGCCGCATGAACCTTAGCTGTATCATCACCTGCTTCTTTGCTGCCAGAGATTAACTTGATGCTGGCGGTAGCAAAGCCACCATCGCCACACTGAACATTGATGGTGTCTAATTGGTAGAAATCTTTTAAGTCTTTTTGCTTTAACTTAAACACTAACGCTTCTAGATCATCATCAAATACCTGACCTTTTTTATCAGCTAAAGCTAAGAAGTCAGCATATAGCTCTTCAATATCATAATCAGACGTTTGATAGCCTAAGCTTTCCATGCGGTGTTTGATAACGTGACGACCACTTCGAGAAGTTAGATTTAATTTAGTTTTGGCAATACCGACACTTTCTGGTGTCATAATCTCGTAGGTATTACTCGCTTTTAACATGCCATCTTGGTGAATGCCTGAAGAGTGGCTAAAAGCGTTGCCACCAACAATGGCTTTGTTTAATTGCACTGGCATATTACAAACCGTGCTGACTAATTTCGAGGTACGCGCTATTTCTTGATGATTGATGTTGGTATTAACGCCAAGTAGCGCCTGACGTGTTTTCATTATCATGGCAACTTCTTCTAATGAACAGTTACCTGCGCGCTCGCCAATACCATTAATAGTACATTCAATTTGACGGGCTCCGGCTTGTACTGCCGCCATAGAGTTGGCTACCGCTAAACCTAAGTCATTGTGACAATGAACAGAAATAACGGCTTGGTCTATATTAGGTACGCGGTTAAATAAGTCGGTAATAATTCCTTGAAATTCAAACGGTAAGGTATAACCAACAGTGTCAGGAATATTTACTGTCGTCGCACCGGCTTTAATCGCGCTTTCCACCATACGACATAAGTTATCAATTGGCGTACGACCAGCATCTTCACAAGAAAACTCTACGTCATCAGTGTATTTTCTCGCATGTTTAACAGCGTGAACGGCCATCGCTTCGACATCGCCAAATTCTTTACGTAGTTTTTGTTGAACATGGACATCAGAAGTTGAGATAAAGGTATGAATTCTAAATTGATCTGCAACTTTTAAAGCTTCCCCACACGCATCAATATCGGCTTCAACAGCACGAGCTAAACCACATACGCGAGCATTTTTAACTTCGCGAGCAATTTGCTGAACCGACTCGAAATCACCCGGTGATGAGACTGGAAAACCAACTTCCATGACATCAACGCCAAGGCGCTCTATCGCTAGAGCAATTTGTAATTTTTCATGTACTGATAAACTGGCATTAAGTGCCTGTTCACCATCACGTAACGTGGTGTCAAAAATGATGACTTGATCATTATCTATTTGTGGGTTGCTCATGGTTGTTTCCTTGTAAATCTTTGCTGATGCCTTTAATAAAGTTTTACCAATAACAGCGGACATAAAAAAACCCGCGATTGTTAGCGCGGGTTTTATGAATTCTACTTAGTTCTAATCTTTAAACTTTTGAAGAAGCAACAAAACCTAGCCGCGCACGATGAGTGCGAGGAGGAGGTTGGTGTTAATGTGCTTAATCAATTTAATCATTATCTTCTTTTATGATATTTAACACGGTAAATCATTTTTATCGCGTTATATATATTCAATATTTTACTTATGTTTATTCAATGTACTATTAATAGCGCATTTGTCTAACTGATGTCAATGCGCAAAAGGTAATATGATAGTTAATTATTTAAGGTAGTAGAGCGGGAATGATTATTTTGCTTAACTTGCCTGAGCCTTTTCTGTGCTGTTAAATGCGCAACTAGCAAGTTTATAGAGAGCTAGGTGCGGTTTACGTAAAGGTAAGTTATAGCGATTTGCTCTAGCTATTTAGAGTAGGCTCTAACTATTATTTTTAAAGCAATGTAAATACCAGCTTTACTTACATTGCTATAGCAGTAATTAATTTTAAAAAGCCGATTAATTACGACTGGTGGCGATTTAAAATAAATTGAATAGATATACTATTAAAAATAAATTTTATTTATGTTGTTAAACTAGAATATCAGCTAAAAGTCTAATTTCTTGCTCAATATCATTTTGATGATTACCAACAAATAAACCATGCTCTTCTATATACTCCGCCGCTTCCATTGAGCTACCGACTTCATAATCAAAATACTCTAACACTTCTGAGTTTTTAAGGAAGTTTCCAGTAACAATAGGTCGACATTCAACGCCGTTTTCAGTTAATTTTTTCACTAACGCTGCACGGGTATATGGTGAGTTTTTCTTCAATACTAAGGAAAAACCAAACCAACTACTTTGTCCTGTCTCTTGCTGAATAGTTATGTAAGGGTGGTTGACAAATAAAGACTGAAATAACTTAGCGTTTCTTTGTCTTGTCTTTATAAATGTAGGCAATTTTTTAAGTTGTTCTATCCCTAAGGCTCCACTCATTTCTAATGGTCTTGCGTTGTAGCCAGGTAGCATGAATTTAAAGGACTCTTCAAAAGGGTCATCACTTTTTTCTCCGCTAACCTTATTAAATTTCGGCAAGTTACGGGTCCAGCCATGAGCACGAATGCACAGTAAAATATGGTATAGCTCTTCATCGTCTGTGATGATGCAACCACCTTCCATCGTGGCAATATGATGAGAGAAAAATGAGCTAAAGGTTCCCATGATGCCAAAGCTACCAGCCTGCTTTCCTTCTAGTGTAGCCCCCATAGACTCACAATTGTCCTCTAAGATAAATATATCTCGATCACCGATAATCTCTTGCATTCGCCCATAGTCGTTAGGGTTACCTAAAAGATTGACGGATAATATTGCTTTAGTTTTGTCAGAGATTGCTGCCTCGAGCTTGGCAAGATCCATATTCAAAGTATTAGGGTCAATGTCAACAAATTTAACTTTTAAGCCGTACTGCTGCAGAGGGAAATAAGTTGTAGACCAAGAAACAACGGGTACTATGATTTCATCACCTCGCTTTAATTTAAAACGATTATTTTTGGTAAAAAATAATGATGCAATCATCAACAAGTTTGCAGTAGAGCCAGAACTGACCATAAGCGCATACTTACTACCAAAAAACTGGGCAAAATCTTTTTCATACTGAGCGACTTGCTTACCCATAGTAAACATATCGGAATCAATTACTTGTTGAATTGCGCTGAATTCATTCTCATCCCATGTACTGCTTGCTAATGAGTACTTAGTTTGGGCTTTAGTCATGTTTTTGCTCACTTAAATAAAAATCTATCGTTTTTTGAATGCCATCATTAAGCTTGGTTTTATGGGTCCAACCAAATGCTTTTAACTGGCTGTCATCAATCAGTTTTTGTCTCATACCTACAGGTTTACTTAAATCATGTTTAAATGTGCCTGGATAGCCAACAACTTTGGCTATACGTTGATAATACTCATTGATAGTAAAGTCTGTACCTAAGCCGACATTGAGGTTTTGAGGCATTGCGGTGAAATGCTCTATAGCATAAAAAATAAATTCAGCTAAATCACCGGCATACATAAACTCACGCCTAGCTTCGCCATCTCCCCAGATATCAATTTCGGTTTGCTTGCTTTCTTTTGCCGCAATTATTTTTTTGATTACTGCTGGAATCATATGGGAGTTATGTTCTGAGAACTTATCGTGGCGTCCATACAAGTCTGTCTCTTATACACATCTCCGAGCCCACGAGACCGTACTAGATCTCGTA
>CAJXPG010000026.1 GCA_913057925.1 uncultured Colwellia sp. | reverse complement strand
GCTACTGCTGGAATTATTGGCCAGTCTTGCCAGTTAAAGCCTTCACGCTCTTTTTGGTTTATTGATAGCGGTTGGATAATTAGCTGTACTGAAGCAGGCAATACTTGTTCAACGCTAATTTGCGGGTAAGGCGTCAGAACATGTTCGAATGGGTTGTTTACTTTGCAAATATTAAGGAACTGCTGTGGCCAGCTGTCTTTTGCTACCGTGGTTAATGGTCGTGACCAAAGCTCGTAAAAGCCTGTTATTTCTGTTTTGTTTTCATATAACTTGGTGATTTGAGCTAGCTCTTTTTCAAATTTTTCGGCGACTTGTTCACCTTGCTGAGTATGGCCAGTTAACCGAGCAAACTGTCTCATTTCTTTAGCGATATCTTTAAAGCTATTAGGTTGGGAGTAAACAATAGTAAAACCAAGCTGCTTTAGCCGTGCTAAGTCATCACTCGGGTTACCACTTTTCCAAGCAATAATTAAATCCGGCTGTAGTTCAATCACTCTTTCAATTTGCAAGCGGACATAATTACCTATTCTTGGGATTTTTTTCGCTTGCTCAGGATAGTCAGCATGGGCAGTGGTACCAATTATTTGCTCTCCTGCACCAACATCAAACAGCATCTCAACTATATGAGGCGCAAGGGCAATTATCGATGGCTTGGCTCCACTGTTACTTAGCTCTTTATCGGCAAAAGCTTGCGCTGACATCAGTAGTAAAGCGAGAGAGAGGGATATTAGTTTCATTATTTTTTTCATTTTCGTTAAAGTAAAGTTGTCACAGTGTTTTACTGGCTAAAACTGGTAAGTCATCAATAAACTGCTGTTACCAGTCGATGCCTTTTTGCGCTTTAATACCGTTATCAAAAGCATGCTTTATTGATTGCACTTCACTCACGGTATCAGCTATTTCGATAATTGAGCGATGACAAGCACGGCCAGTAATAATGACATGTTGATGTTTAGGACGATTATTTAAGGTTTCAATCACATCATCTAAATCAAGGTATTTATACGACAGCATGTAAGTCATCTCATCGAGTAAAACTAAATCAAGACTGTTATCGCTAAGTAATGTCTTACACTTTTGCCAGACTTTTTTGGCGGCCGCGATATCTTTTTCTTTATCTTGAGTATTCCAAGTAAAGCCTGTGCCCATGACACTAAACTTTACCCCAGCATTTTCGAGTAATTGTCGTTCACCACAGGCCCAAGTACCTTTAATAAACTGAGCAACAGCAGCATTCAAACCGTGACCAACGGCTCGTGCTACCGTGCCAAAGCCTGAGGTGCTTTTACCTTTGCCATTACCCGTGATGACAATAAGTAAACCACGCTCGTCCGTTGCGCTATCAATGCGAGAATCCACTTTATCTTTGAGCTTTTGCATTCTCTGCTTGTGCTTATCCGTTTTATCGCTGTTAGTGTGGTTGCTATCAGTCATGTTATTACCTCTATCGTGTTAATTTATTAATTCATCGCGCGTGAGCGATACATGATAAATAAGAAGAAAATACTGCCTAAAGCAGAAGTGATTATGCCAATTGGAATTTCAGCGTGGGGCAGTGATGATCGGGCAATGACATCGACCCAAATAAGGAATATCGCGCCGATAAGCGCGCTGCCAATAATAAGCTTTAAGGTAGTCACACCGATAAGTTGTCTGACGATATGAGGGATCATCAAACCAACAAAGCCAATACCACCGCAATAAGCAACTATGGTTGCGGTTAGCGCCGCGCAAATCCCGAGCATCAATAAACGCAACTTATCAACATCTACCCCTAGGCTAGCGGCGCTTTCATCCCCTAGTAGTAATGCGTCTATTTGTCGATGAAAAGCGATAACCGTGAAAATTGCTATCAGTAAAATGCTGGCGATAACATAAAAGTTGCTCATTTCAACACGAGCTAAACTGCCCATAAGCCAAAATATAACGCGGTTTGTGGCAAAGGGCTCACCAAAGTATAAAATGAACTGAGTGACTGCTGCGAGCATAAACGAGACGGCAACTCCGGCAAGTAGCAGTTGCTCCATTCGCTGTAAAACTTTAGCGATAAAGACCACAATAATAACTGAAAACAGTGCGCCAAGAAAAGCAGCCAAGGGTAGGGCAATGCTAAGGTTGTCCGCTAAAGATATATTAGCAATGGTTGCCCCTAAACCTGCACCTGAGACAATACCAAAAAGGTAAGGGTCTGCGAGTGGGTTACGGGTAGTATTTTGTAAAATAGCCCCGGCAATGGCTAATCCCATTCCGGCAACTAAGGCCACGAGTACTCTTGGAATTCGTACCTGCCAAATAACAACATTGGTAACCTGGCTTTGACAACTACTTATTAAACACGTTATCAGCTCTGAACTTTTTATATCTGCAGGGCCAAACGTAATGGCACTAATAACAGATAAAATCAGCATTAAAGTTAAAGCGCCCCAAAGGGTAAAAGCTTTACTCATTGTCAGACTCCAAAGATTGACTTCCTTGCTGATGACTATCCTTTAAGTAAAAGGATACTTGCGTTGCGCCAGTAATTTCATCCGTACTTTGCTGACAAGGTAAGCCGAATACTTGGCTTAATGTTTCTGAGTTTAGTACGGCTTTTGGCGTGCCATCTAAAATCAACTCACCTTTATTGAGTAGTAACAAACGTTGGCAATATAAACTAGCTAAATTAAGATCATGCACAGTCATGATTACCGTGATATTTAATTTATTTACCAGTTGTAATACTTGATGTTGGTAATAAACATCCAAATGGTTGGTGGGTTCATCAAGCACCAATATTTGACTGGCTTGCACGAGTGCTCTAGCAATTAACACTCGTTGTTGTTCACCACCAGATAATAAATTGAAAGCTGTATTAACTAGGTGAATTAAACCTACTTTTTCAAGTGCTAATGCAATTTGCGCTCTATCATGGTCACTATCGATAGAAAAAAGTGACTTGTGCGGCAATAATCCCATTTTCATTACATCGAGTACAGAAAGCGCAAAAATGCTGTCATTTTTTTGCATCACTAACGCAAAGTGCTGTGCCAACTCTTTAGCGCTATATTGGGTTAAATGGGTATTTTTGAGCTGGACGCTACCGCTAACGTTTGTTTGATTTAGCATGTTTGCTTGATTAGTCAAACAACGAAGTAAACTAGTTTTACCCGCGCCATTAGGGCCGATAATGCCTAGCACTTCGCCTTTATTAACCGTAAAGTTAATATCTTTAAGAATAGCTTTGGTTTGTACCTGCCAGCTAAGCTGAGAGATCTTGAGTAATGCTGACATAGTTAAACTCGTGTTTTCCCGCACGGTAATTGAATGAGTATAGTGGTTAGAGTTAGCTATCTGACTTTGAATTTATATCTATCTAAAGCTAAATATATTTTCATTTACAGTTGCGGGTACAGTGATGGAATTACACCATCTTCGTTAACTCAAACTACTTGATAGCGAGATTCTAACTGGCTTTTCATTGAACCGCAAGTTATAGATGTTTAGATGGCTATTTGAATGTGGTTCATTATCGCTATTTAGGTAGTGCGACAATGAAGTTTACTCTAGGTTTCTTAATATAAATCGCAAGTGTAAATGGGAACTATTTTCACTTAAAAAATAAAGACTTAGAAATATTTTTTTTCGACAATAAATTAGATAAAAAACCCGCGCTCTACTACGCTATAAACAAGTGATTTTAAATAATAATTCTTGAAGGTAATCAGAGGTGAAAGATGAAAGGTAACGCAAAGGTTATAGCTAGTTTAAATGGATTGTTGCACAACGAGTTAGCGGCAATAGATCAATACTTTACTCATTCTCGAATGTATCAAGACTGGGGCTTAGATAAACTCTATGAGCAACTAGATCATGAGATGCAGGAAGAAATAACCCATGCTGATGCGCTAATCAAACGCATTTTATTTCTTGAGGGCACACCAAATCTAACCGATCGTCGAGATCTACTTATTGGTGATGATGTTCCTAGCATGCTTAAAAATGATTTAATTCTTGAGATGGAAGTTGTTGCAGCGTTAAAAGCTACAATTACTCTATGTGAAAGTGAAGGTGACTATCAAAGTAGAGAAATGCTTGAGAAACTGCTGGAAGATACTGAAGAGGATCATGTTTATTGGCTGGAACAACAGTTAGGTCTCATCGATAAAATTGGCCTGCCAAACTATATTCAATCGCATATGGGACAACATTTACCTGGGTAAGGGGATATCTAATGAAAGGTGATAAAAAAATAATCGCTTTATTAAATGCCGCGTTAGCAATTGAGTTAATAGCCATCAATCAATATTTTTTACATGCACGTATGTATAAAAATTGGGGCTTGGATAAGTTAAATAAAGCAGATTACAAAATTTCGATTGAAAAAATGAAGCAAGCCGATGATCTTATTGAGCGGATTTTGTTTCTAGAAGGACTTCCTAACTTACAAGATCTCGGTAAACTGCATATCGGTGAACATGCACAAGAGATGTTACAGTCGAATATGGATTTAGAATATGTTTCCCGCAAAGCTTTACAGAGCCTCATCGTGGAAAGTGAAAAGTTGCAAGACTACATCAGTAGAGACTTAGCAGAAGATTTACTTGAAAATGTTGAAGAGCAAATTGATTGGATAGAGTCGCAACAATACATTATCGATAATGCGGGTATTGAGAATTACCTACAATCAATGATGAGTTGATTTGTCCTTGGGATTAGCAATGCGGTTTAGGTTCAACGAAAAATGCTGATAATTAAGCGCTTTAGAAACTATGCGACACAGGGCTGAGCTTCAGCTATTTGATATAGTTTATTATTTAGTACACGCTTAGTTGATTTACAGCACTTACCGCATTGTGAGCCAACACAAAGTTCAGATGATAATTGCTTCATGGTTTCTGCGCCATTGTCTATTGCAGCTTCAATTTGTGTATCAGTAACACCATGACAAATACAAACGTACATACTTCTCTCTACTTAAAAACAACTCTTTGGTAATGATGCTTATAATAACCGTAATGATAATAATTATCAATAAGATTGTTTTCTTTTGAAATTAGGTAGTTAGTCTATTTGTTCAAAAATTGTAACTAGTTTCGTTGTAATAAATTTTGTGAATACCATGCTTTCGCGGTTATTTGTCAGCTTTTATTAAAGTTGTATTAATAACATGCCAGTCTTTTACTAGTGAATTTTGAAAGCCAGACTCTCGGTAAGCTTTATTGATGGCGCCTTGTTTTCTTAATTGCTCCATTCCTTTTTGTAATGCAATAAAGGTTTCTCTGCCAAGCGGGTGCTTTTTAGAGACGACAAAATGCCGGCTGTCGTTTAATGCAACTTTTACCTTATCTATGGCAACAATCTTGTAATCATCACCTTGATAGGTGAAAGGTTGCTTTAAGTTAAAGGGCGCTAACATGACATCTACCCATTTCAAACTCACCAGCTTTGCCATGGACACCCACTCTTCATCATGGATTAATACTTTCGGACTGATTTGATTAAGAGTTTTCCAATCAACGTACCAGTTATTATTTGAAATAACCGAGAGCTTTTTTAAATCACTCAACTGTTTAGTTGCGAGTGCCTTATTATTATCTACCGCGGTATATAAACCGGCCCAGTACTCTCCTTTATTAATAACAGGGGCTGATATATAAACATCATCACTGTATTTTTCTACTTGTGACAACCACATCGAGTCAAAATTAATAAGCAGTGAGCCATCGAGTAGCAGTTTAATATTCCTCGCGTCGTAATTTCCAAGGATAAAAGAAAAGTTTAGATCAGCGCCACCTAAAGCAAGCGCTTGTTGAACTAAAATAAACTCTACAACATCACGTTGCGCGGAAGGGGACGAAAAGTCTTTTACAGCAAGTATATCGCGATCGGCAATAATCTGCTGTGCGATATTATAGACATCGGTTTCGACGGAGATAGTCACTTTTTCAGCGTGACAAAAGGCACTGAAAATACATAAAACAATGCTCGCTAAATGTGAAAAGTGATGGCCCATTGGCATCCAAAAAGATTGATACTATTAACTGTTGTTAGTATAGATGCATTTATGGCTTTTACTTAAGATAAGTCGTTACCACAATTACTCATGGTAAATATTCACGGCAGTTTTTTTGAAAAAAAAGGAGCCTAAGCTCCTTTTGAGGATAGTTAACTTTTTTAGCTGATTGTTACGCGCTAAAGTTTGAAGGTAGTTCGGCAATCGTTATTTGTTTACTTTATAATTTTAAAGCGATTAGAGTGTTTTACCGTGAGGTAACACTGCATTTGAGAAAATAATACCGGCCACCAATGACATAAATATCAAGAAAGTTTGTGAGCCTAAATCGGGTACATTAAGCATATTCTGTCCTGATACAGCGCTGTTTAAACCAATATATACCTTGGAGCCAGGTACCAGTACAACTAAGCCTAATAAGCGAACGATACTCGAAGGTAAGTTCATGATTCGAGAGAAAAAATTACTATACAAGCCTAATGCAAACGCACCAACAAAAGCGCCAAGCGCAATACCTAAATAAGTGCTGGCCCAGATACTTACACCAAAAGCGATATAACCGGCAATCATGCCCCAAGGCGCATCTTTAAGCCTCACTTTAAAAAGAATAACCAAGCTGGCGGACAGCGTGGTAACAGCTAACCATGAAGTCCAAACGGGCATAGTTTCTGGCGCGACAAAGGTGACATCTCCCCACAGCAGCTTACCTAAAGCCATTCCTAAAACAGCGCCAAAATAAAGCTTAAAGAGCATCATAATACTATCCATGATGCGAGCAGTACCTGACATTAAATGTCGCGCTGCTAACTCTGACAAACCTACCGTTAATGATAATCCAGGTATAAAGACGATGATGGTTGAGAGGATCACCATAGGAATATTGATGCTAGGATCAAAAACTGAAATTGCTGAAGCTAATAATGAAGCAGTTAACGCACAAAGTGGCTCAAGTAGATCGGTGACACGCTTGGAACGTTCAGACCAAAGTACAAAGGCGAAGATGACCCAGCCTAGTAGAGTTGACCAAAATACATCATGCCAACTGGTGTGCATAAGCATGGCAAAAGCACCACTTGATGCGCCAAATGCAAGGAAAGATAAAAAGTTGCCATAAGGTGCTGGTTTATTTTTAACTTCTGCCAGACGCTCAATTGCTTCATCTAAGGTACGTTCACCGTTGATTAACTCATCTACCAACTCATCAATACGTGCTAAAGAGCCCAGATCTATATCCCCAGGGCTAACACGAACCAAATGATTGTATTGCTGATCATCTTCATCATCGGATAAGATAAAGGTTAAAGCTGTCGGAGTGATGATAAAAGAAGCACGGATATCGAGAAATTTAGCTATTGATAATAAGTTATCTTCTAAACGATATGCAGTAGAGCCTAGCTTATGTAAGGCTTTACCTAGCTTTATGATAAAACGACGCTTTTGGTAAAAATTATCGGTTGGCTGCATTGCTAAATTATACGGTGAGTGGCACTAAACGCTATGGTAATCGATTTTGCCAAAACTGGGTATAAAAAACTAACTTAAAAGAGTAAATAATGACATTAATAATCATACTAGCTTGTGTCTTCTTAGCGGTCGCTTTAATGGTGGTCTTAGGTGAACGTTTCGGCTCGCCAATGACTGATGAACAACAAGGTAAATTTGGCAAAATCACTTGGATTTTAGTCTTTGTCATCCTCATTGCCGCTATTATCAAGGCAATGTTTTAAATGGCTTTATTGCCAATAGATCATCAGGTAAAATTGACTAATCAATATTGTTCCCCTCATAAAGAGTGACGGTTATGCTACAAATTCCCAAATTAAATTTAAAAGATAAAGTCTCACCACAAGAGTGGCAAATACGTGTTGATTTGGCCGCATGTTATCGTTTACTACAAATGCATGGTTGGGATGATTTAATCCATACTCACATCTCTGCGCGAATTCCCGGTACTGAGCATATTTTAATTAATGCTTTTGGCCTTGCTTTTGAAGAAATCACCGCATCTAATCTCGTTAAAATTGATATTGACGGTAATATTATTGATAAAGATTGCCCGTTTGAGATTAATCCCGCAGGTTTTACGATTCATAGTGCTGTGCATGAAGCCCGTCATGAAGATATTTGTGCGCTGCATGTTCATACCAATGAGACAATTGCGGTTGCCAGTGTTGAAGAAGGACTATTACCCCTTAGCCAATATTCGATGTTTGCCTTGGCATCAATGAGTTACCACGACTATGAAGGGCTTGCGGTAAATGCAGAAGAAAAACGTAGATTACAAAATGACTTAGGCGATAAAAACTTCATGTTGTTACGTAATCATGGGGCTTTAACTATGGGTAAAACCATAGGAGATGCCTTTATGCATATGTATGATTTAACCCGAGCTTGCCAAGTGCAGCTGCAAGTGATGGCAACAGGCATGAAGCCTATTTATGCGCCACAAAGTATTATTGATGGCATCAAAGCACAGGCTAATATTGTTCACGATGGCGAAACGGGTGGTCAAAAAGCATGGCCAGCCATGCTAAGAAGGGTATATCGCCATGATCCAACCTTCGCGGAATAATAGCTTTTCTTTTTGATATATCTCACAATTTATTTGTCAAAGGTACTCATTGACTAGCGTCAACTCCGTGCCATTTCCGCTAAATTGAATTATATAGCTTCAAGAAAGGCAATTATTGATTGAATAAATAGCTTTAATAATTAACAGTAATTTAAAAGAATTAATTTAACCGAGAAATACATGAAAATTACCCATATAGAAGTTTTTGATATTCATTGTCCTAAGCGCACTGCTTGGAATCCTGTTTTTGTTCGCATTCATACTGATGAAGGTATCAGTGGTGTTGGTGAAGCAGGCCTTGCTTACGACTGGGGACATAGCGCTGCTGCGGCAATGATTAAAGAAATCAGTGAAGCAGTATTAATTGGCTTTAACCCTTTTAATACTGAGCTGTTATGGTCACGTATGTTAAGAGAAAGTTTTTGGGGCTTAGGTGGCGGACCGGTTTTATATTCAGCGATGAGCGCAATCGATACAGCACTTTGGGATATCAAAGGTAAAGCGTTAGGTGTACCCGTTTATCAATTACTTGGCGGTAAAGTAAATGACAAGTTACGTACTTATGCCAGCCAATTACAGTTTGACTGGGATAGCGAAATCAATAAACTCATTGAACCTGAGCAATATGCCGAGGCGGCATTAAAAGCGGTTGCCCAAGGGTACGATGCCGTTAAAGTTGACCCGATTGTTTATAACCAAGATGGTAGTTCATCGTTTGACCGTACTAAGCTATTTACCAGGCCGCAAATGCGCTTATTTGGAGATAGATTACGCGCGATAAGAAATGCCGTTGGTGATGATGTTGATATTATTTTTGAATCGCATTCATTAATGGGCGCAGCATCGGCGATTCAAATGGGCAAAATTGTCGAAGAAGTCGATTGTATGATGTACGAGGAGCCAGTTAATTACTTAAACCCTGCAGTACACAAAAAGGTATCTGATAACGTTAATGTACCTATTGCAGGTGGCGAACGACTGTATCACCGCTGGGATGTTAGACCTTATTTTGAAGACCAAAGTATTGATGTACTACAACCCGATGTGGGTTTATGTGGTGGTTTTACTGAGGCAAAGAAAGTGTGTGATTATGCCGATGTTTACGATATCAGAGTACAGGCGCATGTTTGTGGTGGTCCAGTAGCAACAGCCGCTTCATTGCATTTAGAAACCGCTATTCCAAACTTCTTAATTCATGAACATCATACCTATGCGATTAAAGATTGGAACAGAGAGTTATGTTTACAAGATCCACAACCTGTTGATGGTTTCTTCCAAGTAACTGAAGTGCCGGGAATCGGCATTGAGCTAAATGATGCGGTAGTGAAAAAATCGCCCAACGTCACGATTAAGTAGCTAGCTAAGTAACTAGGTAAGTTACTCGTTTGTTCGTTGATAAATACGAAGCGCATTGTGGTATAACAATGCGCTTTTTTCTTTTGTATCAAGCTGTTTAATAAAGTTAGACGCTAAAATATCTTGCCAATACGCGTTGTAACTTTCTTTACTGAATAAACATAGCGGAAAGTTACTCGCTAGCATTGTTCTGTACTGTGAGAAACTCAACAAACAAAAATTGGCAACATCACTAAACCACGCCAAGGAGTATTGACGGTCAATCATCTCCATGCCTGAACATTTAATAAAAACATTGGGGTATTGGGCAAGCGCAGTTATATTTTTCTGCCATAACTTCCACTGCTTGCCATGGGGATCTCTGGGCGGAAAACCAGCGTGGTTGATTATAAAACGTAGTTGGTTATTATCAGCAATAGTTTTAGTTAATAAGGACATTACTTCATTACTGCTTTCTTCGGCTAGTGGCAGCTGTAATTCAAAAATTAAATGTGCTATCTCATTTAATTGGCTAAAGTTTGCTTGTGTGTTTGACTCAGATAGAATACTCAGCGCCTGCTCATCAAGGATATGCCTAACACCAACAAGGCTTGAATAAGACAATACTTTTGCAAGTTTTATTTTAAAGTCTGCTGGTGAGTCTACTAAATTTATCGCCGCAATTGTTCGCGCGTTTTCACTCGCTAACTCTTCAATGTAATCAAGTTCACGCCAAGGTTTGTTATTATCAAAGCCGGCCTCGATATGAACAAAGCCTTCTAACATCATACCTTTAGACAAAGTTAAATCATGCGGAGTAAAATCTCGTTGAATTATTTTTTTATCAGACCAAAAAGGTGGGTTATCACTTTTTAGCCAGTGATAATCACCTGCCTTTCGGGAAAATAGGTGGATATGCGGGTCAATAATTTTTACTGTCATAGTAGTGTGCTTACCAAGTTTAAATAGCTTTTACTGTCATAGTGGTGTACTTACCAAGTTTAAGTAGCTTTTACTGTCATAGTAGTGTGTGCTTACCAAGTTTAAATAGCTTACTGCGCGGTGTAACCACCATCAATGACTTGCAGACTTCCGGTAATAAATTTGGCTTTATCTGAAGCTAAAAATAACACTAACTCGGCAACTTCTTCTGGTTGGCCTAAGCGCTGCAAGGGCTGTAGTTTTTCTTCTTCTAAATGCACCGCGGCTTTATCACTACCCGATTTTTGACAGTAATTATCGATGGCTTGATGGTAAAGTGGCGTTTCAATAGTGCCAGGACACACTGCGTTAGCGCGAATGTTAAAGGCGGCATAATCAAGCGCGGTAGTTTTTGCGATAGAGGCGAGGGCAGTTTTACTCAAGTTATAAGCGAATGAGTTTTGCTTAGCAATTAATGCCTGATCAGAGGCCATTAAAATAATTGCGCCCTGCTTATTGGCTTTCATATTTGGTAGTACAGATTTTATTGCCGCATAGGCACCTTTAACATTAATGGCAAAAACCTTGTCTAAATCTGCTTCACTGGTATTTTCAATGGTTGCTGAGAAGTGAACCCCTGCATTTGATACTAATACATCGATATTATGCTGGCTTGCGATGTCATGAATAATCTCACTAACTTGCTCGAGGTTAGTCACATCACACTGTCGAAAGTCACCTTCAGTGCCGGGAGATAAATCTAAATTAAAGACCTGATAGTCATTTTCAATAAAAAGTTTAACAATGCTTAGGCCTATTCCTGAGCTACCACCGGTAATGACACATGTTTTTTTCATTTAATTTATCCAGTAAACGTGATTGTCATAAATGATACCTGTTAGCTTGCTTAATACCAACAGCATTCAGCTATTCTACCTAAGCAAGTAAGTATTTTACTTTCTTAGAGGAAGTCCATTTACTTATATTGATAGTTTACGTGTATAATAACGCTAATTAATTTATAGAGGTTATTCCATGAAAGCTTGTGGCGTTGAAATTAAAGGCAATGAAGCAATTATTTGTATCATGTCAAAAGAAAATAATTTGTATGATATTCCTCATACTCGAGTTCAAAGAGTAAGTCTTGATAATGCCGGTGATGCTGAACAAGTACAAAAATTTCAGTTTACTTTTGCAAAGCTAATGGAAGATTACCAAGTAACACATGTCTTCATTAAAGGTCGTGCGTTAAAAGGTAAGTTTGCCGGTGGCCCAATTGGTTTTAAACTTGAAGCTGCAATTCAGCTGATCAGTGATCTTAGTGTTGAAGTGTTATCAGCAAGCTTCATTAAAAAAGAATTGGCGAAAAGCCAAGTTGATATTGATTTTCGTGATACTGGCTTGAAGCAATTTCAAGAGCAGGCGTTCTCAACGGTTTTTGCTCATTTAGAAAGCCTATAACTCGCTTTTATATACTTGTGCTTAAAAAGCTTAGTGATGAATAATCACTAAGCTTTTTTTTACACTTTTTTTGAAGAAAAAGCCGAAATATTAACAAGATAGCTTGTGACTTGGATAGCTAAGAGTTAAGAATAAAATTAATTTTTACTGTAAAGATAAACAAAAATATTAGTTTTATTGACAAATTCTATTTAAAAATACTCAATTACATGATTTAATCAAACAACTGTTTGAATCTGGTCTGACCTCAGGCTTATTTGTTCAAACTAAAAAATTAATCATTGGAGAGAGTCATGCCAGAGTATAAAGCCCCGATCAGAGATATTAAGTTTGTTATGCAAGAGCTGCTTAATTGCGATAACCATTATCAAAAGCTTGGTTATGAAGATGCCAGTTTAGATATGGTTGATGCCATTATTAGTGAAGCGGCTAAATTTACTGAACAAGTTATTGCCCCGATTAACCAAAGTGGTGATGAACAAGGTTGTACTTGGCATGATGGTGAGGTTACTACACCTGATGGCTTTAAAGATGCTTATCAACAATATGTTGACGGTGGCTGGCCTACGTTGGCGCAAAACATTGACTTTGGTGGTCAAGGTTTACCACATTCACTTAATACCGCTATTACCGAGCTCTTCTCTAGTGCAAACCATAGTTTTGCCATGTACCCAGGATTAAGTCACGGTGCATTGGCAACCATTGAAGCCCATGGTAGTGAGCTACAAAAAAATCAGTTTATGCCTAAATTAGTTGAAGGCTCTTGGACAGGTACCATGTGTTTAACGGAGCCACATTGTGGTACCGATTTAGGCATGTTACGCACAAAAGCTGAGTTAAATGATGACGGAAGTTACTCATTAACGGGTACTAAGATTTTCATCTCTGCGGGTGAACATGATTTATCAGATAATATCGTTCACATTGTCATTGCAAGGATCCCAGGCTCTCCTGAAGGTAGCAAAGGCATCTCACTCTTTATTGTTCCTAAGTTTAATGTCACGGATGAAGGTGAAACTAGCGATAGAAATGCTGTTTCTTGTGGCTCAATCGAACATAAAATGGGTATCAATGCGAATGCCACTTGTGTCATAAACTTTGATGGCGCCAAAGGTTACCTTATTGGCGAGGTAAACCGTGGCTTAAACTGTATGTTTACCTTTATGAATGCTGCTCGTTTAGGTGTTGCCTCTGAAGGTGTTGCAGCGGCAGAAGCCTCTTTTCAAGGTGCTTTAGCATACGCCAAAGATAGATTACAGATGCGTTCGTTATCTGGTGTGAAGAACCCTGAAGGGCCTGCAGATGCAATCATTGTTCATCCTGATGTTCGTCGAATGTTGCTCACACAAAAGTCGATTGCTGAAGGTGGTCGCGCTTTAATCGCCTATTTAGCTCAATTAGTTGATATTGGTCATGCGGGTACTTGTGAAGAAGAAAAGGCCGCTGCGGAAACTAAGCTTGCTCTATTAACTCCTATTGCTAAAGCATTCCTAACTGAGCTTGGTTTAGAGTGTACTAGTCACGGTGTACAGGTGTTTGGTGGTCATGGCTTTATCAAAGAGTGGGGCATGGAACAGCTGATGCGTGATACTAAAATTAGTTGCCTATATGAAGGGACTACCGGTATTCAAGCGTTAGATTTATTAGCGAGGAAGATTTTAGGCTCTAAAGGGCAAATACTAAAAGCCTTTGGTAGTGAAGTCACTAAGTTCTGTTTAGAGAATGCTGAAGACGATGCAATGCAAGAGTTTATCCAACCAATTATGAGTTTTGGTGGCGATTGGCAGAAAATGACGGAAAAAGTCGGTGAAAAAGCGATGACTAACCCAGATGAAATTGGCGCTGCTTCAGTAGATTACTTGATGTATTCTGGTTATTTAACCCTTGCTTATTTTTGGGCGAAAATGGCTAAAGTTGCACAAGATAAACTTGCAGAAGGTAGTGATGATGATGCCTTTTATCAAGCAAAAATCAAAACTGCGCGTTTCTATTTTCAACGTATATTACCACGTGCGAAAGGACATGCAGCCTGTGTTGAAAATGGTGGCCTATCAATGATGGATCTTGCTGAGGATGACTTCTCTTTTTAATATAAAATCTGACTGCAGTAACGGATAAAAAAAGCGCTAGTTGAATTACTCAACTAGCGCTTTTTTAATGCTTAATTTTTATTGTCAGTACTTTATCTTACTAAAGACCTAATACTTGTTTGCCTTGTTTAAAGACAATATCAACAGGGATTTTTGCCGCTTCTAAACGTGCTAAGTCAGCCGCTAAAGTATCGCCAATAACACCGCTTTCTTTGACGAGTGTATCAACACCTTGATAGTCACCATTACCTTGTAACGTTAAAATTAGCTCAGATAACGAATCAATAGCCGCAGTCATTTTAGCGACATCTATGCTATATAAACCTTGCTCATTTCGACTAAAGGCACCTTTTTCTTGGAAGTAATTAAAACGTACCATATTGGCTTTACCGTGTGCTGAGCTGGCGCCAAAACGAATTGAACGAAAGATGCCTGCCATAAAGGTGGTGTAATAGTCTTCAAGCTTACCTTCAGTAATCGCATCTTTTTCAAGTAACTGACGAATCATATATAAACCAAGAATATCCGCTTTACCTTCTTCAAGGGCAGAAGCATGCTCTTTTAGTGATTGGCGGACATTGCCTTTACCATTAATGGTATTTTTAATGCCTAAACCATGAGCAACCTCATGAAACATGGTGTTAGCAAAGAAACCATTAAAGGTGACGTTTTTACGCTGCTCAGGCACAATTAAAGTCTCGGCAATAGGCAGCATAATGGCGTCAAACTTTGCCTGCATGGCGTTTTTAAGTTGTAAACGTCGAGTACCTTTTTTAAGTTGTACTTCTTCGTCGTTTGGCAGGTTGATAGCAATGGTTTTACTACCCGCATTTGAGTGGCCAGCATAGTAAATAACATCATAAGCATTTAAGTCAGCATCAGAGCCAGGTACTTCAGCTTTATACTTTCTTGCAACAGGTAGACCTTTTTGCAGCTCAGGTAAAAACTGTGCATATTTGGCAAGTTTTTCACTCCAAGCTAAATCTTTAATAAGTACATATGATTCAAATGCTGCTCGGTAGCCATAAAGTTGATCTTCATAACTTTCAATAGGACCAATGACTACATCAATTGGATTGTTTTTCATATCCATCCAGGCGAAATCTGAAGCTTGATACTCATCAGTACGTAATGCTTGAGCACGCATGGTTAAATAGTTGGCAAACTCTTTGTCATCGGCAAACTTTGCTGCTTCATCTAAAATAGCAGCAGCGCGGGTTATTTTGTCATGATATAGCTCAGAATAAGCCACGCTCATTAAGTTACCTTGGTCATCTCGGCGTACAACAGAGTAAAGGCCTTTCTTATCAGCGAATTCGTTTTGCTCAAATTCAGCTTTGCTCATATCACCCGGATAGAATTCAGCACCATGATTTTTTGTCGTTGCTTGGCTTAAGAATACTTTATCACCATCTAAGCGATCCCATGGACCATAGTTAATCTCGGCAAAACGTCTCACTTTTTCATCAGTAATGCTTGCTAAAAAGCTTTGTTTATCTTGTGGGAAAGCTTGCAGCCAAAATAAATCATCCATTATTTTAGATGCATCAATAAGCAAGGCGAGCATTTGTTTTTGGTTGGCCGATAGGTGACTTAAATCAGCGGATAAAGTCACTTCTTTGTAGATATTTAAACGTTGCTCAAATCCTGATAGTAATTCAGGTGAGCTCACTTTTTTGCTCTGGGCGCTTTCGCCTGAGGTTTTACTGTCGCTAGTATTGTTGCATGCCGTTAATGCTGTACAGCTTAGTAATACAACCGCGGCTATTTTTGTTAGTTTTAATGCTTTCATCGTCGATCTCTATAGATAATTTGCTAAGAGACTAAGAAAAAATGCCGGTAAGTGCAAGAGCGTGAGGCAATAAACCCCAGCAGTGGCTGTAAAGTTAACGATTTAGTCTAACAACTAAGAAAACACTGAATTTTAGGTATAAAAAAACCGACATAAGTCGGTTTTAACTGTGCTAACTAGACAGGCTAGTTAACACTTACTTCATAAAAAGTAATACAACTAAAAGCAAAAATTAAAGTGCTTTGATTGCTGCATTTAAACGGCTCTTAGAACGAGCAGCTTTATTTTTATGAATAAGACCTTTACTTGCGTAACGATCTAAAATTGGTGTAGCGGCAGCTAATTCTGTAGTTGCTACTTCTTTGTCACCAGCTTCAATTGCTGCTAATACTTTTTTAACTAAAGTACGCATTAATGAGCGACGACTTGCATTGTGTTGACGGCGCTTTTCAGATTGTACTGCGCGCTTCTTAGCTTGCTTTGAGTTAGCCAAGGTGAACTCCTAAAAGATTGATTATAAGCTTAAATTTAAGGCGACGAAATATGCCTTTTTTTTAGCTGATTGTCAAATGTTTTAATTGTTTAATTAATATCTTTTCTAATGAAAAGCAATAATCGCGCAATTAAAAAGAATTTGGATGCTATTTACGGCTAAAAGTTAGCCCGTAGAATAAAACTTGTTGTGAACAGCGACAAGTATACATTGTTTAAATGGGTAAAATCATCACATAATACACATTATTTATTTTCACATTGTTTTTGCAGCTTTTTTGCTTTTCCTAGCGTGCTTTAATAAAGCCAGAAAAACCTTAGCTGAAGGGGATCTTTTTGAGTAAGAAGTTAATAAAATCTGGGTTGATAGTCAGTATCATGACCTTGATTTCACGTGTGCTTGGTTTAATTCGTGATGTGGTTATCGCTAATGTAATGGGCGCAGGGGCTATGTCTGATGTGTTTTTACTGGCCAATAAAATCCCTAATTTTTTACGTAGACTGTTTGCCGAAGGTGCTTTTGCTCAAGCTTTTGTACCAGTATTAAGTGAATACCAAGTTAAAGATGAAGAGCAAGCTACGGCTAGCGAACAACAAAACCATCATCAGCAGACTCGCCTGCTCATTGCACAAGTATCAGGTACTTTAGGCGTTATTATTACTTGGGTTACCTTATTTGGCATGATTGCTTCGCCTGTTGTGGTGGCATTGTTTGGTTTTGGTTGGTTTATTGACTGGTATAACGGCGCCCCAGGCGGAGAAAAGTTTGATCTGGCAAGTGACCTACTAAAAATCACTTTTCCTTATTTATGGTTTATTAGCTTTACTGCGTTAGCAGGGGCGGTGTTAAATACTATGGGGCGCTTTGCTGTCGCAGCTTTTACGCCGGTATTATTAAATGTTGCCATCATTAGCATGGCAATTTGGGGCGCACCGTATACCGAAAGTCCTGCTCATGCACTTGCGTGGGGGGTATTCTTAGGTGGTTTAATCCAGTTTATTTTTCAAATTCCTTTTCTTTATAAAGCAGGCATGTTGGTTAAGCCTAAATGGGCTTGGCATAGTGAAGGCGTTAGTAAAGTTCGAAAACTGATTGTACCGGCGCTTTTTGGTGTTTCAGTCACGCAAATAAACTTACTTCTTGATACGCTTATTGCCAGCTTTTTAATTACAGGCTCTATTAGTTGGCTTTATTTCGCCGATAGATTATTAGAATTTCCCCTTGGCTTATTCGGCATAGGTATCGCTACGGTAGTATTACCTCGATTGTCAAAACTTCACAGTAAAAAGAACCCCGCAGAGTTTGCTGCGACTTTAGACTGGGGGATTCGCGTCATCTCACTCTTTGGCTGGCCTGCGCTCGCGGGCTTAATGGTATTAGCACAACCTATTATTATGGTGCTTTTTATGGGCGGTGAATTTACTCAGCAAACGGTCATTCAGGTTTCCATGGCGCTGTTTGCTTATTTATCTGGCTTATTAAGTTTTATGTTTATTAAGGTGCTCGCTCCTGGTTATTATGCGCGCCAAGATACTAAAACCCCAGTTAAAATAGGTATTATGGCGATGGTTGCTAATATGGCATTTAACTTAATGTTGGCGCCTTTTTTAGGTTATGTCGGCCTTGCTTTAGCAACAACCCTCTCAGCAACTCTTAATGCATGGTTACTTTATCGAGGCTTGAAAGCTGCAGGCGTGTATCAGCTGCCAACGAATACGCTTATTTATATTGCAAAGTTAGTTATCAGTGCTGGGGTAATGGCAATCGTTGTTTTTCAATTGTCGAGCGACTTTGATGTTTGGTTGGCTATGAAGTTTATTGAACAAGTTCAACAGCTTACTTTATGTATTGTTGTGGGAATGAGTAGTTACGTACTCATGATTGCCCTGTTAGGGGTACGTTTGAGTGACTTGAAGGTAATAAAAGACGAAAAATAAGCGTAAATAAAGTGTTAGAGCTACTGATTATTAAAACGTGCTGGTATATAATTCGTCGATTTATTTTATACGAATATCAAATTTTGAGTTCGTCAGTGACTTATCTAAGACATTTAGTGTCGGATAAAGGGCAGAAGAATAGCAAATGCAGTTAGCACGTGGAATACATAATATTCGATCACAAGATCAAGCTAATGCGTGTGTATTAACTCTTGATAACTTTGATGGCGCGCACATAGGTCATCAAGAAGTAATTAAAGCACTGGTCAGTAATAAAAGGCAAAATATCAGCTAATGCAGTTAGTACGCGGAATACATAATATTCAGTCAAAAGATCATGGTTGTGTATTAACTATTGGTAATTTTGATGGTGTGCATTTAGGGCACCAGCAAGTTATAAAGGCGCTGGTAAGTAAAGCAGACGCGTTAAACTGCGTTGCTGCGGTTTTGGTCTTTGAGCCTCAGCCGCAAGAGCTTTTTTCTCCAGAAACCGCCCCTGCAAGATTATGTCGATTACGTGATAAATATAGTTTACTGGCAAAACTTGGTGTGCAGCGTCTTATTTGTGTTAATTTCACAGCAGAGTTTGCTAGTCAAAGCGCGCAACACTTTATAGAACAGTTATTAGTAAACAAGCTCGGCATTAAGCACCTTATTGTAGGTGATGACTTTCATTTTGGTAAAAATCGAGCAGGTAACTTTGACATGCTTTGCCAAGCCGGTGATAAGTATGGTTTTAATGTCTCTGATACTAAAAGTTATAAAATGGCAGATTGTCGAATAAGCTCTACGGCAATTCGACAAGCACTAGAGCAAGATAACTTAGTTGATGCTCAGCAAATGCTTGGTAGAGAATATTCAATCATAGGTCGTGTTTTTCATGGTGATAAACGTGGCCGAGAATTAGGCTTTCCTACCGCCAATGTACTACTAAAAAGACGCGTATCACCGCTTAGTGGTGTTTTTGCTGTGATGGTAAAAACGGATACTGGCGAGTACAAAGGTGTGGCTAATATTGGCGCTAGACCGACCATAAATGGTGTCAGGCAACAACTTGAGGTACACCTTTTTGACTTTAATGAAAGCTTGTACGGACAATGTATTGAAGTCGTGGTTAAAAAGAAGCTTCGCCCAGTGATAAAATTTGAAAACTTAGAAGCGCTACGTCAGCAAATACAAAAAGACAGTGAGCAAGCAAAGAAAGTATTAGCCTAGCGCCTACTTTTAAAGTGTATTTACAAAATAGATTTGAAAACAATATAGTTTAATAAACAGTTATAAATCGGGTTGATATTTATAACTTTTCGTTACAGTTATCGGCCAACATAAACGGATAATGATTTACATGAGTGATTATAAACAGACCTTGAATTTACCTGCCACATCCTTTGCAATGAAAGGTAATATGGCTAATCGTGAACCTAATATGCTCAAAGATTGGGCGGCTAAAGATCTTTATGGCAAGATCCGTGAAGCTAAAAAAGGTAAAAAGTCATTTATTTTGCATGACGGCCCTCCGTATGCAAATGGCAATATTCATTTAGGTCATGCTGTAAATAAAATCTTAAAAGACATCATAGTTAAATCAAAAACCTTGTCTGATTTTAACTCGCCATTTGTTCCTGGTTGGGACTGTCATGGTCTGCCAATTGAATTAATGGTAGAGAAAAAAGTCGGCAAGCCGGGTCATAAGATCAGTGCTAGCGATTTTCGCCAAAAATGTCGTGAATATGCTGCCAAGCAAGTAAACGGTCAACGCGAAGACTTTAAACGCTTAGGTATTTTTGCCGATTGGGAAAAGCCTTACTTAACCATGGACTTTGATACTGAAGCCAACATTATTCGTTCATTAGGTAAAATTGCTGAAAACGGACACTTGCATCAAGGTTTCAAACCTGTGCATTGGTGTACTGATTGTGGCTCATCTTTAGCAGAAGCTGAAGTTGAATATAAAGACAAGCAATCACCAGCCGTTGACGTGAAATTTGTTATCAGCGATGAAACCGTCGCTGATAAATTCTCTCACCCTGAAGGCCATAAAGGCGAAGGTGAGATTGGTATGGTTATTTGGACTACAACGCCGTGGACACTTCCAGCTAACCGCGCTATCTCAGTACATGCTGATGTTGAATATACGTTAGTGCAATGTGATGTTGAAGGTAAAAAGCAACGATTAATTCTTGCTTCTGATCTTGTTACTGCGTGTATGGATCGCTTTGGTTTAGACAAATATCATGCTTTAGGTTTCTGTAAAGGTAGTGAGCTAGAGCTGGTGAAATGTCAGCACCCATTCTACGACTTTACTGTACCGGTTATTTTAGGTGACCATGTTACTACTGATTCAGGTACAGGCTGTGTTCATACCGCTCCTGGCCACGGTGTAGAAGATTTCGTCGTTGGTAAATTATATGATCTTGAAGTGGCTAACCCTGTAGGCGCTAATGGCGTATACCTTGAAGATACGCCACTACTTGCTGGCCAGCATGTTTTTAAAGCCAACGCGAGTGTTGTTGAGTTATTAAAAGAGAATGGTGCATTAATGCATCACCATGCGTTAGAGCATTCTTACCCACACTGTTGGAGACACAAAACGCCACTGATTTTCCGCGCAACACCGCAGTGGTTTATCAGCATGGACAATAAAGGTTTACGTCAAGATTCATTAAATGAGATTGAGCAAACACAATGGATCCCAGATTGGGGCCAACGTCGTATTGAATCAATGGTTGAAGGTCGTCCAGATTGGTGTATTTCACGTCAACGTACGTGGGGCGTGCCTATGGCATTATTTATTCACCAAGACACTGGTGCTTTACACCCACGAAGTATTGAGTTGATTGAAGACGTTGCTAAGCGTGTTGAGAAGTCAGGCATTCAAGCATGGTTTGATTTAGAGCCAAGTGAACTTATTGGTGATGATGCAAAAGAATACATTAAAGTGCCTGATACTTTAGATGTATGGTTTGACTCAGGTACAACCCATCACTCTGTAGTTAATGCTCGTGAAGAATTTGACGGCATTGCTGATTTATATTTAGAAGGCTCTGATCAACATCGTGGTTGGTTTATGTCATCGATGATTTCATCTGTTGCGATGAATGGTAAAGCCCCATATAAGCAAGTGCTTACTCACGGATTCACCGTTGATGTTAAAGGCCACAAAATGTCTAAATCATTAGGCAATGTGGTAACACCATCAAGTATCACTAATAACTTAGGCGCAGATATCTTACGTCTGTGGACTGCTTCAGTGAACTACACTCAAGAAATCACGGTTTCAGATGAGATCTTTAAGCGCCAAGCCGATGCTTATCGTCGTATCCGTAATACCTCTCGCTTCTTGTTATCTAACTTAAATGGTTTTGAGCCAGCACAACATACTGTTGCGTTTGACGACATGGTTGCACTTGACCGTTGGGTTGTTGATAAAGCAGCACGTTTACAAGAAGAAATCATTGCGGCTTACGATGAGTATGAATTCCATGTAGTAGTACACAAGTTAATGAACTTCTGTACCAACGAATTAGGTGGTTTCTACCTAGATATCATTAAAGATAGACAATACACGGCTAAAGCAGATTCCAATGCACGTCGCTCTTGTCAAACTGCTATGTATTTAATTGCAGAAGCAATGACTGCATGGATGGCACCAATCTTATCATTTACTGCGCAAGAAATTTGGCAAGCATTACCAACGCCAGTAACAGGTGAGCGTGATGAGTTTGTATTTACAGGTGTATGGTTTGACGGTTTAGCGACAATGGATGAATCTAGTGTTGAACTCGGTAATGACTACTGGACTGAACTTCTAGCGGTACGTAGTGAAGTAAACCGTGCCTTAGAGCAAGCGCGTAAAGAAAAAACTGTCGGTAAAGCACTTGAAGCACAAGTAACTTTATATGCGACAGCTGATTTAGCCGCTAAGCTAGAAAAGCTTGGTGAAGAGTTACGCTTTGTGTTGATTATTTCAAAGGTAACCATTGAAACCGTTGCCACAGCACCTGAAAACACCCTTGAAACAGACGTTGAAGGTTTATGGTTAACCGTAGCGCCTGCCGAGGGCACTAAGTGTGATCGTTGTTGGCATGTAACGACTGATATCGGTGAAAGCGAAGCCCACCCAGAACTATGTGGTCGTTGTATCACTAACGTTGATGGTGACGGTGAAGTAAGACAATTCGCTTAATTTACCAAGCTTATTGAACGACTAGAGCTACTAGGTGGTGTACTACTTAGTAGCTTAATTTTTTGTGCGAAATGAGAGTCAGGTCCATTGAAAAAATTATTTTCTGAAACAGGTTTACGTTGGTTATGGATAACCGTGGTATTTTTAATCATAGATCAGGTTACTAAGCATTGGGTTGCAGGTACGTTTGAATACCGTGAAACGTTGGCTGTTTTTCCGTTCTTTAATCTTACCTATGTCCACAACCCTGGCGCCGCGTTTAGCTTTTTAGCTGATCAAGGTGGTTGGCAGCGCTGGTTTTTTACCGCGATTGCCAGTATTGCTAGCATTGTATTTCTTGTTTGGATGGCAAAAACACCAAAGCAACAACGTTTATTAAGTATCGCTTTTGCTTTTATTTTAAGTGGTGCTGTTGGTAACCTAATTGACCGAGCTATGCTTGGTTATGTTATCGACTTTCTTGATTTTCACTGGGCAGGTTATCATTTTGCTGCATTTAATATCGCTGACTCGGTAATCTTTATCGGTGCTGCACTGATGATTTTTGAATCATTTACCCACAGTGATAGTGATGAGAGTGATAAAGCGAAACATAATAGTAAAACAAAAAAAGTAGAAGGCTAGTAATGACTAATTCAACTCATTCAACAGAACAAATTCAAAGTGACTCAAGTATTCTAGTGCATATCACTATGAAACTAAGTGATGGCTCTGCCGCCGACAGTACCAAAGTAAACAACAAACCTGCTAAAATAATTATGGGAGATAACAGTATTTCTCCGGCATTTGAAGCTGAGCTCATTGGCATGAAACAGGGAGAATCAAAAGAGTTCACCCTTGAAGCAAAAGATGCTTTTGGTGAGACAAATCCTGACAATATTCACTACATGGATATCGACAAGTTTAGTGCTGAAGTACCGGCAAAAGTTGGTAATATTATTACCTTCACTCAGCCAGGTGGTGAACTGCCGGGTATGATTAAAGAAATAAACGGCAACTCTGTCACCATTGATTTTAATCACCCATTAGCAGGACAAACAGTGACGTTTGTTATCGACTTAGTAGATATCCTGTAATATCCGTTTAAATTCTTCATGCTCTTTGTTGCGAGGCTTTACTTCGATAAATGGTACATAGAAAAACTATGCATCAGTCCTCGCGCCGCGATCAAGAAGTACTTAATTCGGATAAATTATATATATGAATGTCCAAGCGACCTTAATTAAAAAGTTATTAAAAGGTAAGTGAATACAGTGAATTATTTGGCACTTGATGCTTCAACGGAAGCATGTTCTGTAGCATTACAGGTAAACGATAGCGTTTATTCGAACTTTGAGCTATGTCCTCAGTCACATAGCTTACGACTATTGCCAATGGTTGATGCATTATTAAAAGAAGCAGGTATTGAGCTCAGTGATCTTGATGGACTTATCTTTGGTCAAGGCCCTGGTAGTTTTACTGGCGTTCGCATTGGTGTAGGTGTTGCTCAAGGGTTAGCTTTTTCTGCAAACTTACCAGTAGTTGGTGTTTCTAGTTTGCAAGCAATGGCGCAAACTGCTTTTACTAAGCACGGTGAACAGCAAGTCATCTCAACTATTGATGCGCGTATGTCTGAAGTGTATAACGGCTATTATCAGCTTGATGAAAATAATATTATGCAAGCACAATGTGATGAAGCGGTATTACCTCCTGAACATTTGGCAGAGCACTTAGCATCGCTAGTTAATAAGCCTGTCTATGGCGTAGGCACTGGTTGGGATGCTTACTCTGATAAGTTAAGTGAACAATTTTCATCGCTAATTAGTAACCAAGGTGAACTTGATATTTTATTTCCAAGTGCACAAGCTATGTTAGATATTGGCAAAGTTTTGTTGGAGCAAGGGCAGGGGGTCAGTGCTGAACAGGCACAACCTGTGTATGTACGAGACACGGTTTCTTGGAAGAAGCTTCCGGGTCGTTAAGGTCAGCCATGACAAATTCCACAGCAACTCCTTCAGCAAGTTTTTGGCAAAAATATCAGTTATATTTCCTTTTACTTGCTGCTGTCTTTATTAGACAAATTCCAATAGTTTCTATCCCTTTAAATTGGCTTGAAACTTACTTTCATGAAATAAGCCATGGTATTGCCGCATTAGTAACTGGTGGTGAAATTATGCGTATTCAGTTATTTCCTAATGGCTCAGGACTCTGTACTACTCGCGGAGGCTTAAGCTTTTTTATCACCTTTTTGGGATATGCAGGCGCAACACTATGGGGTTGGTTAATTTTTAAAATTGCCAATAGTCATCAGCGCATCGCTCAAGGTTTTTCAGTTTTTATGATTGTACTATTATTAGCATCCATTGCTTTTTGGGCACGGGATCTATTAACCATGATCATTATAGGTTGTTTAGCGGTCTTGTTTGTCTTTTTGATAAAGATGCGACGACTATACTACTTACAATTATTATTAAAGTTTTTTGGTTTGAGTATTTTATTAAACAGCTTATTTAGCCCGACCTAT
The DNA here is from genome assembly GCA_913057925.1 of uncultured Colwellia sp. Taxonomy (GTDB): domain Bacteria; phylum Pseudomonadota; class Gammaproteobacteria; order Enterobacterales; family Alteromonadaceae; genus Colwellia. Next base: position 9,524 of record CAJXPG010000026.1, on the reverse strand, counting down.
CTTTTTGACGGCAGAGATTTAGGGGATGGTGCGGCTTTAGCCTCAATGACGATGATCCCTGAAATGGTGTGGATTGCCTCATGGTGTTTAATCGCATTAGTCGCTTTATATTCATTGATAAAAAATAATCAAAAATCTTATGCTTAGCCAGAAAACCTAGCCACTTGACCTATTATGGATAAAATAGCACCGCTTAACTTTACACTTAATAATTTAACCTTAGCAGCACTCGCTTGCGGTGATGAAAACTTACCACCAGTGTTATGCTTGCATGGTTATTTAGACAATGCTGCAAGTTTCTTACCCTTAATGCAGCAAAGTAAATTATGTGAAAATCAGCGTATTATTGCTTTAGATTGGCCGGGACACGGACATTCTGATCATAGAAGTGCTGACGCTCATTATCATTTTTTAGATTATGTTAGTGATCTAGTCAGTTTGTTTGCATTAAATGACTGGCCAGCAATAGATATTGTCGCTCATTCTATGGGCGCTATGGTTGCTAGTGCCTTTGCGGCGGCTTTCCCTGAAAAAGTAAAATCGTTAACACTGATTGATTCGCTAGGCTTTATAACTGCTCCTGCAGAGCAAGCGACTAAGCAATTACGTGATGGCTTGTTAAGTCGACAAAAAGGCGCAAACAATCAACGCAGCTTTACAGAAGCTACTGCGGTCAAAGCCCGCTTACATGTCTGTGATCTACAAGAGTCGCATGCCAAGTTAATTATCAATCGGTCAATAATAAATCAGGCAAGTAACAAGCAAGGTTTAGATAACAAATTACAATATTGTTGGCGCTCAGATCCTAGATTACGGACGATATCTCCTTATCGACTAACGATGGCTCAAGGACAGCAATTACTGAGTGATATAAAGTGTCCATTACAACTGTTTTATGGTGATAAAGGTATGTCGCTTGTCACTAAAGCCTTAGCAACGCTGTCAGCATCTTTACCACAGCTTAAAGTCATTAAAGTTTCTGGTGGGCACCATGTGCATATGGAGCAGCCAGAGAAACTTTCATTATCACTTGAAAGTTTCTATCGTGACAATAAAATTAAAACAAGCGTTTAAAATTGTGGCGTATTGCACAAAAATTTGCTAAAACTGTGTTATTAAAATAACAGTTGCTGCATTTGAAACAATTGTTCAAAAAATAATAACGAATTTACCTACTGAGGAAGGCCATTGTGGAAAAAATTTGGTTAGAAAAAAGTTACCCTAGTGAAGTACCATTTGAAATTGATGCTGACAAGTATCCGTCCATTGTGGCCATGTTCTCCAAATATACTACTCAGTTTAGTGATAAAACTGCTTTCATAAATATGGGCGCCTCTATTTCTTATGAAGAGCTTGCTGCTCAAGCTACCGCTTTCGCCGCTTATTTACAGCAAGACCTTGGATTAAAGAAAGGCGATAAATTTGCCATCATGGTGCCTAACAGTTTGCAATATCCTATTGCTTTATTTGGCGCATTATTAGCAGGTCTTACCGTGGTAAATGTTAATCCACTTTATACTGCCCGTGAACTTGAGCATCAATTAAAAGATTCTGAAACTAAAGCAATGTTGATTATTGAAAACTTTGCTCAAACGTTAGAAAAAGTCATTGATAACACACCGGTAGAGCATGTCATTATGACATCTTTAGGTGATCGCTTAGGCTTAGTTAAAGGGGCTGTGGTTAACTGTGTAGTAAAATATATTAAGAAAATGGTACCTGCTTTTAATTTGCCTCATGCGGTACGTTTCAATGAAGTTTTAGCTAAAGGTAAAAATCAACGATATACCCCTGTAGAGCTTTGTGGCGACGATTTAGCTTTTTTACAATACACCGGAGGCACTACCGGTGTTTCTAAAGGTGCTATGTTAACGCACCGAAATATGGTTGCGAATTTACAGCAAGCTAAGGCAGCAATTAGTCCATTAATGGAAGAAGGCAAAGAGCTAGTGGTAACCGCATTACCGCTTTATCATATCTTCGCATTAACCGCTAACTGCTTAACCTTTTTTACCCTGGGTGGCACAAACTTATTAATTACTAACCCGCGAGATATGCCTAACTTTGTTAAAGAGTTATCAAAATATCCATTTACCGCAATAACGGGCGTTAATACCTTATTTAATGGTTTATTAAATACTCCTGGTTTCGGTGATCTTGATTTTAGTCAATTAAAAATGTCACTAGGTGGCGGTATGGCAGTACAGCGACCCGTTGCGGAGCGTTGGAAGCAAGTTACCGGTACGCGATTACTTGAAGGATATGGCTTAACTGAATGTGCGCCGTTAGTAACATTAAGTCCTTATAACTTAGAAGCTTATGATGGCAGTATTGGCCTGCCTGCCTCTTCTACTGACGTTAAAATTATGCGTGAAGATGGTACCAGAGCTGATATTGGCGAGTCCGGTGAAATGTGGGTTAAAGGTCCGCAAGTCATGCTGGGTTATTACAACCGTCAAGAGGCGACAGATGAAGTGTTAAAAGACGGCTGGTTTGCGACTGGTGATATTGCCACAATGGATGATAGAGGCTTCTTCACCATTGTTGATCGTAAAAAAGATATGATCATTGTATCTGGCTTTAATGTTTACCCGAACGAAATTGAAGAAGTGCTTGCGATGCACGAAGGTGTACTTGAAGCTGCTGCTGTCGGTGTGCCGCATGAAGTCTCTGGTGAAATAGTCAAAGTCTTTGTGGTAAGCAAATCTGATGACTTAACAGAAGAGGCGTTAGTTAAACATTGTCGTGATAACTTAACGAACTATAAAGTACCTAAACTGGTTGAGTTTAGAAAAGAGTTACCAAAAACCAATGTTGGTAAGATATTAAGAAGAGAATTACGTTAATTTTTAGCATCAGATAAAAAATAACGTAAGATAAAAATGAAAACGGCAAACTATTTAGTTTGCCGTTTTTTTTTAGTTATTTTTAAATTGCTTTTCAGTTATTTTTTAGTAAATTTTTAGCTTTGAATTTATTGGGCGTTCAAGGTTTGGCCGTTTACTTGTAAACTATCGTCTGACATTAAATAAACATATAGCGGCATAATGTCTTCAGGCTCGGCTATGGTATTTTTATCTTCAGCAGGGAAGGCCGTTGCCCGCATACTAGTTCGAGTTGCACCTGGGTTTATAGCATTGGAACGTAAGTTGGTATTTTCATATTCATCAGCAATAACTTGCATCATTCCTTCAGTGGCAAACTTTGAAATACTATATTGCCCCCAAAAAGCACGACCTTTATGACCAACACCTGACGAAGTAAAGACTAAAGAGGCGTTTGGCGCTAACAGTAAGGTGGGAATTAATGTTTGTGCTAATAAGTATTGTGCAGTGACATTCACTTTCATCACATCATTAAATACTTGCTCATGCATTTGGGTAAAGGGTGTTAGTTCACCTAATATAGAAGCGTTTAGCAATACACCATCTAGTTTACCAAATTGACCTGCGATAGTAGCAGACATATCAACATAGTTTTGTTTTGTTGCCCCTTTCAAATCTAAAGGAATAATGGCAGGCTCTGCGCCGCCAAGCGCGACTATTTCGTCATAAACGGATTCAAGCTTACTAACTGTTTTTCCAAGAAGAATTACCGTAGCGCCAAGTTTGGCGTAAGTTATTGCAGCAGCTCGACCAATACCTGCTCCGGCACCAGTAACCAAAATAGTTTTGTTTTCTAAACAGGTATCTTTTATTGAATAATTAAACATAGTGAGTTCTTTTTACTGTGAATGAGAAAATACTACTCTATTCTACTCGCTGCTATTTTCCTTGACGAGAGAAAAGTGAATTAACATGAAAAATTAATAGCTAACCACAGTAAAACAGCACAAAAGAATACAAAAGAGCACAAAAAAGTAAAAAATCACTAGCACCTAACTTCATCTTGCGGTAACTTTGACTGGTCTAACTAGTTATTCAAACGTTAGTTTGAACTTTGCTTTTAGTTTAGGATTAACACTAAAAGAAAATAACTTAACAATTATACATAATAAAAAATTAAGGCATTGGGGAATATATATGAAAAAGCTAGCTCTCAGTCTTGCTATTGTTAGTGCACTTGGTTTAAGTGCCTGTGATAGCGAAACTATCGAAGATATCCAGAAAGAAGTTGCAGAAAATGGCTCAGCGGTTAAGCCGTTAGCACGCGTTGTTTTTGACCCTTCAAATGGCGTTTTATCCGTCCCTAATGATTTATTATTCTCTGGCTCACTAGATGGTACTTTAAACTTACCAGTTGAAGACGCTACTGATTTTAGTGACCCTACTGTTGCAATGAGTGCACTTGATGGTTGGTCAACGACTAATCCATTTGTTATTGATTTAGCCTTTCCTGCAGGTACTTCTTTAGATGCTGCCTCAGTGATGAACCCTGCATCAATTAAAATTTATGAAACATTGATGGGTGGTGATGCAGGTTGTGAATCAGTGCCACGTGGTGCAGCATGTAAGGTAGTGGGTGAATTAACTTTTGGTGTAGACTTTATTGCACAAGCAAAAGGCAATAACATTGCAATTGTGCCAATGAAACCACTTAAAGGTAAAACCAGTTACGTAGTTGCACTTACTAATAATTTAGCCGATAGTGGTGGAAACTCAATTGCGGGTTCACTCACTTATGAAGCTGTTAAACAAGATATTACTACTCATCCGCTTGTCACTGAAAGTCAGTTAATGCTGCAAGGTTTAGTTAATAGCTTTGAAAATGCAATTGTTGAAGCAGGCGCAAATAAAGACAGCTTAATTTATACCTTTGCCATGACAACTCAGTCTACTGTAGATGTATTAGCCACCTCTAAAGCATTAATGGCTAATAACGTACCAGCAATGGTAGAAAATGCAATGAAAGGCATCCCAACTATTGGTATACAAGATACTGGAATGTCTGTTGCGGATATTCTTACAGGCCAAATTCCAGATTCTTTAATCCCTCTATATTCTACTGCAAACTTCATGCAAGGTAGTATTGAACTACCTTATTACTTAGGTGTACCTAGTGCTGAAAATGGCATGGCTCCAGTAAATGATTGGTGGAAGTCATTATGTGATTCTGGAGCCATTTTAGCGGGTGTAGCTGCAAAGATAGCTGCAGGTGAACTACCTCCAGAAACTATTCCTGCAGAGCCTGTCAGTATTGATGACGGTACGTGTATGGCCATTTCAGCAGCCAAAGAATTACCTGCTCCAGGGTTAAGAGCGCTCGGCTTTGATGCAGAAAGAAATTTAACTAAATTTAGTCCTGTTCCGAAAGCTAATGCAACTATGCCTGTTGTTGTACAAATGACAACACCTGATGTGGCAGTCGCAAGTGCAGTTCGAGCTGGTTTAGAACAACCGTTACCACCATTAGAAAAACCAGAAGCAGGCTGGCCAGTTGTTATTTTACAGCATGGTATAACCTCGAAAAAAGAAGATATGCTAGCTATTACCGGTATTCTGTCTACATATGGTTTTGCCACCGTTGCAATTAACCACCCACTTCATGGTGATCCTGATGCTTTAGGTGGTTTATTACCAGGCGGTAGCCGTGGTTTTGATATTACAGGGCCAGACGGAGTTCCAGATGGTATTGATGATATAAATGCTACAACTGTATCTTCGACTCATTATATGAATTTAGCTAGTTTGCTGACGACACGTGATAACTTAAGACAATCCACCTCAGATTTAGTGGGCCTTCGTCTAGGATTAAATTTCCTAGGTGGGGTAGATTCAGACGGTGCTGCTATTAAAATTAATAGCAATAATGTTCACTTTTTAGGACATTCTTTAGGTGCAATTACCGGCATGAATTTTATTGCAATGACAAACAGTCCACTTGATGAACAAGTCGATCCGTTATTTGCTGTAAGCACAAATACACTTGCTATGCCTGGTGTAATGGTTGCTAACTTTTTGATGGAGTCTGGTGCTTTTGGCGATGTTGTAAAATCTAGTCTAACTTATGCGGCTTCAGAAGACTTCCAAGCTTATGTAGCACAAGTACATATGAGCCCTGTAGCGCCTACTACAGAGGAATTAGTTGGCTACTACAGAGACTTTTATTTATTGTTAACTCCTGAGCAACAAGAAGGGTTAAACGCGACCTTTAGTGAATTTGCATTTGCGGCTCAAACAGTAACTGATTCAGGTGACCCTGCTAACTATGCTGCTATGATGGCTGCAACAGCTACTCCTACTCATTTAATTGAAGTAGTTGGAAATGGCAGTGATAACCTATCAGATCAAGTTATTCCTAACTCAGTATCTACCACGCCATTTGGTGGCACGGAAGGTGCTATTGCTTTATTAGGGCTGCCAAGTGTAAGTTCTACAGCTGAAGGCTCTGGTGCTGTAAGGTTTGCTTTTGGCCATCATGGTTCTATTTTAAGTCCTACAGCTATTCCTGGTGTTGCACCTGATGCAGAAAAAGTAGCTGCTGCAACACAAGAAATGCAAGGGCAAGCTGTTGGTTTCTTCGCTTCAATGGGACAGCTAATTACGGTTACAAATACAGATCTTGTAAAGTAGCCCCAAAATAATCGTTTTGGTTAAAGCCCTCTTTTGAGGGCTTTTTTTTGCCTATTATTTATCTCATTTGCTCAAATGTTTTCAAGGGGGGAAAATAGTGTAGAATTAGCGCAATTATTATTACCTTATAATCCACCAATAAATCCTCAGGAGTGCTCTTGGAATTTTTATATGAATACGGTTTGTTTTTAGCGAAAGCCGTAACCTTTGTTGTTGCGGTTGCCGCGATAGTTGTTGTAATTGCTGGTGCTGCTGTTAAGCAGCAACATAAAAAAGGTGAGCTTGATATCACTGATTTGTCAGAGCAGTTTCATGAAACGGAAGAAGATATCATTCATGCTTTATTATCTAAGGAAGAGTTAAAGGAAAAAGAGAAAAAAGATAAAAAAGCTGAAAAAGAAAAAGCCAAGGCTGATAAAAAAGCCGCTAAATCAGATGATGACACTGCAGAGCATAAGTCTCATGTATTCGTGGTTGATTTTAATGGCAGCATTGATGCCAAAGAGGTTGCTTCTTTACGTGAAGAAGTAAGTGCAATACTTTCGGTTGCTAAGTCAGAAGATGAGGTGTTTGTGCGCTTAGAAAGTGGCGGCGGCATGGTACACGGCTATGGACTAGCTTCATCTCAGCTTGACAGAATTCGTCAGCAAAATATTCCATTGACTGTTTCAGTTGATAAAGTTGCGGCAAGTGGTGGTTATATGATGGCGTGTGTTGCCAACAATATTATTAGTGCACCATTTGCCATATTGGGCTCTATCGGCGTAATCGCTCAAGTGCCTAACTTTAATAAGCTATTAAAAAAACACGATATTGAGTTTGAACAGTTTACCGCTGGAGAATTTAAACGCACTGTTACCATGTTCGGTGAGAACACTGAAAAAGGTAAAGAAAAATTTATTGAAGAGCTTGAAGAAACTCACGTGCTGTTTAAAAACTTTGTTAGTGAACGTCGACCGAGCTTAGATATTGCTAAAGTTGCTACGGGCGAGCACTGGTTTGGTACTACAGCGCTTGAACTTGGTTTAGTTGATAGTATTCAAACGAGTGACGATTACTTGCAAGGTAAAAGTAAAAGCCACAAAGTGGTAGCGATTAAATATGAAGTTAAAAAAGGTTTGGCTGAAAAGTTCTCAAAAGCTGCATCACTTTCAGCTGAAAGCTTTTTAGGTAAATTATTACAACGTAATAATGTTTTTCCGGGGTAGTATTTCTTAAACCTTAAACCTTAAACCTTAAACCTTAAAGCCTGATACAAAAAAGCCTTGTTGCATCTTCACTAATGAAGGTTGGCAACAAGGCTTTTTTATTAATGGTTGTAAATGAGTTAGCTGTTAATCATCTTTTAAGTGCTTAAAGTCTATTTCTTCAATGCTTTGACCGGCTTTAGCATCTAAATACATCTCTTCATCAAACTGATCTTCACTTTTAGCAACAACAACGCTAACCATACTATCACCTGTGACATTCACAGCGGTACGGGTCATATCAAGTAATCTATCAACACCGATTATAAGCGCAATACCTTCAACAGGTAGCCCCACTTGTTCTAAAACCATGGCAAGCATGATTAAACCTACGCCAGGAACACCTGCGGTGCCTATGGAAGCTAACGTTGCGGTTAATACAACTGTCAAGTAATCAGCAAGTGTTAGATCTTGGGTGAATACTTGGGCAATAAATACAGTAGCAACACCTTGCATAATTGCGGTGCCATCCATATTGATAGTAGCGCCTAATGGTACAGTAAAGGAGGCTATAGAGTTTTTAACCCCCATTTTTTTAGTTGCCGTTTCTAATGTTACTGGGATGGTGGCATTTGAGCTGGCTGTTGAAAAAGCGAAAATTGCTGCATCACGCATCTTCTTTAAAAATACGATTGGGTTTAAACCAGTTAGCAATTTTAAAATTATTGGGTAGGTAACTAATGCATGAAGTACTAGTACAAAGAAAACGACTAAGAAGTATTTCATTAGGTTGCCAAAGGTATCTAATGAAACACTGGTAAATAAAGTCGCTAACAAGGCAAAGACACCGTAAGGTGCAATATTCATTAAAATGGTTACCAAGCGCATCACGACTTCACTTAAGTCTTCGAAAAATAAAGCGATACGTTCACCAGATTTACCCGAAAGAGCTATTGCTATACCGAACAATAAAGCGAAGACAATGACTTGCAACATATTACCTTGGGCGAATGAGGCAAAAGGGTTAGTAGGAAACATTTGAATAATGACTTGCGCTAATGAAGGTGCTTCACGCCCTGAAAAGCTACTATTAGCCACCATGTTAACGCCTTCACCTGGGGCAATAAGTAAAGCAATAAATATTGCGAAACTAATCGCTATTGCGGTAGTCGCTAAGTACAAACCAATGGCTTTGCCGCCGATGCGACCGAGCTTACTGGTATCTTTTAATGAACAAACCCCGCAAACCAGCGAGACAAAAACTAAAGGAACGACAAGCATACGTAAGCTTGCCATAAATATTTGGCCAACGACTTCAAAGATGCCATCAACCAATAATCCTTTTAATGAGAGTTCGAATAGGTAAAGGTTAATAACTTTATCTGAGCCATTAGGCATTAACCATTGTAAAAAAGAGCCAACTAAAATACCGGCAACCATACCGATAACAATTCGGCTAGTTAAACTGGTTTTATGCGGGGAATGAGGGGTAACTTGCTCTGTTGTCATAGTGTCTATGCTACTTATGCTAGGTTTAAGTGAAGTTGTAATTATTATATGCATTACAGGCGTATTTATCTTGTTAAGGTTATCAATATTTCCTTTGATTAAAAACCTCTTTATCACGCTAATTCAAACTCGTTACAAAGATGATAAAATAGTTAACTCACTAAATGAATGTAATTTTTTTTTAATAAGCAGTACCTTTTTGTTATTTATCAGTTAATATGGGTTATTAAGTATTATTAAAAAAAGAAACTGAGGATGCTTTTATGCAGTTACTTCGACGTTTAAGTTTTACCATGTTACTCATGTCAATGATGAC
>CAJXPG010000025.1 GCA_913057925.1 uncultured Colwellia sp. | reverse complement strand
CGCTATGATTTTGGGGCCAATCGTTGCCGACAGTTTTGGTTTAAGTGGCTTGTTTTGGTTTACCGGAATATTAACTATAGTGGCTATGGCGATGATTCAGTTTATGGTGCCAAACTCGGTAAATAAAGCACCCCGTGGCGACAATGTTGCCTTGCCAGAGCAAATTACTCGCTTAATTCGTCACCCGCAATTATCACGTTTAAATTGGGGAGTTTTTATTCTTCATATGGCATTAACCGCCTGTTTCGTAACCTTACCTAAACAATTCGTTGCCAGTGGTTTAGCGCTAGAAGATCATTGGCAAATCTATTTACCTACTTTACTTGGCTCATTCTTCTTAATGGTGCCGTTTATGATTTTTGCTATTAAAAAGCAAAAAGAAAAACCAATGTTCAGCGCCGCTATTGCTTTACTTGCGGTGGCATTATTTATGTTGTGGTTAATGCCTAGTGGTTTTTGGAGCTTGGTATTATCTGTGGTTATTTTCTTTACCGCATTTAATTATTTAGAAGCAACCATGCCGTCAATTTTATCTCGTATTGCTCCCGCTGGCGTTAAAGGTAGTGTGATGGGCGTATTTTCCAGCAGTCAGTTTCTTGGGGCTTTTGTTGGTGGTATTGTTGGTGGTTATATTGCCAGTACTTACGGTGAAAATACTATCTTCTTGGTGATGGCGGTTGTTACTATTATTTGGCTTGGTTTGAGCTTTGGTATGCAACCATTGAAAAAATCTAAAAGCTTTAGTTTTGCCACTAACATTACCTGTGAAGAGCAAGCTGAGCAAATGGCCGAGCAGTTAATTAATATGCCAGGTGTTATTGAGGCAACATTAGTGCATACAGAAGCCGTTGCCTACTTAAAAGTTGATGATAAAAAGGTCGACTTATTAGCAGTGAAGGCTTTATTGCAAGGCTAGCTCAGCGATAACCTCCAAGAGATATTTATAAAACGCCACTTCATTTCAGTGGCGTTTTTTTTGATCTCAGCAAAGTAAAAAAATCACGCTAAACTTAAGTCTATCACTTTGCCAAATACATGAGATAACAAAGTCTAATCACCACACCTATAAAAAAATTGAAATGGTAGGATCCTCGAAATAATACCAAGTCCATTAAGTTAGTTCCCACTCAGAGTTTTTCAGCAGTTTGAGAACAAGTAGAATTTGTTTGTATATAGTCACTCTATATGAAAGAAATTCTAAGCAGTTATCGAATTGCTGAAAATCTCCCAAAGGGCGAATTTTAAAGGCTTATATACTGCGTTATTAATTTTGACAATAGAGTAACTATCCTCTTCAATTAATGCCTTGCCTATAAACCTTTTAACTCTCGCTGAGTGAGAAGAAACTTATTGGAATTGGTATGAGCACCGAGGATGCTATAGAAAATGCTTTATTTGAATGCCATAAAACGATAAGAAATATGGATTGGTTTGAAGTGACCGAAACTCGCGGACACATTGTTGACGGTAAAGTAGGGCATTACCAAGTGACCTTGAAAATAGGCTTTAGAATTGAAGCAAGTTGAGTAATTAGTTTAACTTTTAAGACAATTGAGCAATATAATCCTCTAATTTATTTGAGCCGAGCATTATTTCAATATCGTCATCTTGCTGCTTGCCTATCAAAGCCATTCCCATCGGAGATTGTGGGGTAATCACTGTGATAGCTTGCTCTGCCAAGTTACAGCGAAACCCGCCGGCGACAGGACCAATAAAAAACCAGTGATTATTTGGACTATCAGCAGCTAGTTGTACTAAAGCACCGATAGTAACTGTGCTGTTTTCATCAAAAGCAACTAGCTCTAATGCCTGGTAGGCCTCAATTGCTTGTTGAAATTCGCTCACTCGTTTCGATTGCCCTTCCGCTAGATAGCCAGCCTCAATCGCGAGGGTGTCGTATTGAGTTTCCGCGACACTTTGATCATCAACTGCAGCAGCATGTGCTTCATTGGCAGCATTAATCGCTTTTTGAAGTTCTTGCGTTAAGGCACCAACAATAATATTCACTAACTGTTTTTTATTGAGCATAAATTATTAAACCGAAGTATTTAGAAAGAGTTTGAACGAGCAACTATCCTGTAATAGTTAGCAGACAGAACCAGCGATTATAACAAGAAAATATAACCAAGTGATTATTATCATAACTTGTGTTTTTATCAAAATGCCAGTAGATTAATGAAATTACATCAACTGGTACGACCAATAGCAGAGTATAATTATGACAACAACTGCCTACCCAAACTTATTAGCTCCCTTAGACTTAGGCTTTACGCAATTAGCCAACAGAGTTCTTATGGGGTCAATGCACACCGGACTTGAAGAAGAACGTGGCGGCTTTGCCAAACTAGCGGCTTTTTATCAAGCAAGAGCAAAAGGCGGAGTCGGCTTAATAGTTACCGGTGGCGTTAGTCCTAATTTTCGTGGTCGAATAGAGCCGTTTGGTAGTGAATTAAGCCACTTTTGGCAGGTTAATAAACACAAGCAAGTAACAGAGGCAGTGCATAAGTACCCAACTAAAATTTGTCTACAGTTATTGCATACAGGTCGATATGCTTATCACCCTTTCGGTGTTGCCCCAAGCAAAATTAAATCGCCTATTTCTCCTTTTACTCCAAAAGAAATGTCAGTAAGGCAAATTAAATCAACGATTAAAGATTATGCTTATGCGACAAAGCTTGCTGCTAAAGCAGGTTATGATGGTGTTGAAATCATGGGTTCTGAAGGCTATCTAATCAATCAGTTTGCGTGTGAAAGAACCAATAAACGCACCGATGAATGGGGCGGCAATATTGAAAATAGAATGCGACTTGCTATTGAAACCATTAAAGCGGTACGTGAAAAAGTCGGTGAGAAGTTTATTATTATCTTCCGTTTGTCTATGTTGGACCTTGTTGAAGGCGGCAATAGCTGGGAAGATGTCGTTACCATGGCAAAAGCGGTTGAAAAAGCCGGTGCTACCTTGATAAATACAGGCATAGGTTGGCATGAAGCACGAGTTCCTACCATTGTCACCTCTGTACCAAGAGCAGCTTTTACTTGGGTAACAGAGCGAATGAAACAAGAAGTCTCCATTCCGTTAATTACCACAAACCGAATCAATACCCCGGAAGTCGCTGAAAAAATCCTTTCAGAAGGCCAAGCAGATATGGTCTCAATGGCGAGACCTTTTTTAGCTGATGCTGATTTTGTCAATAAAGCAGCGGCGAATAAGTCAGACGAGATCAATACGTGTATTGGTTGTAACCAAGCCTGTCTTGATCATGTGTTTCAACAAAAACGTGCTTCATGTTTGGTCAATCCAATGGCGTGCTATGAAACAGAGTTGGTGTTGGAAAAAACGGATAAGACTAAAAAATTAGCAGTTATTGGCGCAGGCCCTGCTGGTTTAGCATTTAGTGTTTATGCGGCGCAGCGCGGTCATCAAGTTGAGCTCTTTGATAAAATTGGAGAGATTGGTGGTCAATTTAATGTGGCTAAACAAGTGCCAGGTAAAGAAGAGTTTTACGAAACCTTGCGTTACTTTACTAAGCAACTAAGTTTGCACGATGTCAAAGTCCACCTAAATAATGAGCAAAGTGCCGATAGTCTTCTTGCAGCTGGCTTTGATGAAGTCGTGCTAGCAACGGGAATTAAACCAAGAAAATTAGACATTGATGGCTTAGATGCTGGCTTTGCTAGTAATAAAGTACTCACTTACTTACAGGTGCTACGTGATAAAGTTAACGTTGGTAGTAAAGTAGCTATTATTGGTGCTGGCGGTATTGGTTTTGATGTAGCAACTTACTTGTCTGAAAAATCATTAACGAATGATCCCGAAGCTTGGCTTAAAAACTGGGGCGTAGATAAAAACTATCAGCAAGCAGGTGCTTTACTTGATAAAGGCGAATTACCTGTACATCAGAAAACAAGGGATATTACCTTAATTCAACGTAAAACCTCAAAAGTAGGTAAAGGCTTAGGCAAAACATCGGGCTGGGTTCACAGAGCCAACTTGGTTAAACAAGGCGTTGATATGGTTGCTGGGGCAACGTATAAGTCAATCAATGAGCAAGGCTTAGTGATTGAAGTCGCAGGTAAAGAGCAACTTATTGAAGCTGATAATATTATTATTTGTGCTGGCCAAGAGTCAAACCGTGACTTACAACAAGCACTAGCTGAAGGCGGAGTACCGGTTCATCTTATTGGTGGTGCTAATGTTGCAGCAGAGCTTGATGCAAAGCGTGCTATTCGTCAAGCTGCCGAGCTTGCTGTGCAGATTTAGCTACATTTACTGCTGTTCTGTGCTAATCAAGGGAGTTAACCGAAGAAAAAGCCTATATTTCTTCGGTTTATTATTGATATACTGCGGTGAATTAATCTTTTTAGATAGAAAATAGTGCAAGAAATAATTGTTGATGGTGGTGATATTGAATTTTTTACCACCCCTAAAGAATACAAGCAGCAACTGCTAGCACTCATCGAGTGCGCACGTCACCGCATCTTCATTACCGCGTTATATTTACAAGACGATGAGGCAGGAAGAGAGATCCTTCATGCTTTATATCAAGCAAAAGCAAACTTTCCTGAGTTAGAAGTTAATATCTTTGTTGATTATAACCGTGGCCAACGCGGTTTAATTGGTGAGAAAGCGAGTATGGGCAACCGTGAGCTTTATTTGAAGCTTGCACAAGATTACCCACAGACTATAAATATTTACGGTGTTGCTGTTAAACGCAAAGAAGTGTTCGGTGTATTACACCTTAAAGGCATGGTTTTTGATGATAAGCTTTTTTATACCGGAGCCAGTATCAACGACATCTACCTGCACCAAGGTGAGCGATACCGCTTAGATCGTTACTGCACCATCACGAGTACTCCCTTAGCCGATAGCTTTTGTCAGTACTTGACTGAGACTTTTATTGATTCTGAGCTTGCACCACTGCTAAATCAGCAAGCACTACCTGATGCCATTGAGCAAAAGAAAATTTTAGCTGCACTAAAACTGCAATTAAAGAAATCTCAATATCAAGTGACAGCTCAAGCAGAGATAAAAGAAACAAAACTTGTTTCTGATAAGAGCTTTATTACCCCTTTAGTTGGTTTTGGCAGAAGAAAAAACCAATTAAACCAGAAGACTAGGCAATTAGTACAAGGTGCCCAAGAGTCTATTGTATTATTTACTCCGTACTTTAATTTACCGCATTCACTTGCTCGCGATGTTATCAAGGCATTGAAACGTGGTGTAAATATTACTGTGGTTGTTGGTGATAAAACCGCAAATGATTTCTTTATCAGTAAAGAAGAAGACTTTAGCACTATAGGTATTATTCCTTATTTATATGAAATGCTGCTGAAGCGCTTTGTTAAACGTTATCAAAACTTTATAGATAAAGGCTTATTAAATATTCACTTATGGAAAGATGGTGATAATAGCTTTCATTTAAAAGGCTTACGTATTGATGAACGCTTTCATTTGATAACCGGCAGTAATTTAAACCCGAGAGCATGGGCGCTTGATCTTGAAAATGGTTTATTGGTGGATGACTCAGCTAAAAACTTTTTAAAAGTTACCAATGATGAATTAGTCGGGATCCTAGTGAATACTAATAAGGTGACTCACTTTACCGATATTGAATCAGTCGCGGATTACCCTGAAAAGCCGCAAAAACTACTGAAAAAAATTCGTATTGCTCAAATTGATAGAGTGTTAAAGCGGTTCTTATAAGTAATACTTGAAAAGTGCAGATTAAAAGGACTTTTTAGCCTGCACTCTAATTTCAAAGCTATTAATATTAGGGTTTTCGCTTTGCGGAAAAGCAAAGTCTATATGAATAATAGGGTGATTACCGCCAGAGTGTGGCGAATGTAACCTTAATCCTAAGCCAACAGAGCCAAGCCAACCACTCTCAATATTCTGCACCGTTGATTTACCAGAGGTTCGTCCTGCATCAGCAAAGGCGACACCCGCTAAATCAAATAACTTGAACAGGTTAATTTCAGGGTAATACCTTAACTCAGTCGTTACTTTTATGCTGTTCTCTCCATGTTGATACTGCAGTGGAAATCCGCGTAAACCATTATTACCGCCCAAAGTTACCGGTCGGTCTAAATATTGGTTTTGGCTTACAACATTCACATTGCTCAAATAATAACCCCACCGTTTGTTTATTTGATAAAAATACTCACCCGTTAATTGAAGGAGCATGCGGCTATCTCTATGCTCATATATGTCGTTATTGAGTTTAAAGTCGAGTAAAAGCAAAGCACTATCATGAATATTAAAGCCTTTTTTAACGCGTAAATTCCATAATAGCCAAGCAGAGTTTTCTTTATTGCCATTAGCAACCCCTAAACTAGAGTTAAGCTGCCAGCCGTGATTAAAATCTTCAATTTGTGTTATCAGGTGCACATTGGTAAGTTTTCTGAAATCTTTTTCCATGTACTCAAAAGCTACCCAAGGGTAAAGAGAGTTTCGATTTTCAGGGATAACATCAGTTAACGGCTGGTCGATTTCATCAATATCGACAGTTGAAAAAATATGTTTGTCTTGAGTAATACCAAAACGATATCGCAACAAACGGCTATCATTATTAAAGTCTAACCAAGCATAATTAGCTTCTTTGTAACTAATTTCATGTCCATAAATGCTTTGGTTTTGGCCATTTTGAAAGATGGTATCGTTACGTGATTCTTCATTGAAACCTAAGGTATATGCACTTTTTGTATGAAATCCTGCAAACACTTTGTTTAGGAATAAACTACGCTGTTGACCATCATCATTGTCAGCAAACCTTAATTTCACATGAGTATTTTGCTTTTGATACAAGGGTATAGTTGCTGATAGTTTGTAGCCTGAACGTTGGGTGTTTCGGTACGACTCTATTTCTGTGTCTATACCAAGCCCGAGTAGGTTGCGCTCTTTGATGCCAAAACTGTAAGTGTTGATACCGCCTTTACGGCCAAAACTGATAGTTGGCATTAAAGACCAATTATCCCACGTGGTAACCGTTATGTTTTCAACGTCTTCATCACTGGTGACTTTTGCATCTCTAAGAAATTTTCTACTACGTAAGTGCCGTTCTAACTCAGCCATGTCGGCGAAGGTTTTAGAGCATTTTTTAATAAAGAAGTTCGCTTCATTTTCTAAAGTGACTATTTTAGTATCGATATGAATGGCATTTGCCCAGCGATGTAAAAAGATAATACCGTCTTCAGTCTCATCAAAAATGGTTTGCGGTTTAAATATTATATTTGGCTGTTGTTGTGTGCATTGCTCTAATGAGGGGGTATTATTTTTACTGTCGACTGAACTTAGCGCTGCGCCATTTTCAGACGCTACTACTTGTTCAGTAGCAAGTGAGGAAGGGGAAAAAAGGCTTAACAGTAGGCTTGCCACAAAAATGATTAGTAGCTGACAGTTGGTGTTATCTCGCCAACAGCGTGAGATATTACTTTGGGGACTTGGCGATATAATTTTATATTTTGTTATTTTTGTTAGAACTTCTAATAAATACAGCGTCGCGTTCCTTCGTTAATAGTTATTAAGTAATCTGAGTTTGGATCACATGTGACGGTATTACTTACTTAACTATAGCGCTAACTGATTCTTTCAGCACAATTTATTTAGATAAAATTGAGGCTAATCAAACCCCAACCTTACCTATGAGCTTGTTAACTTCAGGCTCTATTTTGCTTTTTTTAGACTTTCAATTTTTTTCTGTTTGGCTTGCTCAACCATTGTTCTAACTTGGCTGAGTAGTAATTTAGCATCGTAAACAATGCCATCTTTGACCGTGTAATTTACTCCGCCTGCTCGCACTGGTTTATTATTGTCGTCTAAGCGAAAGTGTCCTGAATTATAACGTTATAGGTAATAATTTAGGGCGATACTTTCATTAATAAAGCTGAGTTATGATATAGTTACTGATTTTTTACTTGCAAATATGATGCTAAAAACATACCTGTTTATAATTACTATTTTACTCCCTTTAACAGCCTGTAGCACAGTTGCACCTATGACTTGTGAAGACGATTGGCAGCTAACTGGCTATTTTGTGCCAATAGAAAAAGATTATATAAGCGGCTCGTCTAATAAGGTTAAAGTAAAAAAGGGAGAAACCATTAGTTTTGATCGCGCTTTTTTGGCTGCTGTTAAACTTGAAGGTTGGGGGAAAACTAACGCTGGTTGGTATTTAGGGTTCTATGGTAACCAGTGGCATAAAAGCCAATATCCGCTCAACGCTAAGGGACAACCATTAACGTTATCTTCTATAGCTGCAGATACTAATCAGCTGCCGTTTGGTCGTCAGGTATTTATTCCCAAATTGAATTCAACGATAAAACAGCCTTTTATCGTAACGGATGTCGGTCAGGCTATAAAAGGCAGGCGAATTGATATTTATACGGGTGAAGGAAAAGAAGCTCAACAATTAACTTATCTTGTGACTAAAAAGCATCAAGTGTGTTGGAAAAATTAAGGACAATGTTATGAAATCTCGTGTTATTCAATTATTTTGTGTTTTACAGTTATGTTTTAGTACAAATGTTTTGGCTAATTTACAGGAAAACTGGTCAGAGTTAGTTGAATACCAACAGACCATTACTTTTTTACTTATTACTGAGGCTAGCAATGATGCCGCTCGTAAACAAAACATCCATATTGCTAGGAACTTATACTTTCAAAAACAACAAATAATTGAAAGTAGCGAAACGGTACTTTTAGCAGACAGTAATACTATTAATCTACTCATTGAGTACGTTAATGCGCTACCCCATCCTGCAGATAAGCTTAGTTTTATCGACCTGATTGACTCGGTACTGTTTGAACATCAGCAAAGCCCTTTTTTAAACTCGATACAGTTAAAGCATTTGCAGTCCACCGAACAGCAGCAGTTATTAATTCAAAAACAATACGCTCCTTATTTAGATAAATTGCAGCAACAATTAATGCGCGCCAATAACGATATCGAACCATGGCAAGATTACACTGCTTTTCTATCGGCTAAGTTTGATATTGAGAAAATTTATGCTGACTTTAATAAACAAGAAGCTCAAATCACTGGGGATAAAAAGCGAGGGGCTGGTGATTTATTGTGGGGCTTTAATATGCCCGACAAAACAGTTGTTTTAACTTTTGATGACGGACCGCACTACAAAAATACCGATAAAATCCTAAACACCCTAAAAGAATATAACGCTAAAGCTTACTTCTTTGCTATTGGCAAAAATATTGGCAGGGTAGAGGATGGAAAAGTAAAGCTTGATAAGAAGTCTAAGAAATTACAAAGAGCTTTGGATGAAGGGCATATTCTTGCAAATCACTCTTTTAGTCACTCAGTTATGACTAAGTTAAGTAAAACACAACAACAGCTAGAACTAGCTGATACTAATCTACTTATTAAAAATATTTCAGGTCAAAGTGTTGAGGACTTTAGACCACCCTATGGGGCAAAGAATCAACAGTTAGTAGATGTCGCAAAAAGTGAAGGTATGCGCTCGATAATGTGGAATATTGATTCATTAGACTGGGCTACGCCAGTACCAGAAACGATTGTCGATAATGTGCTTAAAGAGCTCGATAAAAAGAAAAAGGGCATTATTTTATTCCATGATATTCATAAACAGTCGGTGCAAGCTCTACCCATATTAATGAAGAAACTTAAAGAGCAAGGATACAAAGTCGTTACTCTTGAAGGCGATGAGTTTAAAAAAACAGCAGCGGTTGCACCTAAAAGTGAGCTATATGGTGAAAGTTGGGCATTGGTTGTTGGGATTAACAAATACCAGTATTGGCCAGAGCTTGGTTATGCCACCAATGATGCACAAGGCGTTAAAAACATATTAAAAGATAAGTACAATTTTAAAGAAGACCACATTTTTACCTTATTAGATGAACAAGCAACAGGCGAGAATATTACTTCCCACATATCTGATATTCTGGCTGATCCCAAAAGAGTTAAACCCAACGATAGAGTCTTTATTTTTTATGCTGGTCATGGCATGACACGAATACTACCGTCAGGTAGAAACTTGGGCTATATCATACCTGTAGATGCCAAGTTAGATAAGTTTCACAGTAGATCGATTAGCATGACTCATTTACAAGATTTCTCAGATATGATCCCAGCTAAGCATGTCTATTTTGTTATGGATTCTTGTTACTCGGGTATTGCGTTAAGTCGATCGGGGGGAATGAATAGCTATATTAATGAAATAAGTAATCGAAATGCTAGGCAGATATTGACAGCCGGTGGCGCAGAGCAACAAGTGGCTGATGGTGGGGCCGATG
Source organism: uncultured Colwellia sp. (assembly GCA_913057925.1). Lineage (GTDB taxonomy): Bacteria > Pseudomonadota > Gammaproteobacteria > Enterobacterales > Alteromonadaceae > Colwellia. The sequence continues at coordinate 25,155 of CAJXPG010000025.1, read as the reverse complement.
GGCATTCAATCTTTACTTGGGCTTTATTAAAGGGCCTTAATGGCGATGCTGATTTAGATGATAATAACATCATAACAGCCTCAGAATTAGGAGCTTATGTGTCTCCTCTTGTGAGTGATAACGCAAATCAAACGCCAATGTTTGGTAATATGGTTGGCAGCCAAGGAGGAGAATTTATATTTGAATTAGCGCCTAAGGTAGTACCTGATCAGGAAGTAAGCGTTGATGACCTCAAGCAAACCATTGCTAAATTGAAGCAAGAAAACCAATCGTTAAAGTTACAGTTAGCCAAAATGTCAGTACAAGCAAACACGGTAGAGCAAAAAAGTACTTTAATAACGGGTATCTCATACACTCAACGAAAGTCTAAAGCGGATATAATCCATCGGAAGGCATTGGCGCTTTATAAGAATAAACAGTATAAAAAGGCGTTAATTGAATTAGAGTTAGCGCTTAACTATTTACCAAACAGCGCTAATGTGGTGAATGATTATGGCTTTATTTTATTTAGAGATGGGCAGTATCAAAAGGCACAGTCTTGGTTGGAAAAAACAATCGAATTAGACGCAAGAAGAACATCTGTCTATTTAAATATTGCTGATAATTTGGTGAAGTTAAATAGAGAAAAAGAGGCGATACCTTATTACCAGTATTACTTAGAACTTAAGCCTGAAAGTGTACTAAAAGAAAGAGTTAATGCTTTTTTAGATAAACATATGGATCAATAATAACTCAGGTAGAAACCCTAAGGTGATCGTTAGGGTTTCATTATCAGTAGTAAAGTTAAAAGCCTTTGTGTGATTATTTTGCCTTTTTTAGACTTTCAATTTTTTTCTGTTTGGCTTGCTCAACCATTGTTCTAACTTGGCTGAGTAGTAATTTAGCATCGTAAACAATGCCATCTTTGACCGTGTAATTTACTCCGCCTGCTCGCACTGGTTTATTATTGTCGTCTAAGCGAAAGTGCCCAGTACCATAAAGCACTTTAAAATTACGTAATGGGTTTTCATTTACGATGACTAAGTCTGCTTTTTTACCGACGCGAATTGAACCTATTTCATCATCCATCCCTAATGCTTCTGCGCCATTGATGGTGGCTGCTTGAATAACTTCTAAAGCATTAAAGCCAGCTTCCCTTAATAACTCTAACTCCCTAATATAGCTAAAGCCGTAAATCTTGAAGATGTAACCTGAGTCTGAGCCAACTGTGACACGACCACCATGGTTTTTATAATCATTAATAAAGCTCATCCATTGTTGGTAATTTTTCTTCCAAGCAATTTCATCATCCGTGGTCCAATCAAACCAGTAAGAGCCATGGGCGTTACGGTTAGGTTGGAAAAACTCCCATAACGTTGGTAGGGTGTAGTCTTTGTGCCAATCAGCATTCATATCACGCATTAAATCGCGGTTTGCTTCATAAATGGTAAAGGTAGGGTTTAGAGTAAAGTCTAAGCTGAGTAATTCATCACGAACACTTAACCACTTATCACTATTTTTCTTTGCCGCTTGCTGCCAAAGGCGACCCGCTTCAGCAAACCTGTGTTGTTCATTGTTATAGTTGTATTCTGGCGAGTAGTTTTGAATATGTTGATGTTCAAATAGCGCTTCTGGTAAACCATACCAATGCTCCATCGTTGTCAGCCCTAAGCGAGCAGAATCAAGTACATTCATATTGGTTACATCAAGTTGAGCATGATGCATCATGCTACCTAAGCCTTGCTTTTTAGCTTCGTTAAGCGCCGCGGTCATAATTTCAGGAGTAGAGCCAAAGAATTTAATACCTTTTGCGCCTTTTTTCGGGATTGATTTTACCCATTTTTGCGCTTGTTTTGCCGTAGTGATTTTTTCATCAAGACCTAAACCAAATACAAAGTAGGGTAGGATACGCGGTGCGGCAATCGTATTTTTTTCACTGCGCTTAACATGCTCCATTATCCAATCTATGCCGTTAAAACTCCCCGGCTCACGTACAGTGGTTATGCCATGTGCTAGCCATAATTTAAATACGTATTCAGCTGGAATGTTATCAGCACTACCACCGATATGAGCATGCATATCAATAAAGCCGGGTAATACATATTGACCCTCAATATTAATTTCTTTGTCACCCTTTTGAGCGACAGGTCTGCGTGAGAGCTTGATTGGCACGCCGGGATTACCAACATTGACAATGTTCACAATGCGATCGTTTTCTATGACAATATCCATTGGCCCGCGAGCTGGAGCACCTTCTCCACTAATAACAATGCCACCGCGCAAAATAAGGCGTTTATAAGGGCCTTCACCGGTTGTACGCTCTGGCGCTTTGGCATCTCCCGAGGCGAAACTTGGTGTGGCGCTGATTAAGGCTACTGTTAAGCTGATGAGAAAGCAGCTGATAAACTTACTAGGTGAGGATAAAGACTTATTCATATATTTATCTCTAAGGTTTTTGTATTGAGTTAAGGTACTATACCTTATAATTAAAAGTAATATCAGCAGCGTTTATCAAGCTTTGCTGAGGTTTATAACACCATATAGGTTCATTATGTTTAGTGAAAAAATAACACCACACTTTAGCGATACCGATGCTTTAGGGCACATTAATAACACCAAGCCACCCGTGTGGTTTGAAGGTGGTCGAGCGCCTATTTTTAGATTTTTCACTCCCGATTTAGATCCTAAAAAGTGGCAGCTTATTATTGCTAAAATTGAAGTGTCATATCATGGGCAGTTGTTTTATGGACAAGATATTGAGATAAAAACCTACATCAGCCGTATAGGTGGCGCTTCGTTTGACGTTTATCAAGAGCTTTGGCAACACGGTGAAAAATGTGTTTCTGGCACTGCTGCTATGGTGAATTTTGATTACCAAACACAAAAATCTAAAGCCATTACTGATGATATTCGAGCAAAATTAACAGAGCACTTGATTAATCTTGATTAGCAATTGGTCTTGGAGCTTTCGTTAAGGCATTTACTAAAATGAATAAATGCCAAGTGAGAACAAGCAATTAGTCATGGTTAAAACTAGTGATAATTACCTAGTGAAATTGTTTTGCTAAAAGTGAGTTTTTGCAAAATAAAATAAATATGCTTTTTAACGAAAAAGCACTCGAATTTAATCGCCGCTCACTATAGAATTACTCCCCTTAAACTAAATATCAAAAGATGAACTTTCTTGAAAAAGAATAGTGTTTCTTAATCGCTCAATTAATAGGACATTTTCATGGCAGGTGTAAATAAAGTAATCATAGTAGGTAACTTAGGTAAAGATCCTGAGGTACGTTTTATGCCAAATGGCGGCGCAGTAGCAAATATTACTGTGGCAACGTCAGACTCATGGAAAGATAAGCAAACAGGTGAGCAAAAAGAAAAAACTGAATGGCACCGTGTGGTAATGTTTGGCAAGCTTGCTGAAATTGCGGGCGAATACTTGAAAAAAGGTTCAAAAGTTTATCTTGAAGGTTCTTTGCAAACACGTAAGTGGACTAATCAGCAAGGTCAAGACCAATATACTACCGAGATTGTATTACAAGGTTTTAACGGCGTAATGCAAATGCTTGATGGTAAGTCAGGTGGTGGTCAACAAGCTGGTGGATTCCCTAATCAAGGTCAGCAACAAGGTGGTTTTGCTCAGCAAGGTCAGCAACAAGGTGGCTTCCAACAGCAAGGTCAGCAACAAGGTGGTTTTGCACAACAAGCACCAGCTCAACAAGGCGGTTTTGCACAAAAGCCTGCTCAACAGCAAGGTGGTTTTGCTCAGAAACCTGCTCAACAATCAGGTGGTTTCTCTGGACAACAACAAGCGCCAGCTCAACAGCAAGGTGGCTTTGCTCAACAAGGTCAACAACAGGGCGGTTTTGCTAACCAAGGTCAGCAACAACAAGCTCCTAAGGTAAACCCGCAAGAGCCATCAATTGATTTTGATGATGATATTCCCTTCTAGATCCTGATTTTTTAGAAAGACACCTTAAAGTAAATTATATAAGACCTCGTTAATACGGGGTTTTTTTTGTTTTTTTACAATAGCCTTGTAACTGAGATTAATAACCTTATATCATTAGCTACCTAAACGGAGTATTTATTTTATGTGGCGTAAATTAACAGTCATGTTATTTTTGATGATATTAGCTCAAGCAGCTAATGCTTCGTCGATCGCTAAAGTAAATTCTCATAGCTTTGAAAAAAACTCGATTAAGCAGCTATCAATCACCTTAAGTGAGCAGCTTTTGGCCTCGAGTGCTGATAACGATGAGTCGGAAGATTTATTTAACCTGCCAAGGTTAACTCGAATTAGTCCATCGCTTTTTTCCGCAGAGGTTCAAACCACAGCTAACTATGTTTTAGTGATGGAGTTTTTTAAAAGTAAACTCAATGCCGCCATGTTTAAACTGTTAAGTAACCCGCCTGAGGTGAGTCTTTGGTTTGAGCAATTAAGTCATAGTAGTAACTCTTCGCGACTTTCCGGCTGGAAAGATGGCAACCTCTTGTATTCGGCTCGAACCACGTACCACAGTTAATTCATCCCTTGGCAGCATATCAATAGCGTCGCTATTTTTTATTACTGCAAAAAATCCAATGTTACCTTTTTAATACTGATGCTAGTTATCAGTTACTTGCTGTGCTTGCTCTAAAGCTGATTGCTTTGGCGGAGCGGGCAAGTGTATATGTAGAGATTTTATGATGAATTCAAGAACAACTCAGTCTGTTAAACAGGCTAAATGGCAAAATATTGTCATCATTTTCATATTGTTATTTATGATTATTAGCGCTTTACCCAACTTATATCCTGATAAGGCCAGTATTCACCTAGTCAATAATGAAGCCCAAACCGAGCAAACTTCACCTCATCACATTAAGCGCTTGTTAGCAGAGCATAATATTAGCGTTGATGAGATCAACGTATCAGCCAAGCAAATCACTATTAGCTTAATCAATAAAGCAGAGCAAGATAGTGCTGAAAAGCTGTTAAAAAATGAGTTTGGCCAAGATTACTTTGTTGGCGGTTTACTTAACAATGATGCCCCTGCTTGGCTGAAGTCACTAGAGGGGAAGCCGATTAAGCTAGGCTTAGATTTAAGTGGCGGCGTGCTGTTTGTGCTTGATGTAGATACAGAACAAGCATTGTCAGAAAGACTGAAAAGTATTGCCCTTGAAGTTAAATCGTTAGCCATTGAGCAGCGCATTCGCTTGAGCGCAACGGCATCGAAAAACAGTCATACAATCCTCGTTAACTTTTCATCTGCTCAGCAAGCGGGTCAAGCGGCATTAATGAGTAAGATTAGTAAGAATTACCCTGAGCTTAGCCAGAAAAAAGTCACAGATAAGCAATTTATCTTTAGTTATTCAGAAGCTGAGCAGGTTAAATTTCGCCAAGAAACTATGAAGCAAACATTAAAAACCATGCGCGGCAGAATAGAAGAGCTAGGTATTACTGAAGCGATTACCCAAAAGCAAGGCAAAAACAGAATACGTATTGAATTGCCTGGTGTTCACAACCCAGAAGAAGCGAAAAGAATTATTGGTGCCACGGCATCCCTTGATTTTTATCAACTAGCAGAAAACTCAAAAGCTATTGGCACTATCAGAATGACCGACGAAAGTGGTAGAAAATTGACCCTGAATAGTCAGGTTGTTTTCTCTGGCAGTAGCATCAAAAATGCTCGGGCAGGACAAGATCAAATGAGCATGCCGCTGGTAAACCTTACCTTAGACAGTGTTGGCGGTAAAAAAATGTCGTCATTTTCTAAAAAGAATATCGGCAAGCCAATGGTCACCGTTTTTTCAGAATATTACCGTGATGCTAACGATGAAATGACCAAGAAAAGCAAAGTGATTAATGTTGCCACAATTCAGCAGCACCTTGGCGCTCAATTTAGTATTACCAATATGGATAGTAGCGAAGCTGCACAAGAATTGGCTTTATTACTAAGAGCCGGCTCGTTAACCGCGCCTGTCACCATCGTCAAGCAACGCACTATTGAGGCTACCTTAGGAGTAGATAATATCGATAACGGTATTAAAGCACTGAGTATTGGCATTGCCGTTACTTTGGTGTTTATGGCGCTTTGGTATCGTTCTCTTGGCTTAATTGCCAATGTCGCTTTAGCGTTAAACTTAATTAGTTTGCTTGGGCTGATGTCACTGTTACCAGGGGCAGTGCTGACACTGCCGGGGATTGCTGGTTTGGTGTTAACTGTTGGTATGGCGGTTGATACTAATGTACTTATTTTCGAACGAATAAAGGAGGAGTTAAAGCGAGGACGAACAGTACTTTTAGCTGTAGAAAGTGGCTACAAAGGTGCTTTTTCAACGATTTTAGATGCCAACATCACCACAATGATCACAGGTATTATTTTATATTCTATTGGCTATGGCCCAGTGAAAGGTTTCGCGCTTATTTTATGTTTAGGCATTTTAACCAGTATGTTCACCGGTGTCTTTGTATCTAAAGCACTGACTAATTTAGCAATTCGCGGAAACAAAGCACAATTACTTGGAGTTAAGTTATGAGTTATTTGATATCAAAGCAAAGCAATATGCTCAGTAAGTTTCGTTTGTTTAGCTTTTACTTAGCGGCAGTGGTTATTGTATTTTCCCTATTAGGTCTTTTCACTAATGGCCTTAACCTGGCATTAGATTTTACTGGTGGTTATTTAACGGAGTTTTCAACTGAAAAGTCGATAAAACATAATGAGATGGAAGCATTGTTGGCTTCTTATCTACCCGACTCTTTTAAATTAACTGCTGCTGACAATGGTACTTATTGGAGCGTTCAGCAAGCGGATAATGACGTTAGCTTGAAAGGTAAAGCTTGGTTAACTGATTTTGCCCAACAAAGTGGTCTGAGTATCGCACCACAAGATGCTATTTATATTGGTAGCCAAGTAGGAGAGGAATTAATAAACCAAGGCGGGTTAGCCTTATTAACCTCGATGATAGTGATTTTACTTTACTTATCTTTTAGGTTCGAGTGGCGCTTAGCGGCAGGCTCGGTGATTGCGCTTTTTCATGATGTCATTATTGTACTGGGCATTTTTGCTTGGTTTGACATTCCCTTTGATTTAACTATTTTGGCCAGTTTGTTAGCCATTATTGGTTACTCATTAAATGACTCGATTATTGTCGGTGATAAGATAAGAGAAATCATGAAGCGAAAAGCGTCAGGGCAAAACACTAATAATGCTGAACATGATGAAACGCTTGGGGATATTGATAGCATGATTAATTTGGCAATCAAGTCGACTTTTGTGCGTACCTTAATTACCTCAGGTACCACGCTAGCAACTATCATGGCTATTTGGTTTTTTGCCGGTGAATCATTAGCGGGCTTTGCTATTGCACTTTTCTCTGGTGTTTTAGTGGGGACGCTTTCCTCTATTGCTATTTCGGCAACGGTACCACAAATGCTTGGTTTAACTGCTGATTTCTATAATAAAAAGGAACAGGAGCTTTGCCAATTACCTTAATTTAATGACATAGCCTTTATTGTAAAAGGTATCTGAATAAATCAGATGCCTTTTCTCGTTGTTGCTAGGAGTTCATTATTGTTTATTACAACTCAGCTTTAACATCCATTATGTCACCTTAAAAGGGGTTACTCTTTTTAAGTTTTATATGGAAATAGAGTAACAAGTTTATGAGTCGTATAAAGAATATTGACCTATTTAGCTAAATATCAATTAGTAGTTAACAGTCAGATATCTGAAATGCAGTTTAGCTAACTCTATTTATTACGGGTCATATCAGAGATGAAATAAAGGCGAGCACAAGCTCGCCTTTATTTTTTATTGCTTGATTAGTAATCGATTATTACTGACGGCAATCAATAACAGGATTTACATTGATAGTACCGGCTTCATTTATCGTCGCAACTTTATCATCGAGCTTTAGTATTGCTAATACGCTATCACCTAACGTGCGCACATAAGTTAAAAGGTAGCCAAATTGCCCAAGGCTACAAACAGCGTACTGTTGACTTAAATTTAGCTTATTCCACATAGTGTCAGGGTTGTCATTTTGTTTTCTGTTGTCGGTAATTACTGGACTAACTGACAATAAGTCATTTCTATGAATTTGATTATTTAACATAATATCTACCTCATGATTTAACTAATGAACAGATAATAATCAATCAGTGCTCAAGTTACTGTGAGCATTTGTTTGCTGAGTGTTAATTTTTGTACAGCATAAAGCTTTGGCAATATTCTTCAAGTTAGGAAATGTCTTGTTACTTTTTCGTCTCGCCAGCACTTCCTTATCGTCTAACGAATCATTTAGTTATGACTTAGTGTATTTGACAAAAATAATTATCAAAAACACTAACTTATTAGTTATTTTAACCAAACCTGTTTTTGTTAATCTAAGTTATTAGTTGTAACTTGTTGTTACATATAGGGAATGAGTAATTGGCATGTCCTGTGCTATTTTTAATGCATTATTAAAAATAGGGAAATACCCATGCTTACTCTTTCTAAAAAATTATTACTGTCTTCTGCGATAGCCACTTCATTACTGTTAACCGCTTGCTCTGAGCCAGAAGCAAAAGAAAAAACTGAAGAGGTAGCTGAATTTGCCATCCCTGTGATGGTGGCAAATATTGAACGTAAAGATGTTTCATCAAACTTTCATACTACAGCAACATTAGAGTCTCGTAACGAAGCTGAAATCATTACCCGTGTTACCGGCATTATTGAAGAGCTAACTGTTGAAGAAGGGGATTTTGTTGAAAAAGGTCAGCTGCTTGCTAAAGTTGATGCAAGACGTTATCAGTTAGCGCTAGATAAGGCGGAAGCTGAATTAGCGGGTATTGAACAAGAATTAAAACGTTTATCACAAATGGCTGAAAAGCAATTAGTGAGTGCGCAAGCATCAGACAAACTTAAATACCAACACAGAGCTGCAGTTGCTGCAAAAGAGTTAGCTGCGCTTGATTTAAAAGACAGCCAAGTGGTTGCGCCTATCTCTGGTTACATTTCTCAGCGCTTTGTTAAAACCGGTCACTTTACTCAAGGTTACCAAAAGCTATTTCATATCGTAGACCAATCCTCGTTAGAAGCAGTGGTTTACTTACCAGAACACCAACTGAGTAATGTGCAACTAGGTCAACAAGCGTTATTACATTTCAGCGCCCGCCAAGGTAAGCAATTTGTTGCGAAAGTGCGTTCTGTTTCTCCGGTAATTGATAGCCGCAGCGGTACCTTTAAAGTGATTTTATCGTTAAGTAATGAAGAGTTGGCATTAAAACCAGGTATGTTTGCTCAAATTGCCCTGACCTTTGATACCCATGAAGATACTTTAACAATTCCAACAGATGCCATTATTACCCTTGATAATCAAAGTAAAATATTTTTAGTTAAAGACAGCAAGGCGATTGAAGTATTAATTAATAAAGGCTTTGTTCAAGAGCAGTTAACTGAAATATCTGGCGAATTAGCAGAGGGAGATACTGTTGTGGTTAATGGTCACCATAACTTAAAAGCCAATGCTTTGGTTGAAATCTTAAACGCTCAAGCCACGGATGAAGATAGCCTTATCGAAAATGGCTTAACGGATACAGACACCGCTATAGCAAAAGCTAGCAAATAGAGAGTTGTTTGATGAATCATTTGCTTGATAACGTGTTCTTTGTGGCTACTAAACACCCAGTAGCCACTGTTTTTATAATTTTTACTTCATTGCTAATCAGTAGTGTAAATACCATTGGAGCTTTATCATGAGCATTGTTGATGTAGCAATAAAACGTCCTGTCACTGTGTGGATGTTTACTTTCGCGGTGATGCTTTTTGGTTTAGTGGGGCTATCTCGCCTAGCCGTTAACCTATTACCAGAGCTTTCTTACCCAACTTTAACGGTCAGAACTAATTATATTGGCGCAGCCCCTGCTGAAGTTGAGCAGTTAATCACTAAGCCCGTGGAAGAGGCGGTCGGTGTGGTAAAAGGTTTAAGAAAGATAAGCTCAGTCTCTAAAGCAGGTCAGTCAGACGTACTACTAGAGTTTGAGTGGGATGTAGCGATGGACATCACCAGTTTAGAGGTGAGAGAGAAGTTAGATCTTATCCGTTTACCCCTTGATGTAGAAAAGCCGTTAATCTTAAAATTTAACCCTTCGTTAGATCCTATAATTCGCCTAGGCTTGCAAACAACGGATAACTCGGTTGTGGGGTTAACTAAGCTTAGAACTTTTGCCGAATACGATGTTAAGCGTCAGTTAGAATCTTTATTAGGTGTTGCGTCGGTAAAACTAGGCGGTGGTTTAGAGCAAGAATACCAAGTCGTAATAGACCAACATAAATTGGCGCAACTTAACTTAAGTAGCCAAGAGATTATTAATCGTATTAATGCTGAGAATATTAATATTTCAGCAGGTAAGTTAATTGAAGGAAATACCCAGTACTTAGTGAGAACGCTTAACCAATTTACCAATATTAACCAGATTGGTGAGCTGGTGGTTTATCGTGAAAACGATCAAATAGTGACGTTAAATGATATTGCTACTATCGTTGATGGCTATAAAGAGCGTACTGATGTAACCCGTATCAATGCCAGTGAAGCGGTAGAACTTGCTATCTATAAAGAAGGTGATGCCAATACCGTACAAGTTGCTAAGTTAATTAATAATAAATTAGACGCGATTAATAAAATGCTAGGCGATCGTTATAAATTAACGGTGGTTTACGACCAATCAACTTTTATCACCAATGCCATTAATGAAGTTAAATCCGCAGCAATTGTTGGTGGATTATTGGCAATGGTCATTTTGTATTTGTTTCTACGCTCTATCAAACCAACGCTGATTATCTCTCTGTCAATACCCGTCTCGGTGATTGCCACTTTTAACATGATGTATGGTAACGGCATTAGTTTAAATATTATGTCCCTTGGCGGTATTGCTCTGGCAACAGGTTTATTGGTGGATAATGCCATTGTGGTGCTCGAGAATATTGCTCGCTATAAAGAACAAGGTCTAAATGTGGTCGAGGCAGCGAGAAAAGGTACCAAAGAAGTCAGCGGCGCTATCATTGCTTCAACGCTAACTACGTTAGCGGTATTTGTGCCACTTATTTTTGTTGAAGGTGTTGCTGGTCAGTTATTTGCCGATCAAGCGATGACTGTTGCCTTTGCTTTGATTGCTTCCTTAGTGGTTGCGCTGACCTTAATTCCAATGTTGGCTTCAAGACAAGCAGCTCAAAATTCAGCGTTGGAAGAGGGTGAACTAGAGCAAGCTGAACAGATGAGCTTTAAAGCACTGCCTTGGTATAAAAAAGTGACTTTTATCTTAGCGTTACCATTTAAAACTTTATTCATTTATCTGCCAATGTTAATTAGTCGCATTGTACTGTTAGCTTTTCACGGCATTAGTAAAGTAGCGTCAATAATATTGAAACCGGTAACTGCCGCCTTTAACTTTACCTTTGAAAAATTAGCGGCACTTTATCGCAAGTCATTAGCTTTAGCGTTGAGAAATGCCGTGACAACGTTACTCATTAGTTTAACTTTTGCTGGCTCTGCCTTTTTTATCTTACCAAAAATAGGGGTGGAGTTATTACCACCACTTGCTCAAGGCGAGTTTTATTTAGAGCTAGAACTAGCGCCAGGTACCCCACTTGCACTAACAGATAAAACGATTAATAAAATAGCTAAAAAATTACAAGACGATGATCGTATTAAAAGTACTTATTCGTTAACAGGTCGAGGTAGCTTAATGACCAGTAACGCGGATAAAGGCGGCGAACATCAAGCAAGATTACAAATTATGCTGCACAACAGCCAAGATGAAGCGCAAGTTATGGCTGATATTCGCCAGTACACGCAAAAACTTGTCGGTGCGACTACCCAGTTAAATCAACCTGAATTATTTACCTTTAGTAAACCAATCAGTATTGAATTAGCAAGTTATGATCTCAATTTACTGGCGACTTACAGTAAGCGCTTAACAAGCTTAATGGAACAAGATTCACAGTTTGTTGATGTTGCTAATAGCCAACGTCAAGGTCAGCCAGAGTTAGCGATACACTTTAATCAACAAAAGATTGCACAATTAGGGTTAAATGCTCCTGATATTGCAAGGCTTGTTGCGGTGAAAATTGGCGGTAATATTGCCAGTAAATATACCTTATTGGATCGCAAGATAGATATCTTAGTGCGTAGTGATGAAAAACAGCGTGACTCAATTGATGACTTAAGAGAGTTAGTGGTTAACCCAAATGATAACTTCCCAATTACTTTAGCCAGTATTAGTGACATTGTTGAAACCGTTGGTCCTGCACAAATCAATCGCATTAATCAGCAACGTGTGGCTGTGATAAGTGCCAATATTGCCATGGGCGATCAAAATAGTGCGCTTGCTCAAGCCAATAAATTAATAAAGCAATTAAAACTGCCGTTAACCGTGATACCAACCTTTGGCGGCCAAAGTGAAGAGATGCAACAGTCGTTCAACTCTATGCTGATGGCACTAACGCTAGCGGTATTTCTAGTGTATTTGGTGATGGCGTCGCAATTTGAGTCATTATTACAGCCGCTGTTAATTTTATTTAGCGTACCGCTTGCAGGTGTTGGTTCTATTTATGGCTTATACCTATTTGGTAGTAATATCAGCGTGATAGTCTTTATTGGTTTAATCATGCTGGCGGGTATTGTGGTGAACAATGCCATTGTATTACTTGACAGAATTAACCAGCTAAGAGCACAAGGAATAGCGAAAGCTGATTCTATCAAGCAAGCCGCGCAATCAAGGTTACGTCCCATCATTATGACGACATTAACCACGGCGCTTGGTTTATTGCCGATGGCGTTAGCGGTAGGCGAGGGGGCGGAATTAAGAACGCCGATGGCGATTACCGTGATCAGTGGCTTAATTTGCTCAACGTTATTAACCCTTATTGTGTTACCTGTGCTTTATCAATTATTTGATCATAAGAAGTTTGAACAATTGAGCGATGAAACCAGTAAGTCATCAATGGTGAGTCCATTACCGGAGCCTCAAAATGTCTAACAGCAAATTGAACTTAACCGCACTGGCAATTAAAAAGCCAGTGACCACCTTGATGCTTTGTTTAACCATGTTAATGATGGGGGTTGCGGCTAGTCAGTTATTACCCCTTGAAAAATGGCCAGGTATCGATATTCCTGAAATGATGATCAATGCGCCGTATCAAGCTTCAACGCCAGCAGAGGTTGAACGTTTAGTCACGAAACCGCTTGAAGAAGCGCTAGCAACTATGGGCGGAATACAAAGGTTGAATTCACGTTCTACCGAGCATGGAGCTGAAATAAATATTGAGGTGGAATGGGATAGCAGCTTAACGGGCAAGTCAATTGAAGCGCGTGAGAAAATTGATGCCATTCGTCATTTATTACCTGAAGATTTACAGCGCGTGTTTGTTTATCAGTTCTCGACAGCTGACATGCCTATTTTAACCTTACGCATATCAAGTGAGCGAGAGCTAAAAAATAGTTTTCAATTGCTGAACAATTATCTGAAAAAGCCTCTTGAACGTATGACAGGTGTGTCTAAAGTTGAACTTTATGGTGTTGACCAAAGACAAATATCTATTCGATTATTAGCAGAACGTATGGCAAGTCATAATGTTGATATTCAGCATTTAACACGCGTATTGCAGGCGCATAATTTTACCATCAATGCAGGATCTTTACGATCGGCTAGTAATACCATCCGTATTAGTCCAAAAGGTGAATTTACCAAGCTTAATGATATCCGAGCGTTAATTGTTAAAGAAAATGTTTACCTGGGTGATGTTGCTCAGATAGCTTTTGAGCAACCAGAACGAATAGATGGCCGCCATTTAGACAGAAGTTACGCTATTGGTGTCAATATTTTTAAAGAATCAAGTGCTAACCTTGTTGATGTCGCGGGTCGAGTAGTAAAGGCTGTTGATGAAATATCTAATAGTCCGCAGTTTAATGGTATCAACATCTTTATGATGGAAGACCAAGCAAAAGGGGTAACCGATTCGTTAGCTGATTTGTTAATGGCGGGCGCTATTGGTGCCGCATTATCATTTATTGTGTTATTCCTTTTCCTAAGAAATACCACGGCAACTATGCTGGTTGTAGCCTCTGTGCCATTTTCAATTTGTATTACCTTAGCGGTGATGTACTTTTTAGGTTACTCACTTAATATCTTATCTATGATGGGTTTGTTATTAGCGGTAGGTATGTTGGTTGATAACTCGGTGGTAATTACCGAGTCTATTGCAGCAGAGCACCGCGCTAACCCGACAAGTACTAAACAAGAGAAAATCAAAAATATCCTTCAAGGTGTTGATAAGGTGTCTTTAGCGGTAATGACAGGCACCTTAACCACCATGATAGTTTTTCTGCCCAATATTATCGGCGAAAAAGTACAACTGACGGTATTTTTAGAACACGTTGCAATCGCCATATGTATTTCATTGGCGGCATCATTATTGATTGCTAAAACTTTACTGCCACTGTTACTGAGCAAAATGCCAATTGAAAACCTTATTGGTAAAGTTGAAGAAGCAAGTGACAAGCAAGTAGAGGCGGTTAGCGAACCAAAAGAAAAAGGAGCGCGTCAACGCTATAAAAAGAGCCTGTCATGGGTATTATCTCATCCTAAAATCACTGGCTTTTGTGCGCTATTGATTTTAGCGAGCACCGCAATTCCTATGGGGGTGATCACCTCAGATAATAACGATAATCAAGATGGTACTCGCTTGTTTATGCGTTATCACGTTGAAGGACAATTTCCTCTTGAACATGTAGAGAAAATGGTCGATCGCATGGAAGAATATTTATATAAGCATAAAGATGAATTCTATATTGATTCTGTTTATAGCTATTACAATGGCGAGCGCGCTTCTTCTACCTTACTGTTAAAAGAAAGTCGCGATATTTCAATGAATGAGCTGAAAGAGCGCATTAGAAAAGAAATGCCGGTATTTGCTGATGCTAAACCAGATTTTGGTTGGCGAAGTGCGCAAAGTGGTGGCGTAAGCGTTACTTTGCTCGGTGCTTCCACAGAAAAGTTAATGACCTTGTCAGAACAAATAGTACCAATTCTGGCTCATGTTGAGGGCTTAACAGACGTAAAAAGTGATGTGTCTCAGCACCAAAAAGAAATGGTTGTTATCATCGATAGGTTTAAAGCCAATCAGCTTGGACTTGATTCCAGACAAGTGGCACAGATTGTTGGTACGGCATTACGCGGTCTTGAGTTAAGAAGCTTTCGTCATGATCCTAATGGCGAAGTGAATATTCGTTTACTTTATGATGAAAGACTTAAGTACTCTTTAAATCAATTAAAGAAATTACCTATTACCGAAATCGACGGCCAAAACATCAGCTTAGAAAGCGTTGCACAATTTAAAGTACAACCTAGACTGGCAAAAATCTATCGAGAAGAGCGACAAACTGCATTGACCTTAGGTGCAAACTTAAACGATATAACCATGGAGCAAGCAAAAGAGCGCATTGAACAAGCGATGGAAACCTTAGATTTACCGGCTGGATATACCTGGAAGTTAGGTCGTGGTTTTAATCGTCAGCAGCAAGAGCAAAATATTATGTTGGTGAATATGATTCTGGCTTTAGCGATGATTTATATCGTGATGGCTGCATTATTTGAGTCGTTATTATTGCCTGCAGCCATTATTAGCTCGATTCTATATTCTATTGTTGGCGTTTTCTGGTTCTTCTTAATAACGGGGAGCAGCATGTCGGTGATGGGCATGATTGGTATTTTAATATTAATGGGCATAGTGGTGAACAATGGCATTGTGCTTATTGATCAAATTAACCAGATGTCACCAAAAATTGAAGAATTAGAAACGGTGATTGCTGATATCTGTGTTACTCGATTAAGACCGGTATTAATGACAGTCGCTACCACGGTATTAGGTATGGTGCCTCTAGCATTAGGCTCAACCCAAATTGGTGGCGATGGCCCTTCTTACTCACCTTTAGCAATCGCTATTATTGGTGGCTTAACCTTTTCGACGGTGACTAGTTTATATCTAGTGCCATGGTGCTATTTGATGTTTACCAAACTAGCTCGAAATTCAAGTATTGGTTTTAATAAAGCAAATGGTTTTGCCAAGCGCATTGCTAAGGTTTAGCTATAAGTTTATTTCTCCAAGCTGTTAGTCGGTATTTAAATAAGATCTGAGGTTATTTAGCTTCAGCTCAGGATATTGAGCTGAAACAGTTTACTGTGATTACTGATGGATAATAAAAAGCCAGTGAAACGATGTTTCACTGGCTTTATTTTTTGCTTGTTAAGAAGGCTTGCTAAGAAGAGTTATTCCGACGCGTTTTCAGCTTCTTCTCTTCGCTTGGCTTCTGCTATTCGCCATTGTTGTAATTTAGCGTTGTAAGCATCCCAAACACAAGGGTTACACGCACCACCGCCACAACAATCATCATCGGCAGGAGCTTTTGGTTTTTCAAGAGGTTTTGACATAACATTATTAACTCAGAGTACTACAAGGAATACCATTTACAGCAATGCAGTAACTATACACATTGGCTTAAATCGATGTTTATACCAATAATAACAAAAAAGCTCTGCAAGTGCAGAGCTTTTGATAGTGAAGCTTGATCAGCTAATAGCGGATTAACTAGTCAAGTTCAGCTAATTTGTGCTCTAAGTAATGAATGTTAGCACCACCATTAACGAAACCTTGATCATTTAAGATATCTTGATGCAAGGTGATGTTGGTTTTGATGCCATCAATCACTAATTCAGATAAAGCATTACGCATACGTGCAATAGCTACATCACGGTTATCACCCCAAGTGATTAATTTACCAATCATAGAGTCATAATGTGGAGGAACTGAGTAGTCAGCGTAAATATGAGAATCCCAACGCACGCCTAAACCACCTGGTGGGTGGAAACGCGTAATTTTACCCGGTGAAGGAATAAAGGTACGAGGATCTTCAGCATTGATACGACACTCAATTGAGTGACCTGCAATTTTGATATCTTCTTGAGTACAAGATAATGGTAAGCCTGCAGCAACACGAAGCTGTTCTTTGATCAAATCAACACCAGTGATCATTTCAGTAACAGGGTGCTCTACTTGAATACGGGTGTTCATTTCAATGAAGTAGAACTCGCCGTTTTCATATAAGAACTCAAAAGTACCGGCACCGCGATAGTTAATCTCAACACACGCGTTACAACAGCGTTCACCAATTTTGGCGCGCATTTCAGGGGTGATACCTGGTGCTGGAGCTTCTTCAACAACTTTTTGATGGCGACGTTGCATAGAACAGTCACGCTCGCCTAAATGGATTGCAGTACCTTTACCGTCAGCAACGATTTGGATTTCAACATGACGTGGGTTCTCAAGGAATTTCTCCATGTAAACCATATCATTCTTGAAAATAGTACCCGCTTCACGTTTAGTTAAGGCAATTGACTCAATCAATTCTTCTTCGCTGCGTACAACGCGCATACCACGACCACCACCACCACCGGCAGCTTTAACGATAACAGGATAGCCGATGCGTTTAGCATGGGCCTTGTTAAGGTCTTCGTCATCAGTTAATGGACCATCAGAGCCAGGAACACATGGTACACCAGCTGATTTCATCGCTTGAATAGCAGCAACTTTATCACCCATGATGCGAATGCTTTCCGCTTTAGGGCCGATAAAAGCAAAACCAGACTTTTCAACTTGCTCAGCAAAGTCAGCGTTTTCCGCAAGGAAACCATAACCTGGGTGAATAGCAACAGCATTAGTTACTTCAGCAGCAGTGATAATAGCAGGTGCATTTAAGTAACTATCAAGTGCAGAGGCTTTACCAATACAAATAGTTTCATCAGCTAATAAAACATGTTTAAGGTTTTTATCAGCAGTTGAATGAACAGCTACAGTTTTGATACCAAGCTCTTTACAAGCGCGCAGTATTCTTAAGGCAATTTCGCCTCGGTTGGCGATAACAACTTTATCTAACATGGAATAACCCTTATTTTTGGAATCTTTATTTAAGATAAGTGGGCTTATTCAATGATGAATAAAGGTTGATCGAATTCAATAGCGTCTTCATTGCTTGCTAGAATTTCTTTGATTACACCAGACTTGTCAGCTTCAATTTGGTTCATCATTTTCATTGCTTCAACAATACATAAAGTATCGCCAGCATTTACGTGCTTACCAACTTCAGCAAATGCAGGCGCATCTGGAGAAGCAGAAGCATAGAAAGTACCAACCATAGGCGAACGAACTACGTGACCAGAAAGTGCAGGTGCAGCAGCTTCAGCTGCAGGAGCTGCAACAGCCGCGGCAACAGGTGCAGCAGCAACAGGTGCAGCTTGTACTACAGGGGCAGCTTGAACAACTTGACCACCACGGCTAATACGTACTGATTCTTCACCTTCAGCGATTTCTAATTCGTTGATACCTGATTCTTCAACAAGTTCGATAAGTTTTTTGATTTTACGAATATCCATTGGAACACCTTAATATGGGTTGGTAAATTTAATATTTTCAATATAGGTTAATGACGAGTCACTAACTGTTAATGTTTGTTATTTATTTTGACTGTTTGTGTTACTTAACTGTGTGTGGGCAGCGTCGAGGGCATAACTATAGCCTGCTGAGCCAAATCCACAGATTACACCGGTAGCAACATCAGATAGATAAGAGTGTTTTCTAAAACTTTCACGCGCATGGACATTAGATAAATGCACTTCGATGAAAGGAATAGCAACAGAAAGCAAAGCATCTCTAATCGCGACACTAGTATGTGTATAAGCAGCAGGGTTAATAATAATGAAATCCACTTTCTGGAAGCCATTATGTATCGCATCAATTAGTTCATGTTCAGCATTAGATTGTAAATGCTGCAGCTCAATGCCCTTTTCAGCAGCTTGTATACTGAGATCAGCAATAATGTCACTTAAGCTTTGTTTACCGTAAATAGCAGGCTCTCTTTTGCCAAGCATATTTAAATTTGGGCCATTTAACACTAAAACTGTAAACTTTGTGCTCATCTTCTGCTAAATCACCTTTAAAGTATAATTGGCGCTAATAATTACATAAAATGATGACGCTGTGAACCAAAAAAGTTAGTTTTTATGGTTTTTTTTGTTATTGACGATAATAGCGTGGTTTTCGAAGATTATAGCTGCAAAGTACTGGTCAAACCTCTTTCGCGTACCAGTAGTGTATTGATTTTTTACTGATTTAAGCTATTATTATTGAGATATTAATATTACTGTATTGATTTTAAATGCTTTTTTATACTTTTGTTCAATTCCCTTAGGGTCGCCTTATTAAACACTTCCTTTTTAGTATCATGCTTTTATTGTCAATTCTTGTGATTACACCGGTTTTGGCGCTTGAGATCGTGACTCACCCACAGGTTATTGATAATAATTTAACCAAATCACAGTTAAGGCGTATTTATACCATGCGCCAAGTAAACTGGAGTGACAACAGCGCAATTACTGTATTTGTATTGCCAAGTCAGCATGTACTTCATCAACGCTTTGCCAAAGAGCGTTTACAGATTTTTCCTTATCAACTTAACCGTATTTGGCATAAGCTCACCTACTCAGGATTAGGGGTCGCGCCAACTACGGTTCAATCAGAAGAAGAACTTATTCAAGCTGTTATTAAAACTCCTGGGGCAATTGGTTATATAGATACTCCAAGTTTGCAAAAGTTAATAGCGAAAGAAAAGGATGACAAAGTCACTTTGACTCAAGTTGTTAGTCAAGAAAATACTGTTATGGATAGTAAACAGAAGGAACGTGGAAAAGGAGTGGTCAATGTTGTCAAAATTAAAGACTAATGCTGCAGTAGAAGTTTTAAGCAAAGTTAATAATTTGTTTCCTTCTATAAACCTCGCGGTAAATATAAAAGCTATGTTTCTTGTTGCTATGGGGCTAACGAGTAATCTAGCTTATGCAAAAGAAACGAATAGCACTTCAGGCTCTCAAAACTTCCAGCTACATGGGTTTCTTTCACAAGGTCTGATCGATGTTGATGGTAGTGACTTTGTTAATGACGATGGTGAACTCTCGGCAGAGTTGACTGAAATCGGCCTTAATGCCTCTTACAAAATAAATAATCGCTTCCGTTTAGCTGGGCAAGTTGTGTACTTAGATGGTGGAAATCGCTATGCTCAAGGTGCAAGGGTTGATTATGCCTTATTAGATTGGTCAGCGTATTCTGATGATAATTGGCAGGCGAATATTTACCTAGGGCGCTTCAAAAATAACCATTGGCTTTACTCTAGCTCTCGCGATATTCCTTTTGCAAGACCAAGTATTATTCTACCTCAATCAGTGTACTTTGATGGTTTTAGAGATATTGCGGTTGGTAGTGACGGTATCGCCAGTAAAATAAGCTATAGTTCTGATGAGTATGGTGATTTTGATTGGCAGATAAGTTATGGAACCTCTCCAATTTCTGATGAACAAACAAAAAACATCTTGAGCGAGTATGCCCAAGGAACTGCCGAACAAGACTACGATAGTCAAACCAGTTTGTACTGGCGACCAGCATTTTCATCATGGCGCTTTGGAATGTCATTGCTTGAGGCAGGCTTTACCTATGATCAATCTGCGCAAGATTTTTTCTATGACGCGGACTTTGTCTTTCAGTTCTATACCTTAAATGCTCTGTATGAAGGTGAATTATGGGAGTTTAGTGGTGAAGTTTACCAACAGCGCTTTACCATAGACGGCTTTTACTTCCCGGGTTTTAACCTCGATAATGTTGGCCAAGGTTTTTACTTACAGTCACGGTATAAATTGACTGATAAAATGACCTTGTTGGTACGCTATGAAGACTTTTATCTTGATAAAGACGACAAGGACGGCAAAGAACTCGAAGAGAGTACGGGTGGACAGGTTCCGTATTATTTTGGTTTTCATAAGGATGTAACATTAGGTCTTAATTATGATATCACCAGTAATTTCAGTGCAAGAATGGAGTATCACTGGGTGAAAGGAGCGGGTAGGTTAACACCCGTAGTAGCGCCTAACCCACAGATTAATAACTCTGAAGATTGGCAGATGTGGGCCATACAGTTAATGTATTGGTTCTAGAAGTAAGCTTGTTATGAATAAAAAATTTGTCGGTGTACCTACTAAGTTATTAGCGTTGATCGTTACTACTCTATTGCTGCTCGCAGTAGGGTTTTCTTCGCTTTCTTATTGGCGATTACAAGCCGATTATCAACAGTTTCAAAAAGATAATATTAACCAAGGGCAAGTACAAGTTAACTTGCACAATAGTATTTTACGAACAAAATTAACCGTTTGGTTGGAGTCTTTCACTGACCTTATTCAACTGTCAGAGCAAAATGATTTTGCTAATTTAGCTTTACAGTTAGAAAAGCAATATGATGCTTTACAGCTTCACTTAAATGTTGAAGATATTTGGCTTGTTGATGATAAACAAAACATCCTGTTTGCTACCAATGACTTTCCTCAGGTAGTGCAAGATAATATTTCACAGGTGTTTCGCTTACAAGAGCCTGAACATCGTATTTACTGCCCACAAAGCTGCCAATTATTACTAAGTTTACCCTTGCTTAATAAACAAGGAGATATGGTGGTCGTTACCATGAGCGCGTCACTTGTTGATATGCTGTTTGCCTTAAAAGCAACCCTTGATAGAGATGTTGCTGTGATCAGGGTGCCAACATCCGCTAAACAAGCAATTAAAGCAACGTCAGCTAAAGTCCTCTCGGCATCAAATATGGGGCTGACAGAATCTCTACTTAAATTAAATGATCCGTTTAGTGGATTACAAAGTATTTTGCAGCAAGGGCAGCAATTAGAGCTAGATAACAATTATTATTTAATCAATTTGTTAACTTTATCAAATGAGGTTAAAAATGATTTTTACTTAGCCTTAATAGATGATGTAACCACATACAATACTAAAAATGCGGATTACCAAAAGCGTTTTATCTTTTCTTTAAGCATCATTTTCATTTTACTGGCTGCTTTTGTTTACTTCATCTCAAGCCCTTTTACCAAAAGACTCTTATTGCTATCTAATGCACTGCCATTGTTAGCACAAAAAAAGTTTGATCAATTTCGTAAAGTTGACCTCAAGCGACCTCGAATGTTTGCTGATGAACTCGATGTATTAACATTTGCCTCTCAAGAGTTAAGTTTTGAGCTAGAGCAGTTAAACCTAGTGGTGGAACAGAAAACCAAAGAGCTTGAAAATATTGCTATGTACGATTTACTGACCGGCTTACCTAATCGTAATATGCTCAATTACCAACTTCGCAAATCTTTAGCAAACATCACCCGTCATAAAAAGGGCGTTGCTGTACTCTTTTTAGACTTAGATGATTTTAAAAAGGTGAACGATAGTAACGGTCACAATATAGGTGATAAGTTACTGATTCAAGCGGCAGAGCGAGTACGCTTAAGTGTTGGCGAAATAGATTTAGCCAGTCGTTTTGGTGGTGATGAATTTGTTATTGTCTTAAGCCACCTTGACGGTGTTGATGAAGCTGTTGAGGTCGCTGAAAAAGTCTTACTGCAGTTTAAAGACTCAATAAAGCTAGGATCAAATATCTTCTATGTCTCTACCAGTATTGGTATTGCCTATACAGAGTCAGCGACTGAAAAGTCTGATGACTTGATCAGTCATGCTGATATTGCCATGTATGAAGCAAAAGACAATGGCGGTGGTCAATATCATGTTTACCACCAGGCTATGTATCAAAGAGTTGCACATAGGGTAATGCTTGAAGGAGAAGTAAGGCAGGCACTGGCTAAGCAGCAATTTAGTTTAAGTTTACAACCACAAATATGCGCCCAAACTAAACGGCTTTATGGTTTTGAAGCGTTATTGCGGTGGCAGCACCCTGAACGGGGAATGATCTCGCCAGAAGACTTTATTCCTATTCTTGAAAACTCACAACACATGATTGAGTTAGGCTACTGGATTATTCGTCGCTGTTTTGAGTTGGCTATTGAAATAAAGAACTACGGTTTATCAGATGTTCGTATTGCCATTAACTTGTCAGCAGGGCAGTTTATCGATGCCAATTTACCGAATTTCTTAAAAGAACTCTTACTTGAGTTTTCACTGTCGGCGAGCAGCTTTGAGCTTGAATTAACCGAGCAAACGTTAGTTAAGGATATGGAACACACTATTGCCATGATGGAGTCTTTAAAAACTATTGGCTTTAGTTTTGCCATTGACGACTTTGGTACGGGCTATTCATCTTTAGCGTATTTAAAGAAAATGCCAGTTGATGTCATTAAAATCGATAAAAGCTTTGTGTTCGGAATGCTAGAAAACCATTCGGATTTTCAAATTATCACTTCGACCATTGCTATGGTGAAAAATTTAGGTTTAATGGTTATCGCCGAAGGGGTCGAGACTCAAGCACAGTTGCGCAGTCTTAGTGAAAATGATTGTGACATCATTCAAGGTTACTATTATTCGAAACCAATCCCTGAAGTTGAATTATTTGCCATGTTAGACAAGCAAACAACTGCGGGATACTGGAAAATAGCTAAGAAAAATAATGATGAACTATCGACCAGTCAGTCAGCCTAATCCTAGGCTGACTCATCGCTCAAGTTAACTCCTCGGAAAATAACCACTCACGCGGCTAAAGTAACTAAAACAGCTAAAAGCAACTATACCCGTTACCATTCAAAGTGCTCGATTTCAGTGGGAATTAAAATGCCTTTAGGCAAGGAGAATAATTTAAGCATAGTCACTCTATGTTTTGATTATTTACCGCAGCATAAAGTCATTTTAAACCCATCGTAGAAGCGTTTGAGCAATTCCATTTCTTCGTTGCAGTGACTTAGAAGGACGCTACATGGATGTGGCTTATAAAGAGAATGCAGGAGCAATTCTCCTGAATAACCATTCTTTCATCACTGCGCCTTGAATTGAAATCGCTCAACCGCTCTGAAACATGTACCTTGAATGGTAGCGGGTATATATAGTGTTTATTTTCTCGATAAATATGCTGAGTAAAGCTTGAAGTAAAATATTTACCTACAATAGCTGTTGCCCCTTAGTTTACTCCACTAAAACCATCGTTTCATCATCTCTGAACCCTTTACTGAACTTTGGCACAAATTCTGCTTAATCACTATATAAGTGAAACTTTTTCTTAAATAGAGAAAAAGCGTCAAGAATTTGAATCATACCTTTAGTACGCATTAAATATAGATTTTGACTGCGCTGGGTAATACGGGAGAAGTTTATGGAACTGATATTATTTGCCTTGATAACCTTAGTTGTTATCGTAGCTGTGCTAGCGAGTCGTTTAAACGATAATAGCTTTCCTTTTCCTTTTGATAGTAAAACAGCGATATTTACCCCAGCTGAGAAAAATTTTCAAAACTTAGTTGAACAAGCGTTAGGGCCAAAATACCGTGTTTTAAATCGTGTCCGCTTAAGTGATGTGGTTACTATACGAAACGGTGTATCAAGTCGTGCGAGTCAAACGGCAGCGAAAAGTGCTGAAACTAAATACTTAGATTTTGTTATTTGCGATAGAAGTAGTATGAAGTTACTTGGCGCTATTGATTTAGTTGATACACAAGGAAGAGGATACAAAATTAAAAAAGATTGGTTTGTCAGTGGTAGTTTAGAGGCGGCTTCAATTCCACACTTAAGAATCAAAGTGAAAGCTAATTATACTTTAGAAGAAATTAGAAGCTGTATTCATACTCGCTTATTTGGGCAGTCAGCCGCGAACTTTGCGCCACAACCAAAAGTTAAAGGCCGTGTTATTCCGGCTCCTATGGTAAGAGCAAGAAATAAATCTGTTGGCGCTTTAACTGCGGCAGCGACAAGAGCACAGTTAGATGAGCAGGCACCAGCCTTGTCTCAAATGTCAGCTAGACAATTAGGTAATATACCGGCTGCCTCGTTATCACATTAATGAGTTAACGCACTTGCATTAAAATAGTGAGTAAAATCCGAAATAATCCGATAGATGAACAACTATCGGATTTTTTATTTTTAGCAATAAATATCTGATTCCCTTTTCTGCTAAGGTCTAGCGCGTAATAAAGTTAGCGACTCTTGGATAAAAAACCATCAAACGAGCAAGAAAGAGCAAAAAATAGTAATTTTTTTGAATTTAGCTATTGCAAGGGGCAAAGCATTACACTAGAATTCGCACCACTTAATGTAGTGCCGACTTAGCTCAGTTGGTAGAGCAACT